>JAMNXV010000074.1 GCA_023623185.1 Bacillota bacterium
CCCGTCACGATGACGTCGGGGTCTGCGGCCAGCAGCTCCTCCACAGAGAAGGGCGGCCAGGCGCTGTCGGCGTCACCGGCTGCGTTGATGCCGCCGGCGATGCGGATCATGTCATCGATGAAGGAGCCGGGGCCGGCGGTCGAAAGCGGATCCGGCCACACCTCGTAGAAGACCACAGGGCGCTCGGTCACCGACGCCGTCTTCGCCTCGATCGCCTCCACCTCGCCCCGGATCTCGGCTACCATCGCCTCGGCCGCCTCCACGGCGCCCAGGGCCCGGCCCAGCGCCACGACCTCGGTGTAGAGCTCCTCGAAGGTGGACGGGGCGAAGACGAAGGTCTTCAGACCATACTCCTGCTCCAGCTTGTCCCGCACATCCACCGAGCCCTCGATCATGAGCACCAGATCGGGCTCGGTCGCCAGGATCCGCTCATAGTCGGGCGGGAAGAGGCTGCCCACCGCCGGAACATCCAGGGCCTCCGCCGGGAAGTTGCACCAGTCGGTGCGGCCCACCAGCCGGTCGCCGCGCCCCAGGGCGAAGACGGCCTCGGTGGCCGAGGGGCCCAGGGAGAGGATGCGCTGGGGCTCGGCCTCAATGGTGATCTCGCGCCCCGCGCCGTCGATCAACGTAATCGGAAATGCGCCCGCCTCGGTCTCCCCCGCCTGCTCCTCCTCGCCGGCCTGCGTGCTGCCGGGCTGCTCGGTGGCCTCCTGCCGGCCGACCGGCTGCTGCCCTTCCGCGCCGGAGTTGCCGGCCTGCGGCGTGCCGCCGCATCCGGCGAGCAGGGTCACCAGAAGCAGGGATACCACGAGCGATCCGAGCTTGTACCTGTTCATGCGATGTACCTCCTGCAAATGACTACGTGGGACATATAGGATCACTCCGGAAAAGAGAACCCCCTCTGGACTCAACCAGAGGGGGATGCGCGTCAGCACAGGTCACGCTACGCGTTACGTCTCCCCCTTTCACCCGAAGGTTGAGCGACGTAGCAGCGACAGGCAGGTTTCCTGACTTCGGATCATGGCCGTCCCCCAGCCTTCCCGGCCTGCAGGCCAGTGGCGTCTGGGTGGGGGCGACTCCCCGTCACAGTGGCGGGACCGTGCCGGACTTTCACCGGCTTCCCTTTTAACTCCCGACCCGTGGGCACGGGAGCACCTACCGCTGTTCCCATATTCCGTTGTGATTCCAGTATAAGCGATCCTGCAACCCGTGACAATAGGGGATTGTTCACGAGATGCACAAGCGCTTCAGATGCGACCCTCGTAGCGGGCCTTCAGGGCCTCGTTGTGCTCGTCCGCGCCGTCCACGTTGGCGCTGATGAAAACCGGCGGCGTCTGCCCGGCCGCCACCAGCCGGCCGACCACCTCCGCCGTCAGCCCCTGGGCGATCAGCGCGCCGGTGATGGAGGAGACGGCGCACACCTTCACGGGCTGCCCCTCCACCTCCAGCACCGCGTCGCCCAGCGGCCCGCAGTTGTCGATGACCACATCGGCGAACTCGTAGAGCAGCTTGCCGCTGGGATGGCGTGAGGTCACCGACGTGGTGTGCGCCATCGAGGTGACCACAATCAGCTTGTGGCCGCGCCGCTTCACCTCCGCCGCCATCTCCACCGTGGAGCCGTTGCGGCCGGAGTTCGAGACAATGATGAAGATGTCCTCCGGCCGGATGTCGTACTGGGCGAGGATCTGGTGCGCGATCTGGGGTTCCCGCTCGAGGTACGGGTTCTTCCGCTCCTCCACCGGGTAGATCCCGTTGAAGAAGAGGACGTCCTCCAGGATCGCGTTGGCGGGAACCAGCCCGCCGGCCCGCCCGGCCATCTCCATGCCGAACGCGCGGGAGTGGCCGGTGCCGAACACCTGAATGACCCCGCCCTTCATCACAGCCTCCGCCAGGAGCTCGCCCGCCCGCTTGATCTGCGGCAGCTGGGTCGCCTTCAGCCGTGCAATCGCCTCGTCCGCCGCCTGGAAAAACCGTTCCGCCGTAATCGTCATGCCCGTCTCCCCTTTCTAGGTGTATGCTGCCGTGAAGGCGGGATTGTATGCGGGAGGCGGGTCTCCCGGCCGGCGCACCGCCCGGCCCTCCACCACGCACCAGGCCACCTGCCAGTCCGGACCGATGGCCACCAGGTCGGCGTCCTTGCCCGGCGCCAGGCTGCCCTTCCGGTCGGCGAGCCCGATTGCGCGGGCCGGCACCAGGGCCGCCATCCGGAGCGCATCCGCCCACGGAACCTCCAGCACCTCCACCAGGTGACGCAGGCCGTGCAGCATCAGCATCGTCGAGCCTGCCAGGGTGCCGTCCGCCAGCCTGGAGTAGCCTTCCTCGTCGATGTAGAGATCCCGTCCCCACAGCCGGTAGTGGCCGGGCTTCAGCCCCGCGGCGGGGATGGCGTCGGAGATGAGGGCCACCCGGTCAGGACCCGCCGCCCGCAAGAGCAGCCGGACTGCGGCCGGGTGCACGTGCAGGAGGTCGCAGATGAGCTCGCAGATCACCCGGTCATCGGTGAGGTACGCTCCGAGCGCTCCGGGCTCCCGGTGGTGCAGCCCGCGCATGCCGTTGAACGTGTGGGTGGCCACGGTCACGCCGGCGTCGATGCCGGCGATCGTCTCCGCGTAGGTCGCATCGGTGTGCGCTCCGGCCACCGTCACGCCGTTCTCCGCCAGGTAGCGGATCAGCTCCCGCGCTCCGGGCAGCTCCGGCGCGAGCGAAACCCGCCGCACCGTGCCGCCGCCGGCCGCCAGCAGCCTTGCGGCGTCGCCGACGGACGGCGCCCGGAAGTTCCCGGGGTTCATGGCCCCGGGCCGCGCCGGATTCAGGAAGGGCCCCTCCAGGTGCAGGCCCAGGATCGCCGCGCCGTCGGCCTCCTCCTCCATGGCCTCACGAACGTGGGCGGCCACCGCCTCCAGCTGCTCCATGGGGTAGGCCGAAGCGGTGGGCAGGAAGCCGGTAACGCCGAAGCCGGCCAGGAAGCGGGCCAGCGCCCGCAGCCCGGCCGCGTCGGCCGCCTCCACGGGCCAACCGCCGGCGCCGTGGACGTGTATGTCGATCATCCCGGGGATCAGGTGGCAGTCCGGCAGGTCCACGCGCTCCACGCCCGCGAGCTCCGCAGGGACCGGTCCCGGCTCCACCGCGGCGATGCGCCGGCCCTCCACCAGCACGTAGCCGTCGACCAGCCTGTCCTCGGCGTGAATGCGCGGGCATGTAAACAGCATCATCAGCCTGTCACCTCCGCCTTCAACTCGTTCAGCAGCTCCAGGGCCACCTCCGCCAGCCGCTCGCCGGAGCCGGGCTCGCTGGGGGCGGAGAGCGCCTCGTACCCGCCGCGGGCGAAGGCCTCGCGGTCGGGCAGGTAGCCGCAGTAGCCATTGCCGTAGCCGGCCACCAGGGTCGCCGCGAAGGGCGAGCGGGCCTGAATGGCGAGGCCCAGCGCCGAGAAGGGCTCACCCGCCAGGCTCACCAGGGCGGCGTCTCCGATGGCGAAGGCCTGCACCTCGCAGTCCAGGTCCATGGAGAGGCCCTCGGTGGCGAAGTGCAGCGTGATCTCCGCACCCTGAAGCGCCGTCTGCGCGATGCGAAGCTCAGCCTGTGAAGCGCCGGCGGCCTCCAGTGCGGAAAGCCGCGCCCGGGCCGCCTCCACCTGGCGGGCCGCCTGCTCTGGCGGCGGGAGGCGCCTGGGCGCCAGCCGCACGACCCGGCGCCGCGCCCCCAGGTGCCTGGCGCGGCCGGGCCCTTCCAGCCTGCCCAGGGCCGAGAGCGCCGCACCCGCCAGCAGCCGGCCGTGCCGTTCCACCTCGGCGAACGACTGCCCGCGCCGGGTGAAGCGCGCGCTCACGTCGCCGGCGCAGCCCTGTGCGAAGCCCACCCAGACGTCCTCCCCCAGGGCCCGCCGCAGCGCCGCCACCGCTGCCCCGGGCCAGTCGGCCGAGATCAGCCGGTTGTCGGCCCCCATCACCGTCGGGTGGCAGCCGTAGTTGAGCAGCACCGCGCGCGGCTGCCCGCTCGCTATGAAGGCGAGCAGCCGCAGCATGGGGTCGAAGGGCAGGCCGGGGTCTGTGCGGTTCTTGCCCAGCCCCTCCACCTGCGCCGAGCCCCAGGCCACCTCCACCTCCTCCATCCGGCGGGCGGCCTGCAGCACGCTGCCCGCGAGCTGGAGGGGCAGCCACGCCAGGTACTCCGGCGGCGCCGGATCCCCGCGCCACCCTTCGGGCGACGGCCCGGCGTGCGTGTGCGAGGCCAGCAGCATCACCCGCTCAGGCGGGATGCCGGTCAGGTCGGCAACCCGGGCACGCACCGCCTCCGCCAGCGGACGGTCCACGTGCAGAATGTCGCACGTGACGATCGCCAGCCGCCGGCCGCCTTCCTCCAGCACCAGGGTGCGAGCAAAAAGGGGGTCGTGCACCCCCTCGGCCGGCCCGGAGCGGGCCGCGTAGCCCCCCATCCCGCACGGGATGGGCGGCGTGATGATCGCACTATGATATCCGGCCTTCATGCGTCAGGCCCCCTCACAGCCCCTTCCTGGTTAGTACATCAATGAAATTGTTCTTCGGATCGTTCGGCATCATTCGGCCGGTGAGGGCGTAGCCCCGGTTGACGATCTCGCGGTAGATCGCGGCGTCCTCCTTCGTGACGGCGCAGGTGCGGGTGACCATGACGAACTGGGTGCCCGGAACCGGCGCCTGGTTGCCGACGTTGATCTCCTCGGGCTTCAGGCCGCCGTCCAGAAGCGCCAGGGCGTCGGACGGGAACTTGGCGATGATGAAGATGCGCTCCTGCTCCGCCTCGGGCGAGGCGCAGTAGGCCAGGGTATCCGCGACGGAGAGCACCGAGGTCTTCACGCCCCGGGCCGCGGCCGGCAGCATCATCTTCTGAATCGGGTCCTGCGCCACCTTGTCGTTGCACACGATCATGTGGTCGGCGGCGAGGTGGCTGGCCCAGGAGACGGTGACCTGGCCGTGGATCAGTCGGTTGTCGATGCGCATGTGGACAACGGGCATACGATTCTCTCCTCCCGGTCGTGAGATCTGATCAACCCCGGCCGAGCATGTCGGCCAGGCGCAGGGTACCGGCAGCGCCGGCCTGCACGGCCGTCTCCGCCAGTGCCGAAAGCGTCTGGCCCTCACGCATGGCCAGCACTTCGAGGAGCATGGGAAGGCTGGCGCCGCAGACCACGTCGATCCCCGGCCGCAGCAGGTAGGCCGACGTGTTGGCCGGGCTGCCGCCGAACAGGTCGGCCAAGATCAACACGCCCAGGCCGCGGTCCACCCGGGCCGCCGCCTGCTCCATCTCTTCCCGGAACTGGTCCATATCCTGTGCCGGCTGCAGTTCCAGCACGGCCACGGCCTCCTGCGGGCCCACAATCATCTCGGCGGCCTGCAGGAGCCCCGATGCCAGCGGACCATGGCTGATCAGCACGATGCCGATCACCGGCCTCACCCCCCTTGGGTGTGCAGGGCGGGGGCCAGGGGCCCCCGCCCCTCCGTTGCGTGTGTTACAGAATGCCCAGGTAGCTGCAGGCGAAGGCGAGGACGGTCAGCCACAGCAGCGCCTTGATCGGCGACTGGCGGCGGGCCTTCAGCAGCCAGTAGGCGAACCCGACGATGACGATCGGGATCATGTACGGCAGGATCGAGTCGAGCGCCGGCTGCAGTTCGACGACCTTCTCGGTGAGCTGGCCGTCTACGGTGACCTCCCGCACGTACTTGATCGGGGTGGTCACCCTCGCCATGATGGACGGGATGAAGCCGCCCACCACGATCAGGCCCATGATCGTTGCGGCCTCCGTCACCTTGTCCAGCGCGCCCCCTGCCACGGTGGTGACCAGGTTGACGCCCTGCTTGTAGCCCCAGGTGACCTGCGGGAACTTCAGCGCAAACCAGGCCAGGCCGAAGAGGAACATGATCAGCGGGCCGGCCCAGCTGCCCTCCATCGCCAGCGACGCGGCCAGCACCGCGACGATCGGGCGCAGCAGGATGGCCTGAATCGTGTCGCCGATGCCGGCGAACGGGCCCATCAGGGCGATCTTCAGGCTGTCGGCCACCTCGCCCTGCCCCTTCTCCTCCAGGGCGCAGGCCGCGCCGAAGATGATCGGCGAACCCACCGCCGGGTTGGTGTTGTAGAAGTTCATGTGCCGCTGCATGTTGGCGATGAGCTCTTCCTTGGTGCGGGAGATCCGCTGCAGGATCGGCAGGATCGACCACATGAAGCCGAGAGCCTGCATGCGCTCGTAGTTCCAGGACCACTGCAGGGTCAGGTTGTGCCGCCAGGCGGCCCTCCTGATGTCGGCGGGGGTCACCGGGCCGTACTCCGGCAATACCTGGTTCTGGTCTACCTGCGTGTTAGCCACGAGCCCGCACCTCCTTCAGGTTGATGTAGAGGATGCCGACGGCAACGGCGGTGAGCGCGATGCCGATCATGGGAACGTTCAGGTAGGCGAAGAGGATGTAGCCCAGCAGGGCAAACGGCCAGTACTTCTTCAGCGGCATCATGGTCAGCAGCAGGGCAAAGCCCAGGGCCGGCAGAACCGCGCCGGTCACGCGCATGGCCTTCATGATGTGCTCGGGCATCCAGTTGATGAAGTTCTGCACGGGTTCGGCGCCCAGCCAGATCGCGAGGAAGACCGGGAAGAACCGGGTGAGGCCCCAGGGCAGTTGGCCCAGCAGGTGCCACCAGGTGACCGCCCGCACGTTGCCCTCGGCGACGGCCTTGTCAGCGCCGTGGATGAACAGGGTCGTGATCGCCCGTCCGAGCACGTCCAGCTGGGTCATGAGCAGCGCGGCCGGAACGGCGATGGCAAGCCCGCCCTCAACGCCGACGCCGGGCAGTGCGCCGAATGCGGTGCCCAGGATGGCGCCGGTCATGAAGTCCGGGATGGTCGCCCCGCCGTAGGTCCACATGCCGAGCGACATGAGCGTGAGGGTCGCACCAATCATGAGGCCCAGTTCCACATTTCCGACAATCAGACCCGTGACCGCACCGACGATC
Organism: Bacillota bacterium; assembly: GCA_023623185.1. Classification (GTDB taxonomy): domain Bacteria; phylum Bacillota; class Sulfobacillia; order Symbiobacteriales; family Symbiobacteriaceae; genus Symbiobacterium. The sequence goes on from JAMNXV010000074.1 coordinate 6,979, forward strand.
AGCGCCTCGTGCCAGAAGCAGCTGGCTCCCAGGTTCATCACAACGGCGACGTAAGCGATGATTCCCAGGAGCAATGCGATACCGATGCCATACGTCAACGCAACACACCTCCGGTCTGAGCTTGGTGACGACGGGTGTCCGGATGCCGGGCCGAGGCCCCACTCCCCTCCTTTCCCGGGCGCTGCCCGGCGGGGTGTGTGAGTTGCCACAACTCTCCTCAAGACCTTAGGGGCATCGTTGTATCATTTTATGTGGTCAGTACAGTCTTACAACTACGAGGTTCGTGTCTACACAGTAAACTCCTCCGTCCTTTCGCCAGTTTCTTCAAATTCGCTACGAACAGGCCATGCTCGGGCGCGCGGCAGCCCGAAGGGAGCAGTCATCGCGGCTACCTCCACCGAGCACCGGCGTGCCACATCCAGTTGACCGTTTCGGACATTATGTGACCTGGGCCCGCGCCGCCGCATAAGATGAGGTGTACCGGCACGGTCCAAAGGAGGTCGCGACGGGTTGAAGGAGAACGGCTACGTGATTCAGACCCCCGTGGTGGTGAACACCAACACGGCACAGGTGCTGGTTGTGAGCGAGATTCCGCTGACGCCACCGGCCTTCAAGATCGACGAGATTCACAAGCTGATCGAGATCGACGACTGCGCCGCCGTCTGCGACAAGGTGATCATCAACGGCCGCCTCATCAAGAACATCACGTACAAAACGGCGAAGAACTGGGACCGCAAGGGCGGCCTGAACCGCGTCTGTGGCGACGTGCGTCACTGCACGGTCGAGATCCCCTTCCACCTCTTCATCGACGTGCCCGGCAGCCGTGACGGCGATGAGTGCGAGATCGAGGACGCGATCGTCGCCGGCGAGTTTGACAAACTGGTCGACCGCCACCACGACGGCACCTTCTCCAAGTTGCTGGAGAAGTCGGTCATCAAGGTGCGGGCCAAGGTTGTGCGCCGCAAGTGGCTGAAGGTCCACGCCCGCGACGTCACCCCCAAGCGGCTCCGCTGCCCCGAAGATTCCGAGGTCGTCACCGTGCCGGGGCTCGACATCCCGGAGGAGGATAAGCACGATCAGCCCTTCGGTCCCGGCGACGAGTGGTAGTGAAAAAGTTCAGGGCGGGGGTTCATACCCCCGCCCCTCACGCGCTACTCAAACTTCAGTTCAGAAATGCCCAGCTGCGCCATGATCAGCAGGTCGCTCAGCGGCACCCCCTCGTAGGGGTGAAGGGTGACGGCAATGCGCACCCGCTTCACGCCGTCGAGGGACACCTCAAACGGGACCGGATCGGACTTGGTGGTCAGGTCCGGGCTGGTGTAGATCGCCCGGTTCAGCTCGTTGAGCACCACCATCCGCCCCACCCGGCGCTCGCCGGCCAACCCGAAGTACTGTTGCGGCACGTAAAGCGTTCCGCTCATGCGGGTGACCCCTTCGGGCAGGTCGTAGTCCGCCCACACCTGCGCCGTCGTCCCGCGCTTCTCGGCCACGTCATCGCCTCCCGGCGCGACGACGGTGACCACGCTGGCCGCCGGCATCTCGGTGCCCTGCAGGCTCAGGGCGCGCTCCTCGAAGTACTGGATGCTGAAGCTGCCTTCACCCTGCGGGGTCAGGTTGCTCCAGACCTCGGGCACCTGGCCGGGTATGGCCCCGATGTAGATCGTGCCGTTGTCATACTCCACCGGGCGGCCCAGCGACTCGGCCATGAAACGCAGCGGCACGTAGGTGCGGTTGTTGTGAATGAAGCCCGCCTCGCCGGCCGGCGGCGTGCGCTCGATGCCGTCGAAGACGTACCGCAGGGGAACAAAGTGAGCGGTGATCTGCCGCTCATAGGTGGCCGCCCCTGCCGCCAGACCGCCGAAGAGCACGGCGGCGGTCACAAAGCCGGCGACAAAGCCTGTCAAACCCCTTTTCCGCACAGCAACGCCCTCCTCACGGAACCGAAACTCTCATACAGAGATTCGTCCGGAGGAGGGCGTTTCCTGTCGGTCGACCGGTCGTCAGGCACGCTGGATCAGCCGCACTTCTCCCAGGCTCACCTGGGCGCCGCCCCCGGCCTGGAGCGAGACCCGCACCGGCCGCGCCTCTCCGTCGCCGGGAGCGCCGTAGCCGCCGGACCGATCCCGGCCCGCGCGGCGGCTCCCGTCGGCGCGGTACTCGTCGGTCCGGTGCCTCTCGGCGCGGTACCCCTCGGTGCGGTGCCCCTCGATGCGGTGCCCCTCGATGCGGTGCCCCTCGGCCCGTGCGAAGCCCGCCGCCGCATCGAGGGCCCGGGAGAGGCGCGCCTCCAGCCGGCTCATCCGGTCCTCGAGCACCTCGATGCGCTCCCGCAGGGATTCGAGCCGGCGGTCATCCTTTGCGGACTCCCACGCCGCACGGCGCTCCGGCAGCCGCGAGGTGGTGCCGTAACGCTCCTGCCGGTCTGAACGGAACACGATCGTGTCGCCGTGGGTGATGTACATGGCCGCACCCCCCTCGCGCTCACCAGCCTATTCCGGGGGCTGCGGCGGGGTGCGGCCTCAGTGGGCGGAGACGGCCAGCTTCTCCTTCACCCGGCGCATGACCTCTTCGGTGAACTCGGTGGTCCTGGCGGTACCCCCCAGGTCGCCTGTGCGGACGCCCGCGGCCACGGCCTCCAGACAGGCGTCCTGGATGGCTGTTCCGGCCCGCTGGTATTCCTGATCGGGCATCTGCTTCAGGAGCGCGCCGGCCGCCAGCTGCATCGCCAGCGGGTTGGCCACGTTCTTGCCCTGCAGGCTGGGGGCCGTGCCGTGCGGGGCCTCGGCCATGACCACCCGCGGGCGGAAGTCCTCGTCGAAGGAGATGAGCAGCGACTCAGACCCCGCGATGGAGCCGTAGAGCGCCAGCACCAGGTCGGAGAGGATGTCGCCGTCCCGGTTGAGGCACGGAACCACCAGCGGCCGGGTGGCCCGGCCGATGAGCAGGGCGTAGGCCGCGTCGATGAGCTGCGGGTCGTAGGGCACGTCCGGGTGGCGCCTGGCCGCCTCGTCCATGGCCTCCTTCAGGAGCCCCTCGTACGTGGGCGAGACCGTCCACTTCGGGCCGCCGAACACCACCGCCCCCATCTGGCGGGCCAGCCGGAACGCGAACTCGGCCGTGGCGCGGCAATTCCGGGCCGAGATGTAGGTGGTGCGGTACGCCCTGGCCTCGTCGCCCTCGCCCTCACGCCACTCCTTCGCCTCGTACGCGTCCTCCGTCGCCATGCGCACCACCGCGATGGGCGCGGTGATCTGGCCGATGGTCTCCACCCCGGGCAGCGCCCTGCCCGTGCGCAGGATGACCGTGCCGTCGATCTCGCGGCGCAGGATGGCGTTGGGCGACCCCACGTCGTCCCGGCCCTCCGGGGTGATGGTCGCGGCCTTCAGTCCGTAACCGGCCTCACGCATGGCCGCGGCCGCCTCGTACACGACCCGGTTCTGCGTGGCCCGGCGGTTTTCCAGGCTCAGATCGTAACGCACAAGACTCAAAGGCAGACCGATCACATCAGGGCTGAGCAGCCGAACGGCCTCCTCCAGCAGCTCCTGTCCGGTCTGGTCACCCTCCATTACCACGATGGTCGGCTCGTATGCCATCGGTTTCAGCCCCCTTCCGTTACCATCCTAACCGCCCAGGCGGTCCCTGTTAAGCCCCAATCGTTCCACCGTGCAGAACGATGTTCTATTTCTTTCATTCTCGTCGGGAATGGATGCAAGAGAAAACCCCCGCTCGCGTGACTGAACGGGGGCTGCTGCTCTCATTCCGGTCCACTAGGCCTTCAGGGCGACGGCGATCTGCGCGCCGACCAGGGCGTTGTGCTTGACCAGGGCGATGTTCGTGGCCAGGGCGCGGCCCCCCGTGGCCTCCTTCATGTGGGCCAGCAGGTACGGGGTCACCGCCTTGCCGGCCACCCCCTCGGCCTCCATGGCCGACAGGGCTTCCGAGATGTACCGCTCCACCTCGTCCGGATCCATGGCATCGGCCTCGGGCACGGGGTTGACCACCAGCACGCCGCCGGGAAGGCGGGTCTGCTGCCGCGCCTGGATGATCGCCGCGGCCTCGGCCGGCGTGTCCACCCGCGCGTCCACGCCGAAGCCCGCATCGCGGGTGTAGAAGCCGGGGAAGCGGTCTGTCCGGTAGCCCAGCACCGTCACCCCCAAGGTCTCGAGCACCTCCAGCGTGGCGCCGATGTCCAATACGGACTTGGCCCCGGCGCAGACCACCGTGATGTCGGTGCGGCCCAGCACGGTCAGGTCCGCGGAGACGTCCCACATCTGGGCCGGGTCGCCGGGGCTCTTCCGGTGCACGCCGCCGATTCCGCCGGTGACGAACACCTCGATGCCGGCCGCGGCGGCGATGGTCGCCGTGGACGCGACGGTGGTCGCCCCCAGCGCCTTGCGCGCCAGCACCACCGGCAGGTCCCGCAGCGACACCTTCACCGCCTCCGGCGACGTCGCGAGCAGCTCCAGCTCCTCGTCGGTCAGCCCCACCTTGCACCGGCCGCCGATGATCGCCACGGTGGCCGGGACGGCCCCCTGGCTGCGGACGATCTCCTCCACCTCCCGGGCCATCTGCAGATTCTCCGGATAGGGCATGCCGTGGCTGATGATCGTCGACTCCAGGGCCACCACAGGCCGGTTCTGGTCCAGGGCCTCCCGAACCTCCGCCGTGTAGGAAAGCAGATACTTCATCTGGCCATTACCTCCTCAGGGCTTCCAGTCCCCACCGGATGGCGTCGGGCGCCACTTTCGGGGTGACGATCACCTCGCCGGCCCGCACGGGCATCACCCAGTGGATGATTCCGTCCTTTGCCTTCTTGTCCATGCGCAGATACGGTCCCAGGTCCTTCGGGTCAACGCCCTCGGGCAGCATGGTGGGCAGCCCCAGCCGCTCCAGGACGCGCTTCAGCCTGACCTCCAGCCGGCCGTCCTCCGCGATGCCGCTGTGCCGGGCGATGATCGCCGCCGCCACCATGCCGACCGCGACGCACTCCCCGTGCAGCCACATGTACCCGTAGGCGGCCTCCAGGGCGTGACCCACCGTGTGGCCGAAGTTGAGGATGGCCCGCAGCCCCTTCTCGCGGGGGTCGGCGGCCACCACGTCGGCCTTGATGCGGCAGCTGGTCTGCACCACCCGCTCCAGCGCCGCCGGGTCGTGGGCGAGCAGGTTGCCCACCTGCACCTCCACGTACTTCAGGAACTCCTCGTCGCGGATCACGCCGTACTTGACCACCTCGGCCATGCCGGCGGCCAGCTCGCGCCGGGGCAGGGTCTTCAGCGTCTCCACGTCCGCCACCACCAGCGACGGCTGGTAGAAAGCCCCCACCAGGTTCTTCCCCTGGGGCAGGTCGACGCCGGTCTTGCCGCCCACGGCCGAGTCCACCTGCGCGAGCAGGGTGGTGGGCACCTGCACGTAGGGAATCCCCCGCATGTAGGTGGCCGCCACGAATCCGGAGAGGTCGCCCACGACACCGCCGCCCAGGGCCACGATGGCGCTGGTGCGGTCGAGCTCTGCGCGCACGCAGCTGGTATACAGGCTGAATGCCTGCGAGAGCGACTTGGAGGCCTCGCCGGCCGCCACCGTCACCCGCGAGGTGGCGATGCCCGCCTCCTCCAGGGCTGCGCGGGCCGTCTCGCCGTACAGGGGACCCACGTTGGAGTCGGTCACCAGCAGGGCCCGCCGGGTCTCGGGCAGCCGGTCACGCACCAGGGCGCCCAGCCGGCCCAGCAGCCCGGCGCCGATATATATGGGGTAACTCTGTTCTCCCAGTTCCACCCACACGTCTGCCACTAGGGCAATCCCCTTTCCTCTAGCTTCTCAATGATCTCCTCCACTACATCATGCAGCGTACGCCGATCCGTCCGGATCCGCACGTGCGCGGCCGCCTCGTAGGCCGGGCGGCGGGCATCCGCCAGGGCCCTGAGCCGGCCCAGGGGGTCGGGACCGCTGAGCAGCGGCCGGTGCGCGAGCCCCTGCGCGCGCGCCCGCTGGTAGAGCGACTCGGGCTCCGCATCCAGCCAGATAACCAGGCCGCTGCTGCGCAGGGCCTCCCGGTTCCCGGGCCTGAGCACCGCGCCGCCCCCGGTCGCGATGACCTGGTTGTCGCCGGCCGCCGCCCGCGCCACCGCCTCGGCCTCCCGCCGGCGGAAGCCCTCCTCGCCCTCCGCCGCGAAGATCTCGGCGATGGTGCAGCCGGCCGCCTCCTCCACCAGCGCGTCTGTATCAACGAGGGGCCGACCCAGCCTCTCGGCCAGCAGCCGGCCCACCGCAGTCTTACCGGAGCCCATCAGCCCCACCAGCACGATGTTCACCGTACAGCCCCCCTGCCGCCGCGCCTCTTACCGCCGGGAGATCTGCTCCATGTACCCGCGGTAGTTGCGCAAGGCTTCGTCCAGCGAGTCTCCACCGAACTTCTCCGCGACGAAGCGGGCGATCTCAAAGGCGGTCACGCACTCCGCAATCACCGCCGCGGCGGGCACGGCGCACACGTCGGACCGCTCGATGCCGGCCACGGCCTCTGCGTGCGTGTCGATCTCCACCGACCGCAGGGGCTTGTAGAGCGTGGCGATCGGCTTGAACGCCACCCGGACCACCAGGTCCATCCCGTTGGTCATGCCGCCCTCGAGCCCGCCGAGCCGGTTGCTGTAGCGGAAGTAGCCCCGGTCGGGGCTCCAGCCGATCTCGTCGTGCACCTGCGAGCCCCTTCGCCGCGCGGCGGCAAAGCCGTCGCCGATCTCCACCCCTTTCGCCGCCTGGATGGAGAGCAGGGCCGCGCCCAGGGCGCCGTCCAGCTTGCGGTCGAAGTGCACGTGGCTGCCCAGGCCCGGCGGCAGGCCCGCCGCCACCACCTCCACCACGCCGCCCAGCGAGTCGCCGTCCCGTTTCGCTGCATCGATCTCGGCGACCATGCGGGCCGAGGCGTCCGCGTCGGGGCAGCGCACCGGGCTCGCCTCCGCCCGGGCGACGATCTCATCCAGATCCGGCCCGTCCGGAACCTGCGCCTCCACCGGGCCGATGGACCGCACATAGCCGGCCACCCGGATGCCGAACGGGGCCAGGTACTGCTTCGCGAGCGACCCCACGGCCACCCGTACGGCCGTCTCCCGGGCCGAGGCCCGTTCCAGCACGTTGCGCAGGTCGGCGTGGCCGTACTTCAGGGCCCCCACCAGATCCGCGTGGCCCGGCCGCGGGCGCGTGCGCACCTTCTGGGCCGCCCGCGGGTCGGTGTAGGCCTCCACCGGCAGAGGCGACATCACCTCGGTCCAGTTCAGCCAGTCCCTGTTCTCCACCAGCAAGGCCACCGGGCTGCCCAGGGTCTTGCCGTGGCGGATGCCCGAGAGCGCCTCCACCCGGTCCCGCTCGATCTTCATGCGGCCGCCGCGCCCATGGCCGGTCTGGCGCCGGGCCAGGTCGCGGTCGATGGCCGCCAGGTCCACCGGCACGCCCGCGGGCAGCCCCTCAACGATGGTCACCAGTGCCCGCCCGTGCGACTCGCCGGCTGTCATGTACCGCAGCATGGGCCGCCTGCCCTCCTCGTTCGTCGTTATCCCGCGTACCAGTTCCAGATCTGACTTCCCCACAGTACGGTGATCAGCCCGCCCAGAGCGAGGAACGGGCCGAAGGGAATATGGCCCCGGCGCCCGATCCTGCGCGTGGCCAGCAGGACGCCCGAGACCAGCCCGCCCAGGATGAAGGAGAGCATGAGCGCCATGGCCACCCACCCTGCGCCCAGGAAGAGCCCCATCACCAGGACCAGCTTCACGTCGCCCATGCCCATGCCGCCGGGAACCAGCACGGCCAGGAGGTAGAAAAACGCAAAGGCCGCCGCCCCGCCGCCCAGCGCAGAGAGCCACGACTTCCCGTCGTAGGGGAAGAGCAGCATCGCCGGCAGCCACGCGGCCAGGCCGAAGAGCACCAGTTCATTGGGGATGATGCGCTCCTGCACGTCGACGAAGGCCGCGAGCAGCAGGATCGCGAGCAGGAGCAGCTGGTGCCAGAAGTAGGGCGTGAGCGGGTGGAGCAGCCCCAGCAGCCCCGCCGCCGTTCCGGTGGCCGCCGCCAGGGACCAGGTGAGCCACGCCGGCACGGGACGGGTGAGCCAGCGGGCGGAAAGCCGGGCGCCCAGGTAGCCGAGTGCCGCGCCCAGGGCCGCGCCCAGCAAGAGCCCGAGCAACGCCTTCCCGCTCATGGCCGCTCCTCCAGCGCTGCCAGGGCGGCCGCCCGCATCACGTCCACCGGGCCCCGCCGGCCGAACCAGTACTCCCAGGCGCAGGCCCCCTGGTGCACCAGCATGGCCACGCCGTTGATGGTGATGAGGCCCCGCCGGCGCGCCTCCCGCAGCAGGCGCGTCTCCAGCGGGCGGTAGATCGTGTCGTAGACCACGGCGTCCGCAGGGAGCAGCCCCACGTCCTCCAGCGGGGTGCTCTCGGTGTCCGGATCCATGCCCAGGGGTGTGCAGTTGACCACAAGCCCCGCCTCGGAGAGCGCCGCGCGCGCCTCCTCGGACCCCGGGTCGGCCACCTCGGCGCGCACCGGGTTCTTGGCCCGCGCGAGGTCGGCGGCCAGGAACTCGGCCCGGGAGCGTGACCGGTTGATGATGGTGAGCCGGCCAGCGCCGGCCATGCCCAGGTGCAGCGCCACCGCGCGGGCGGCCCCGCCGGCCCCGAGCACCACGGCGCTCCTGCCCGCCACGCGCACCCCGCGCTCTTCCAGGCTGAGCAGGAAGCCCCACCCGTCGGTATTGTACCCGATCAGCCGCCCGCCCCGGTTGACGATGGTGTTCACCGCGCCCACCTGCCGGGCGGTGGGGGCGACCTCGTCCAGGTAGGCCATGACCGCCTCCTTGTGGGGAATGGTGACGTTCACGCCCAGGAGCCCCAGCGTGCGGATGCCCGCAATCGCCTTCTCCAGCTGCGGCGGCGGCACGTCAAACGCCCCGTACAGGGCGTGCATCCCCTGCGCGGCAAAGGCCGCATTGTGCATGGCGGGCGAGGCAGAGTGCGCCACCGGGTGCCCGAGAATGCCCAACATCCTTCCCGGCCCCAGCGATGTGCTCCGACGCTGCGTCATCGCAATCCCCCCCTCCCCGCGCGCAGGCGGGTCTCACTTCGTCTTACTCCATTCGGCGGGCCTCCTGGCGAAACCTGCCATCTATAGGCAGATCGGCTGGCCTCGGGCCAGCCGCATCTATTTCGGGCTCAGAAGACCCCGGCGGCGAAGGTGGTTCAGCACCCGCCGTTCGATCATGCGCACCAGGCGGGTGCCGATGAACTCCCGCCGGTCGATCGGCACCACCAGAATGGTGTAGGCGCCTGCCCGGTTCCCGCCGAGGATGTCGGTGAAGAGCTGATCGCCCACCACCACCGTTTCGTGGGGCTCCACCCCGAGCTGCTGCATGGCCCGCGCAAACCCCTTCCGCCGGGGCTTGGCGGCGTTGCACACGAACGGCACACCGGCCCTGGAGGCGAACTCGCTCACCCGCGGGCCGCTGTTGTTGGACACGATGCACGGCTTCAGCCCGTGCCCCCGGACGGCCGCCAGCCACACGAGCAGCGCCGGCGTCGGGGCCGGGTCGTTCCACCGCACCAGGGTGTTGTCCAGGTCAAGGATGATCGCCCGTTTGCCCATCCGCCGGAGCTTCTCCAGGTCGATCTCAAAGATGGAGTTGTGGTACTCCTGAGGTCGCAGGCCGCCCACGGGTCACACCTCCAGGCTCAGGGGAACATTCTACCACAGGTATGACCATACATGAAAGCCCTCATGTGGAACGGGCTTTCACCCAGGCACCATCCCCGCCATAGCGTAGTAGAAGGCCCCATGCCGCGCCAGGAGGAGTGGTATAAACTGGCAACCTACACGGTCACCACCCTTGCAGACAGCGGGCCCGGCTCCCTGCGGCAGGCCATCCTCGAAGCCAACGGCAGCGCGGGCCCGGACCTGATTCGCTTCCGGGTGACCGGAGAGATCCTGCTCAAATCCGCCCTGCCGACCATCGAGGACCACCTGACGATCGACGGACCCGGGGCCGGCAGCCTGACCATCAACGGCAACGGCACCCAGATCCTCAACATCGGCTCCGCCTGGAGGTGCTCATCGAGGGGCTCACCCTGCGGGGGGGCGCGTCCGTCGCGGGCGGGGCCGTGCTCGCTGTGAACAGCCTCGTCACCCTTCGCAACGTAGTCTTTACGGCGAACCAGGCAATCGGGTTCGGTGGCGCCATCGACGCCCTCTCCTGCAACCTGGTCGCCGAAAACTGCACCTTCACCCGGAACAGCGCCGCCACGGCGGGCGGCGCCATCCGCCACACCGCGGGCGTCACCACCCTCCGCAGCTGCCGGTTCGTCATGAACCAGTCGGCGCTGGTCGGGAGCGGGCTCTTCACCCTCACCCGCTGCGCCCTGACCGCAAACCAGGCGGGGAGTTACGGCGGGGCGATTCTGGCCATCGTGCAGGGCGGGCTGGTGCCCATGACCTCGCTGGCGCTGACGGACTGCGACGTGTCCGCCAACGAGTCGGGCGACCTCGGCGGCATCTGCACGCAGGGCGGGACGCGGCTCAGCATCACCGGCTCGGCCATCTCAGGAAACAGCGCGACCGTCGCCGCCGACGTCCGTCTGCTCAACGCCACCGTCTCCGAGAACTTCGCAGGCCAGGGGGCGGCAGTGCTCGCCAGCTCGGGCAGCGTGGTCAAGATGAGTTTCGTCACCCTGAACGAAAACGTGGTGCCGTTCTCACCCAACAGCGCGGCGGTGGAAAACGGGAACAACAGCTCGATCTACGTGACCAACTCCATCGTGGCGAACACCCACAACGGGGCGGGCATCCCGCGCCGCAACTGCGCCGGCCAGGTCTTCGACCTGGGCGGCAACTATTCCAACGACGATACGTGTCCGTGCTTCACCAAGGTCACGGCGGCCCGGCTGGCGCTGGGGCCGCTGCAGCCGAACCCGCCCGGCCGGACGCCCACGAACGCCCTGGGGCGGAACTCGGCGGCGGTGGATGGCGCGCGCAACTGCCAGGATGCGGCCTCTGAGCCGGTCGGCGTGGACCAGCGGGGGGTGCGGCGCCCGCAGGGCCCACAGTGCGACGCCGGGGCCTATGACCGGCGTCCGACGGGACGAAAGGCGTGAAGCATGTGGCCGCCGCCTGCCACCCGGGGGCGTACGAATGGGGCGAGAACACGCATGCTGGACAATGAGGTGCTCTCCAAGGAGTTTCTGGGCAAGCTGCTGCAGTCGATGCGGGATCTGGGGGCAGGGCAGACCCTGCCCGGGGGGAACGATGAACTGGTGGCGCCTGTGCGGGAGTTCATGGCCTTCCTGGAGGCAGCGGCTGCGGACGATGCGCCCCCGCTGATCCGCAAGGAGCTGCACGAGGCCAAGATGAAGCTGCGGGAGGCGCTCCGGGCGCGTTTCACGGAACAGGCCGGGAGTGTGATCGCAGCGCATCAAACCGGGGGAGGGGCTCCGAAGGCGATGCCGGGCCTTCGGGCCCTCCTCACCCCTGCTGGCCGTAGCCCTCCTCAAACAGCTCCTTGCAGAGCTTCATGACCGCCTTCTTCTCAATACGGCTGACGTAGCTGCGGGAGATGCCGAGCATGCGGGCGATCTCCCGCTGCGTCTTGCGCGGCCCGCCGGAGATGCCGTAGCGCAGCTCCAGCACCTGCCGCTCCTTTCCGCCCAGCTTCTTCAGCTTCTCGCGCAGCTTCGACTCGTCCAGCCGCTTGCCCACCAGGTCGGGCACCACGTCCGGATCTGAGCCGAGCACGTCGATCAGGGTGATCTCGTTGCCCTCCCGGTCCACCCCGATGGGGTCGTAGAGCGAGACCTCGCCCCGCACCCGCTTCAGGCTGCGCAGGTGCATCAGGATCTCGTTTTCAATACAGCGTGCCGCATATGTAGCCAGTCTCGTGCCCCTGTCGGGCTTGAACGTCCCGATGGCCTTGATCAGGCCGACGGTGCCAATAGAGATGAGGTCATCTACGTCCTCGCCGGTGTTATCAAACTTCTTCACAATATGGGCGACCAGCCGCAGGTTCCGCTCGATCAGTACGGCCCGGGCCTCCTCGTCACCCTTCTGGAGCCGGGAAAGGTACTTGGCCTCCTCCTCCTCGTTGAGCGGCTGTGGGAATGTGCTGGAGTTGGCGACGAACCCGGCCATGAGCAGCAAGCTGCGCACGATGGCCGCGGCCAGTGGCTCGAACATCGCAAGCACCGCAACCCCTCCCCTCCTGTGGGGGATAAGGTATGCGGCAGCGGCTTGACCGGTTACTCAGCTCAGGATCTGCTGCCGCAGGCTGATGCGCAGGGCCGCCCATCTCGCGAGCAGGATCCACGCGGCGAAGACCGCCCACGAGGCCCACGGCGCCGGCGCAGGCACCAGCGCAATCGGCTCGCCCACCATCCCGCCGGGCAGGTAGACGAACTGGTCCACCATCAGGTTGCCGTAGGCGATGCGGGGCAGGAGCCAGCCCCACGACGGGGTGCCGATGACGAACGCCTCCGCGTAGGGCAACGCGAGTCCCGCCAGGGCGCCGGCCAGGGAGCTGCGGGTGACCAGGGCCGCCAGCAGCCCGGTCAGGCCGGAGAAGAAGAGGCCCATCGCCGCCACCAGAAGCTGCGCGGCCAAAGGCGCCTTCGGCGGCGGCGGAACCACGTCGCCCGCCAGCCCGATCGTCTCCTGCGCCGCCCGCCAGGTCAACTGCCCGCTTACGGCGCCAATCCCGGCGAAGAGCAGGGCCAGCCCCGCGCTGAGGAGCAGCAGCCAGCAGACCTTCGCCGCCACCACCGGCATCCAGCCGGCGTGCGCCGCCCGCACCTTGGCCGTGCGGTGCCGGAACTCGGCGCCGACCAGCTGCGCGCCCCAGATCGGCAGCGCCATCGTGCCCAGCACGGCGAGGATCGACAGCAGGTAGTTGGAACCCACGGCCGGGTGGAGGAGGGCCAGAGTCGCCTGCAGGTCGGCCGTGAGCGCCTCGTCGATGTACTCATCGAAGCCGGCCGCGTACGCCGCGCGCAGCTCCTCCATCCGCTCCACCCCGCGCAGCGCGTAGCGGTAGGTGCCGAATGGGCCTCCCCACACGGCCCAGGCCACCAGCGCCAGCGTCAGGATCGCGACCCAGCGGCCTTTCCACACAAGATGGCCCTCTGTGCGCAAGAGCTGCCAGAACCTCACCGCGCCACCTCCTCCCGGATCGCATCATCGTACAGGCCGAGACCGCGGAAGCTCTCCTCCAGGGTGGCCGCCCGCAGCTCCAGTGACTGCAGGGGGAGCTCGGAGGCGCGGATCCGGGCCAGGAGCTCCTCCCCCTCCGCCTCGCTGGCACAGGGGATCTCGAAACAGGGCACAGGCCTCTCCGGGAGGAGCCGGGCCTCCGGGAAGAGCGCCCGGAGCCGGTCAGCGGCCGGGGTGCACACCCGGACGCAGGGTGGGTGGCGGCGGCGCAGGTCGGCCAGGGTGCCGGCGAAGGCCGCCGCTCCGTCCCGGATGACGACGATCTCGTCCGCGAGGTCTTCCAGGTTCTTCAGGTCCTGCCCTGTGACGAGGACACCGGTCCCCTCCGCCGCAAGCCGCCGCAGCGCGCGGGATACCCGGCCCCACGCTTCAGAGTCGAGCCCGACCGAAGGCTCGTCCAGCAGGAGCCACGCTGGGCGGCGCAGGAGGGCGGCCGCCACGGCCAGCCGCTTCCGCTGGCCAAAGGAAAGCCCGTCGGCCCGGACGGGCAGCAGCGGGGCCAGATCCAGCTCGGACAGGATTGCCCCGGCCTCCCGAGTGCGCGGGGAGCACCCGCCCGAAAGCAGGTAGAGGTTCTCCCCGGCGGTGAGCAACGGGTAGACCGGTGCGTCGTCGAACACCGCCGCCAGCCGCCGCCGGAACTTGGCCGCCGGCTGCCCGCCGAACAGGACCGCGCCGGAGGACGGGCGCGCGAGGCCGGTGGCCACGCGCATCCAGGTGGTCTTGCCGGCGCCGTTTCGGCCCGCCAGCAGGGTGACGGCGCCCGGCCTCGCCACGAAGCTGAGACCCTTCAGGGCCCACCGGTCGCCGAACCGCTTAAAGAGTTCCCGGGTCACCAGGTCGGGCATGCTCATTTCGGTCAGCGCCTCCCGTGCCAGTGGTGTGATCGGAGCCCCGGGTACCTGCCCCGCGGGGGAAGCGACAGTGCCACCAGGTCGGCAGCGGCCGTCGTCAATCCGAGTGCCAGACTATACACCAAACAGGCCACCGCCAGCTCCGGGAGACGGTCCCTGATCGCATTCAGGCCGGCCCCGCCGTGCACGGGGCGGGGTGGCCGTCGGGATGAGGATGTCAAACCGGCC
>JAMNXV010000047.1 GCA_023623185.1 Bacillota bacterium
GGTTCCTGCTGCCGACATTCCCACCGTCGGCGGCGCGACCCCTGTGGGCTGCCTGAAGTTCGACCTGGACGCGGGCCTCTCGCCCAATAACACCCGTCGCTTCCGGCTCACCTTCTCGAAGCCGGTCGCGGGCGGCGCCGACCTGATCGTGGATGCCATCCACGTGATCGAACGCACGGTTCCCTAGGCAGGCGTGGAATATCCCATCCCGTGGGGAGGCATACGCCTCCCCTTTCTTACTGCCCGGCTTCCTGCATGAGGTGCTGGCAGACCAGTCCGGTGTCGACCCAGGGCTGGAAACCGGCGGCCAGCGCCTGGCGGCAGAAGCCCTCGTCCTCGCCGGTGGGCCCCGGCTCGTAGCGGCAGCCGCTTTCCAGCACGGCGCGGGCGATGAGCACCGCGGCCCCCACCACGTCTACCGGCACGAGGGCGTCGGGGGGAAAGGCGCGGGGGTGGCGGAGCCGGCCCCGGCCATCCCTGCACAGGAAGTTGCAGCGCCAGTGCTCGCCGGGCAGGTGCAGGTCGTTGGGGACCCGCGCCCCCACCAGCGGCCGCTCTGCGGCCAGCAGGCGGCGCAGGGCGTTGGGCGGCGGGAGCACGTCGCTGTCGACGGAGAACAGGTAGTCGGCGCCGGAGCGCAGCGCCTCGTCGATGAGCAGGTTGCGGAGCAGGGTCAGGTTCGCAAAGGAGTAGTGGCCCCGCTGCCACCGGGGGAAGTGCAGGTCGCGGCGCAGGAGCGCGGTCGGCCGCGCGCGGGCGAACTCGGTGAGGATGGCCTCGCTTTCGTCCGCCGAATCGTTCAGGACGAAGGCGAACCGCAGCCGGTCCGCCGGGTAGTCGAGGGCTTGAAGGGCCGCCAGGTACGCAGGCAGGGCCCAGGCGCGGTTACGCACGGGACAGCCGATGAGCACGAGCGGCAGCGGCACGGGGCAGCCTCCTTTCACGCGCCATCCTTCACCGTCCGGCTTCGAGCAGGTCGGCGAGCGCGGCCTGAAGGCGCGCAAAGCGGGCCGTCCAGCTGTTCTGCCGGGCGAGCCCCTTCCGCGCCTCCCGGCGCTCCGGCGTGTCGGTCTGCCGTGCGGCCTCGATGGCCCGGGCGAAGCCATCGGGCTCTGCCGCCACGGCCACGTGGTCCTGGAGCGGCAGCACTTCGGGGATGGGCGTGGCGACCACCGGGAGCCCCGCCCCCAGGTACTCCCACAGCTTCACCGGGTTGGCCGCCCGGGTGATCTGGTTGAGCTGAAAGGGGATCAGCCCCACGTCAAGGTGGTGCAGGTAGCTGGCCAGCTCACTGTGGGGTTTGTGCCCCAGGTGGTGGATGTTGGCGCCCCGCGCGGGCCGGCGGCCGTGGAGCGGGCCGATGACGGCGAACTGCCACCGGGGCAGCCGGGCGGCGACGGCCTCCAGGAGCCGCGCGTCGATCCACGGCGCCCAGGCCCCGACGAACCCGACCACCGGCGCCGGCGGCAGGTCGGTCGGGCGAGGGGGAAGCGGCTCGCGGGCAAGGCGGTCGTCCCAGCCGTTGGGCACCAGGTAGACGCGGCTGTGTTCGCCCGAGAGCCGTTCGAAGAGGCTCCGGGCGCTTGTGACCACCGCGTCGGCCCGCTGCAGCATGGCGCGCTCGTAGGGCCGCCATTCGGGGAAGTCGTCCACCGCGTCGAAGACGACCGCCGCGGGGCGGTAGAGGTCGAGGGTGTCGTGAAGCTTGGGCCAGGAGCACCAGACCAGCCTGGGGCCGTCCGGCAGGCCGCCGGCCACGAACGCCCGGTGGTCGTGCACCACCCACAGGTTGGGGCCCGCGGGCTCAGGCGGGAGGCCGGGGCGCTGCGTCAGGTTGCAGAAGTAAGTAGGGTAGCCGTGCCGGGCAAACTGGCGCATGAGCTGCTGCGGCCGCTGCGTGAGCCAGGCCCAGTCCAGCGTGGGCGGGTAGATGACCGAGCAGGTCATGGCGGCCTCCTCTCCCCCAAAAGGTATCACCGAGGACCGGACAGCGCCCGGCCCTCGGTGCAGTTGGAAAGCGGGGCACGCCCGCTAGAGCGGGGGGGCTCAGCCCTTTTCCTGCGCGTGAAAGCCCAGACTGCGCAGCGCGGCGACCAGCTCCTGAGTAATCCCACGACGGGGTGTGTGAGTAACGTTTATCCTGCGGAGCGGGACATTCGTGGCGATCTGCTGGACGCCGTCGATTTGACGCAGCGCGTCGTACGCCAGTTGGGCTGCGGCGGCATTCCGCATTCCGTACACCTTCAGACTCGTCGCGACCAGGCTCCCCGGCATGGACTTTGCGCTCACCTCGCAGGGCGGCGGCTGGACCTAGCTGTTGCTGGCTTGCTGCGCTCTGCCGAGGGTGTTGGGTCCGCACCCAGGCGGCGGAGTGGTGGGAGGGGGGCACTGGAAGGGCTTCGGACCGGTCTCGCAGGCGTCCGGCACGCAGTAGTCGTTGATGTTGATGCTCACCGTCACGTCGGCCGTCACCTGGATGGACTGGCAGACGAAGAGCTCGACCTGCACGGCAGGCGTGCTGTTGATGACGGTCATGAAGGCCCGGGCCGCGGCGTCGGTGATCTCGCAGGTAAGCGTGGTGCCTTCGGGGGCGCAGACGCGGATGAACTCGTCGAAGAAGCGGGTGCGGGTCTGCGTCGTGACCTCCACGCCGTTCACGATGACGGGCACGGGATTGCCCGCGGCGTCGACGAAGGTCAGCTCGAAGGTCACCAGCCGCCGGATCGTCACGGCTGCCAGACCGCTCGGGTCCTGGTCGCGGTCGATCTCGGCGCACTCCACGTTGATGATGGCGGCCTCGATGCCCGCTACGGAGGCGGTATCCGCCGGGAAAACGATGTCCGGAAGCAGAACGCTGGTGGTGCCATTCAGGTAGCACCAGTCGTAGACCTGAGTGGTTCGAATGCAAATGGGTTCCAGCTGAGCTGGCTGCAGACGCTCCTCGGGCACGGTGGTCCCTCCTGACAGGTGTAGGATTGGTTCATTATGTGCGCCGGACGGGGGGAATGTTACACTGCCTGGCGCATAGGCTCTGGTAACGTCCCATACGTGTGCGCGGGGAAGGGAGGGCGGCCATGCGGTCGACCACAACGGCTGACGGGACGACGCTCCTGCCGCTGACCGGGCGGCTCCTGGCGCTGGACGCCCTGGACCACGGTGACGCGTCACCGCCCTGGGAGCAGGCGGTGCTGAGCATCGTGAGCTATACGGCCGAGATGCTGGAGGCCCACGGGGCATCCGTGCTGGTGACCACCGGCACCCCGGCCGCGGCGTCGGTGGCCAGCAGGGCCCGGAAGATCGAGGAGCACGGCGCCGAAGTGCTGATTTTCCTGCGGACCGGGAGCCATCCTTCCACCCAGATCCGCGGGGTGCGGGCCCTCGTCCCCAGTCCCTACGCCCTGGCCAGCCGCCGCCTGGCCGAACGGCTGCTGAAGCGCATCTGCGCCCGCACGGGGCTCCCGTCCCGCGGCGTGCCGTTCTGGTCCTGGTTCCCGGCGGAGCTCTCCGGCGTGATCAGGGGCCACCGGCCGGTGAGCCTGGTGGTGGAGTGCGCCACCCCCACCTGCCCGGCCGACGAACTCCTGCTGATGCGGCGCAGCTTCCAGCTGCGGGTGGCCCACGGCCTCACCGAAGGGCTGCTGGAGCACTTCGGGCTGATGGGGTACGCGGACCAGGTGACGCTGTCCGACGGTGCGCAGCTTGGCAGCGGGCTGCAACTTGGCGATGAGCTGCCGCTGCCCGATGAGGTGCAGCCGAAGGATGAGCTGCAGCTGGACGATGGGTTGAGGCTGGGCGATGAGCTGCAGCTGGACGGCGAAATGCAGCCGGACGATGGGCTGAGGGTGGGCGATGAGCTGCAGCCGGATGGCGAAATGCAGCCGGACGATGGGTTGAGGCTGGGCGATGAGCTGCAGCCGGAGGGTGAAAGGCAACTGGACGATGAGCTGATGCCGGACGGCGAAATGGAGCCGGACGATGGGCGGCAGCTGGGCGCTGAGGGGCAGGCGGACGATGGTCTGCACCTGGACGGCGAAACGCAGCCACACGACGAGCCGAAGCTGGACGGCGAAATGCAGCCGGACGATGAGCTGCGGCCGGGCGATGAGCTGCGGCCGGGCGATGAACTGTCACATACGGCGACTGCGGATGCCGATGACGCCCCCGCTGCCGCCCCGGCTTGCGCCGGGCTGCCGGCGATGGTGGTGACCGCCCGCCCGCCGGGACGCGGCGGGTTAGATGGGGAGAACCCTGTTGCGGACGAACCTGCCGGGCCATCCGGTGAGGCCGCCGCGGACGAACCAGGGCCGGAAGAACTCGTGCCGGTGGGGCCAGTCACCGGGGATCTGGTACCGGCCGCCGAGGGGCTCGCCGATAGGGAACGTCCTACCCGGGCGCGTACCGATCAGGAGCCTGCTCCGGAGGCTGTCCCCGTTGAGGGAGCGGCCGCGGAGGCAGTGGATGGGGAGGCAGGCGGTGCAGGGGCTGATGCACGGCCTGATGCACGGCCTGATGCACGGCCTGATGCA
>JAMNXV010000069.1 GCA_023623185.1 Bacillota bacterium
GAATTCGACAACCGCCCTTGCGGCAGCGAATGGCAGCAGGGAGTTGGCCCTGCAATGCCCAATACTGCACGACGTAAGCATTATGGACGGGGTGATCTGTTGATCAGGACGATTCTGTTTGATCTGGACGGCACACTTCTCCCCATCGACACCGACGCTTTTGTCAGGGGCTACTTTCAGGCGCTGGCCGAGTACGCCGGCCACATCGTACCGCCGGAGCAGTTGGTGAAGGAGGTGTGGGCCGCCACCGGCGAGATGATCCGCAACACCGATCCTCAGCTCACCAACGCCGAGGTCTTCGCCCGCGCCTTCTTCCCCGCCGTGGGACGGGATGAGGCGGACTTGATGCCCGTGTTTGACGAGTTCTACCGCACCCGGTTCCCTGCGTTGCGCTCGGCGTGTTCGGGGCTGCCGGGCATCGCCCGCTCGGTGGTGGAGACCGCGCTGGAGAAGGGGTACGAGGTCGTGCTCGCCACCAACCCGCTCTTCCCGCGCCTTGCCATCGAGGAGCGCATGCGCTGGATCGAGGTGGACGACCTGCCCTGGCTGCTGGTGACGGCCTATGAGGACATGCACGCCTGCAAGCCCCAGCCCCAGTACTACGAGGAGGTGCTGGCGCGCATCGGGCGGCGGCCTGAGGAGTGCCTCATGGTCGGCAACGACATCCAGGAGGACGGAGCGGCCGCCCGGGTGGGGATCGATGTCTTCTTCGTCACGGACTTCCTGATCGACCGGGAGGGGCGCAAGCTGCCGCCCGACCGGTCGGGCTCGCTGGCCTCGTTCCGGGAGCGCCTGGCTGACGGGCTGTAGCCGAGCGCGGCGCTCCCGCCCGGCAACATGCCTCCCCTGCATCTGGTCTATAACTCTTTTTCATACTGAAGGCTCTTGCGTCTAGCCCTTTCGTACCCTGCCCACGTTGACTCTTAAAGAAACCTGACAGTATAATGGGCAGTAGTGTGTGACGGATGGTGCATGGGGTCGCCTAGTACGAAGAGACTCTTCCCAAAGTAGGGGGGGTGACACCTTGAGCCAGGCCCGCCATGAGTTGGATTGGCTCAACGACGAGGTAGTGGTCTCGGAGGTCGACGTCGTCAACGAGAACGTCATTGCCGGCAAGCTGCCCAACGTCATCAAGAAGGTGTTGGGCTGGGGTTACGGCAACTCGACCTGGCCCCTGGGCTTCGGCATCGCCTGTTGTGCTATCGAGATGATGGCGGCTTCCAGCTCCAAGTACGATATCGCCCGCTTTGGCTCCGAGGCGATGCGCATGTCGCCGCGCCAGGCCGACGTGATGATCGTGGCCGGCACGGTGAACGAGAAGATGGCAGTCGTTGTGAGGCGGCTCTACGACCAGATGTCGGAGCCTAAATTTGTGATTGCCATGGGCGCCTGCGCATCCAACGGCGGTCCGTACTGGGATACGTATAACGTCGTCGATGGTGTGCATAAGGTCGTGCCGGTCGATGTTTATGTGCCGGGGTGCCCGCCCCGGCCGGAGGCCTTGCTGCAGGGACTCATGGAGATCCAGGAGATGCTCAAGACCGGCAAGCGCGGCCTGATCACGAAGGGTTAGCGATCTGTGCGGCTGTAGGGGCAGGGCCGGATTGCCCTGCCCTTTGACCGGAGGCCGGTCCCATGCGGCCTCCGACGTCGCTCTCGGAAAGGGGATATTGCCCGGTGAGCTATTCCTACGTGGACCTGGTGGCGGTCATCATCGTCGCCGTCGGCTTCGTCTTCATGAATTACGGCATCGTAGCGCTCTTCGCGCCGCGGAACCCGAAACAGGGTGAAAAGCTCGAGACCTACGAGTGCGGTGAACTGCCCTTCGACGATGCACTGGTCAACTTCAACATCCGCTACTACGTCTTCGCACTCACCTTTTTTGTGTTTGATATGGAAGCCATCTTCCTTTACCCCTGGGCCCTCGTCTTTGACACGCTCGGTGCCGGAGCCCTGCTCGAGATGTTCCTCTTCCTCTGGGTTTTGGCGACTGGGCTTTTCTACGCGTACAAGAAGGGCGTGCTGCACTGGGTCTGATGTCCGGACGCGATCTCGCGTTGCCCAGCATTCGCCGTCTAGAGTACTCCAGGGGGTGAGTCCGCTTGGACTTCTTGAAGGAGCGTTTTCCGGAAGCCCAGTTTGAAACCCACGTCAATGGCGACACGGAGGTCCTCGTGCCGGCCGAGCGGTACGAGGAGGCGGTCCGTGCCTGCTATGACGCGGGTTTTACTTATTGTAGCTGCGTTACGGCGATCGACTGGCAGGATCGCCTGACCCTCGTGACCAGCCTCGCGCGCATCAACCCGGAAGAGGTGGGGGTCCCCAACCTGCACATCAAGGTCGACCTGCCCCGGCAGGGCGCGCGCATCTGGTCGATCGCCAACCTGTACCCCGGCGCCAACTGGCACGAGCGGGAGACGTACGACATGTACGGCATTCGGTTTGACGGGCATCCGAACCATCGCCGCATCCTGCTTCCCGACAACTGGCAGGGCGGCCACCCGCTGCTGAAGGACTTCACCGATCGGCGACCCAAGCGCCCGCGGCTTGTGCGGCACCGCTTCGCTGAATAGCCCGGTGCGGAGGTGTGAACGTGGAACGGACGCAAGAGCTACTGGTCAACATGGGCCCGCAGCACCCCTCGACCCACGGCGTGCTCCGCCTCATGGTGAAGCTGGACGGGGAGCAGGTGACCTGGTGCGAGCCCGACATTGGCTACCTGCACCGCTGCTTTGAGAAGCTCTCGGAGCAGAAGACCTACCCGCAGGTCATTCCGTTCACCGACCGGACGGATTACCTGGCCGCGCTGCTCAACGAGATGTGCTACGTGGAGGCGGTCGAGAAACTGTTCGGCGATGCCATCGTGGTGCCGGAGCGGGCGCAGTACATCCGGGTGATGATGGCGGAGCTGCAGCGGATCACCTCTCACCTGCTCGCCCTGGGCTCGATGGCGATGGACCTCGGGGCGGTCACGCCGTTCCTGTATTGCTGGCGGGACCGCGAGAAGATCTACTCCCTCTTCGAGCGCATCACCGGCGGGCGCATGCTCTACAACTACCTGCGCATCGGCGGCGTCCGCAATGACCTGCCGGAGGGCATCATCGGCACCCCGCAGGACGGCGAGGACAAGGCCGACAAGACCATCTGGGGCTTCATCAATTATTTTGACGCCTACGTCTACCCGCAGTGGAAGGAACTGGTGACGGGCAACCGCATCTTCCAGTACCGCACGCAGAAGATCGGCGTGCTCACGGCCGAACAGGCCATCGCGTACGCGGCTTCCGGCGCGGTGCTGCGGGGCTCGGGCGTGAAGTGGGATCTGCGCAAGAACCTGCCGTACTCCATCTACGACCGGCTCGAGTTCGACATCCCCGTCGGCAAGAACGGCGACTGCTTCGACCGCTGGTGGGTCCGGCAGGAGGAGATGTTCCAGTCGTCGCGCATCGTCAAGCAGTGCCTGGCCTGGCTGGCCGAGAACCCCGGCCCGGTCATGGCCAAGGTCCCCCGCGTCCTGAAGCCCCCGAAGGGCGAGATCTACCACCGCATCGAGGGGGCCCGGGGCGAGGTCGCGTGCTACGTGGTCTCGGACGGCGGCACCAACCCCTACAAGGTGAAGTGGCGGTCGCCGGCGTTCACCCATCTGCAGCTGATGCCCCTCCTGTGCCCCGGCCATAAGGTCGCCGACATCATCGCAATCCTGGGCTCCATCGACGTTGTGCTCGGGGAGGTGGACCGGTAGTGATGGAGTGGTGGAACAGCCTCCCGCCCACCGCGCAGGTGTGGCTCGGCGGCATTCTGAAGGGCAGCCTGATCCTGGTGTGGGGCCTGCTCAACTTCGCAATCTGCCTCATGCTCGAGCGCAAGATCTCCGCCTGGATTCAGAACCGCGTCGGGCCCTGGCGGGTCGGCCTGTGGGGCTGGATTCAGCCGATCGCCGACCTGATCAAGCTCTGGGTCAAGGAGTATATTCACCCCAACAACGTCGACAAGTGGCTCTACCTCATCGCGCCATTCATCGGCTTTGTCACCGCCAATCTCGTCTGGCTCATTGTTCCCTTTGGCGACAAGTTCATCGCCACCGATCTGGAAATCGGCATCATCTTCATCGCCGCGGTCACCGGTTACGACGTGATCGCCACGTTCATGGCCGGCTGGGGGTCCAACAACAAGTACTCCCTGCTCGGGGCCATGCGCGGCGCCGCGCAGCTGATCTCTTACGAGATCACCATGGTCATGTCGCTCATCGGCGTGGTCATGATGGCCGGCTCGCTGCGGCTGTCGGACATCGTCCTGGCGCAGCAGGAGCGGGGCTTCCTGGGCTGGTTCCTCTTCCCGCAGGCGATCGGCTTCATCGTCTACCTGATCGCCTCGCTGGCGGAGCTGAACCGCGCCCCGTTCGACCTGGCGGAGGCCGAGCAGGAGCTCGTCGCCGGTCACCACACCGAGTACTCGGGTATGCGCTGGGCCATGTTCATGCTGGCCGAGTACATCCACCTCGCGGCCTGGTCGGCCATCGCCGCGACGCTCTTCCTGGGCGGCTGGAGCGGCCCGACCCTGGGCCAGGTGGCGGCCGGTCTCGGCAACGTGCTCAACGGCTTCGGCGCGTTCGTCAACCCGGTGGGCACCGCCGTCGCCGACTGGGGCATGTCGATCATGGGCAGCACCGTGCTGAACTGGATCGCCGGCGTCTTCTGGCTGGTCCTGAAGACCTACTTCTTCATCTTCCTGGCGATGTGGATCCGGTGGACCCTGCCCCGGGTGCGCATCGACCAGCTCATGGACCTCGGCTGGAAGTTCCTGCTGCCGGTCTCGCTGTTCAACATCTTCCTGACGGGAACGCTCCGGTATGTTGCCGTCACCTTCGACGGCCTGCCGATCTCCATCGGATCCTTCACCATGCGGCTCCTGGGCTGGTGGCTCTAGTAGGGAGGTGTGACCTGCATGGGCGTTACCAACTTCGTCGGGGAGGCCTGGCGCACCGGGAAGTCCATCGCCACCGGATTGAAGATCACATTCCGGGAGATGATGTTCCGCCCGGCCATCACCGTGTTCTACCCCGACCAGCGGGACGAGGTGCCGCCCTGGTTCCGGGGCATACCGGTGCTGAAGACCGACCTGCGCACCGGCGAGTACAAGTGCACGTCCTGCATGCAGTGTGCGCAGGCCTGCCCGGTTAACGTGATTACGATCGAGTGGCACCAGGATCCGGAGACCAGAAAGAAGGTCTGCGACCGGTTCGCCATCGACATGTCACGCTGCATGCTGTGCAACTTCTGCGTGGAGGCGTGTCCGTTTGACTCCCTGGTGATGGGCTACGACTACGAGCTCTGCAAGGTCGATCCCGAGAACCTCGTCTTCGAGTTCGAGGATCTCCTGCGGCTCGGGCTGAAGTACTCCAGTGCCGAGGAGCCCGGCCCCAAGGCCAAGCGCTCTGAGACGCCGCCATGGGTGTTCCACGGCCTGACCAACGCCACGGAAGACGATATTCAGGACGTCAGGGGATACCTGGGGCGCCCGCCCCTGCCGAAGGGCTATGAGCCCGAGCTGAAGCCGCAGTTCCAGCAGAAGCAGGCAGAGGATGAGACGGCTGCGACCGTTGAACCCGAGCCGGCTGCCAAGCCTGCGGCTGAGGCCAAGCCTGAGGCTGAGGCCAAGCCTGCAGCCGCTCCGGCAGCGCAAGCGGGCAGCACAGACAGGGAGGAGGCCGGGCAGCCGTGACAACAGATCTGCTCATGAGCGGCCAGTTCTGGACCTTCATCATCCTGGCGGTGGTCACCCTGGTCTCGACCTACCGCATGGTTACCACACCGCTCATCACGCACGCCGCTCTGTTCATGGCACTCTCGTTCACAGCCGTGGCCGGGATCTTCCTGCTGATGCAGGCGGAGTTCATCGCCGCCATTCAGGTGCTGGTCTACGCCGGCGCCATCACGACGATGATCATCTTCGCCATCATGCTTTCAGGGCTGCGTGACATCAAGCAGCAGCAGAAGGAGCGGGTGAAGCTGTGGCGCTCCAACCCCGCCGTGCTGGTGGTAGGCGCCGTCTTCGCCGCCTTCATGCTGTACCTGTACTACGCCGCCAACCTGCCGGCCGGCGGCGGCGAGCGGCAGGTGATCACGGTCAGGGCGATCGGAACGGACCTGTTCACGACGTACGTGATTCCGTTTGAGATCGCTTCGGTTCTGCTGCTGATCGCCATGATCGGCGCCATCATCCTGACGGCGAAGGAGGCGGAGTCGTAGTGGAGCTGCCAATTTACTATCCACTCGGTCTCGGCGCCCTCCTGTTCGGCCTGGGCCTGTGGGGCGCACTGACCCAGAAGAACGCCGTCCGGATCCTGATGTTCATCGAGATCATGCTGAACGGGGTCAATCTGAACCTCATCACCTTCAGCCGCTACTACTGGCAGACCAATCCGGAGACGGCAGCCCGCGCACCCATTCTCACGCTCTTCGTGATGACCGTGGCGGCTGCGGAGGCGTCGGTCGGCCTCGCCATCATCCTCTCGATGGTGCGCAACCGCGGCGTTGTCGAGGTCGACAAGGCGACACTGTTGAAGGGTTAGGAGGGTTGACAGCGTGGACTTCTTTCTGAACACAGCCTGGGTCATCGCTGCGCTCCCCCTGGCCGTCTCCGCACTGATCGCCATGTTCGCCGGCGTTCTGCGCGACCGGGCCTGGATCCCGGGCACCATCGGCATGCTGATCACGTTCCTGTGGTCGGTGGGCGTCCTTGCAGCGGTGATCGCGCAGCCGTCTGCCGCCGGCGACGTGATGTTCAACACGGTGCCGGCCTGGAAGGCCTCGTTCCACTGGGCCGACTTCGGGCCCTACGAGATGCACATGGGCTTCCAGGTTGACAACCTGACGGCCCTCATGCTGCCGATGATCACCCTGGTCTCCTTCGCCGTCCAGCTGTACTCCAGCGCCTACATGCACGGCGACAAGCGGATCCCCCGCTTCTACAGCGCCCTTAACCTGTTCACCATGGGCATGCTGGTGCTGGTCCTCGCCGACAACCTCTTCCTGCTGCTGGTGGCCTGGGAGATCATGGGCCTCTGCTCCTACCTGCTGATCGGTCACTGGTATGAGCAGGCCTGGCCCCGCTACGGCCAGATCAAGGCCTTCCTCACGACCCGCGTCGGCGATATCGGCATGATGGTCGGTATCTTCATCGTCTTCTTCGCCGCCCGCGACCTGACCTGGGCGGGCCTGGCGGAGAAGGTGCCGGCGCTGGTGCAGGATCCGGCCATGGCCGGCCTTCTGGCCCTGGGCGCGTTCCTGATCTTCACCGGCGCCATCGGCAAGTCGGCGCAGTTCCCGCTGCACACCTGGCTGCCCGACGCGATGGCCGGCCCCACGCCGGGCTCCGCCATCATCCACGCCGCGACGATGGTCGCCGCAGGCGTCTACCTGGTGGGCCGCGCCTTCATGATCTACGGCAACGTGCCCGCCTGGGTGCTGGCGGTGGTGGCCTTCGTCGGCGCCTTCACGTCGCTCTTTGCCGCCTCCATTGCCACGCTCCGCTGGGACATCAAGGAGGTCCTCGCGTACTCCACCATCTCCCAGCTGGGCTACATGATCATGGCGATCGGCCTGGGCGGCTGGACGTCCGGCAACTTCCACCTGCTGACCCACGCCTTCTTCAAGGCGCTGCTCTTCCTGGCGGCGGGCTCGGTGATCCACGCCCATCATCACAACCAGCTGCTGCACAAGATGGGCGGCCTGCGCAAGAAGATCCCCATCACCTTCTGGACCTGGATGGTGGGCTACGCGGCGCTGGCCGGCGTACCGGGCTTCTCCGGCTTCTTCTCCAAGGACGGGCTGCTGGCTGACGCCTGGGTGTGGTCCAACCCCGCCGTGCCCGCATGGGCCCTGAAGCTGCCGTTCATCATGGCCCTGACGACGGCGTTCCTCACCGCCTACTACATGACCCGGGCCACCTACCTGGCGTTCTTCGGGCAGCCCCGGGATGCTGAGCTCTACGAGCAGGCCCACGAGTCGCCGCGGGCGATGACGATTCCGCTGGTGATCCTGGCGGTGCCGGCCGCGCTCTTCGGCTGGCTGGGCACGCCGCTCTTCCACCACTTCGCCCCGAGCGCGGACTGGATGGTCTTCATCCAGAACTTCCTGCACCTGCCGGGGCTGGACCACCACGTGGACTTCAGCACCGAGGTCATGATCACCGGAATGGCCACGGCCGCAGGGCTGCTCGGCATCTTCCTGGGCTGGTACATGTACGCGGTGGTCCGTCCGGAGACCCGCGCTTCCTGGATTGCTCGTCTGAAGCCGGTTTACACTTTGATCCGGAACAAGTATTATGTCGATGAGTTCTATGACTTGGTGGCGATCAGGACCACGCAGGCGGTGTCCCGCGCGGTCAACTGGTTCGACATCAATGTCGTGGATGGCCTGGTCAATCTGACGGGAACCATCTCTGTGTACGCGTCGGAAGCTGCAGCCTGGTTCGACAAGCATGTCGTGGACGCGCTGGTGACCATGTGGGCCGACATCGCCCGCGGCTTGGGCGCCTTCTTCCGCCGGCTCTCCACCGGGTACGTGCAGCAGTACATGTTTACGTTCCTGGTGATGCTGGTGGCCAGTGTGGTCCTCGTCCAGGTGATTAGATAGGAGGCTGTCGGGGATGCTGTCGCTCATCATCTTTGTACCCCTGGTCTTCGCCCTCGTGATGCTTTTTGTGCCGAAGACTCAGGAGCGGCTCCTGTACTGGCTCGCGGGAATCGGTACCCTCATTCCGTTCGCGCTGGCCCTGGTGCTTGCCGCGCAGTGGCCCACCGCGGAGGTCTCCACGGCCCCCTACGCCGAAGGTATGCGCTTCGTTACCCATGTGCCGTGGATTGAGGCCATCGGCGTTCACTACACGCTGGGCGTCGACGGCTTCGGCTTCACCATGATCCTGCTCTCCACGCTGCTCTTCCCACTCGCTGTTCTGGCCTCCTACAAGTACATCAACGATCGGGTGAAGGACTACCTGATCCTGCTCCTCATCCTGGCTACCGGCACCAACGGCGTTTTCGCCACGCTGGACTTCATGCTGTTCTACGTGTTCTGGGAGATCGTCCTGCTGCCGATGTACTTCCTGATCGGCATCTGGGGCGGCGAGCGGCGCGAGTACGCGGCGATCAAGTTCTTCCTCTACACCCTGATCGGTTCGACCATCATGCTGGTCGGCGCCATCTACCTGTACGTCGTCACCGGCGTCGGCACGTTCAACCTGCTGCAGATGGCCGCCGAGACCACCCTGCTGCCGATCACCCCGCTCACCACGTTTGCGTTCTTCGCCCTGCTGATCGGCTTCGCGGTGAAGGTGCCGATGTTCCCGTTCCACACCTGGCTGCCTGACGCCCACGTCGAGGCGCCCACGCCGATCTCGATGCTGCTGGCCGGCATTCTGCTGAAGCTGGGCTCCTACGCCATGGTGCGCATCAGCCACCCGCTGCTGCCGCAGGTGGCGGAGCAGTACGCCAACCTCATCTTCGTCTTCGGCGTCATCGGCATTCTCTACGCGGCCCTGGCCGCCATGGCCCAGAAGGACTTCAAGAAGCAGGTGGCCTACTCGTCGGTCAACCACATGGGCTTCTTCATCATGGCCCTGGCCGCCGCCAGCAAGCTGGCTCCGCAGAGCCCCGAGCTGGCGCAGGTGGCCCTGCAGGGCGGGTACTTCGTCACCATCGCCCACGGGCTGATCTCGCCCCTGTTCTTCTTCGCCGTCGGCATGTTCTACGAGCGCACGCACACCCGTGACCTCACCAAGCTGGGCGGCATGTTCCTGACGGTTCCCGTCATCTCCTTCGCCACCGCCTTCGTCGCGTTCGCCAACCTGGGGCTCCCGGGCCTGGCCGGCTTCATCGGCGAGTTCATCTCGCTCACGGGCTCCTACCCGGCGTTCGGCCTGTGGGTGCTGGTGGCCGGTCTTGGCATGGTCATCACCGCCGCCTGGCACCTGGTCACCATGCGGAATGTGCTGCTGGGTGAGGCCAAGCCTGAGTACAGCGGCCTGGCGGACATCACCCTGAAGGAGAAGATCATCTTCGCCCCGCTGGCCGTGCTCATCGTGTTCTTCGGCGTCTATCCCAGGCCGGTCATGGAGGTTCTCAGGAGCTCTGTTGAAGTGCTGACGCAGGTGATGGGGCTGGGAGGGATGTAGGTTGCCGGGTGTCCTCAGTTGGAGCCAGCTCGTCAACCCGAGTTACGTGGCCATTCTTCCGCACCTGATCATCACCGCAACCCTCCTGGTCGTCATCGTCCTCGACGTCTACTTCAAGGAAAAGCGGAGCCTGGTCTGGGTGACGCTGGCCGGCGTGGTGCTGGCGATGCTCTCCATCTGGTACACCGCCAGCGACCCGAAGATTCAGGCGGCCATCGCCGGCGGGCAGCCGCTGGAGTTCTGGGGCGATATGATCATCGCCGACGGCTTCACGTTCTTCATGAACGGGGTGCTGCTGGGCATAGCCGCCCTGATCATCTTGCTGTCGACCGACTACGTCGCGAAGTTCCTGCGCGGGGCGCACATGGAGTTCTATGAGATCATCCTGGCCACCACGCTGGGCATGATGTTCATGGTCTCCTCTCGCGATCTGCTGACCATCTACATCGGGCTCGAGCTCACGTCGATCTCCTCGTATGTGCTGGCGGGCGTCCTCCGCAAGGACGCCAGGTCCAACGAGGCGGGTCTGAAGTACTTCCTCACCGGCGCCGTCGCGTCCGCAGTGCTGCTCTTCGGCCTTTCGCTGATCTTCGGCGCGACGGGCACGACCCGTCTGCCCGAGATCGCGGCCGCCCTCGCCGGCGGCAGCCACGTGGTGGCGGCGGCCGGTCCGGCGCTGACGCCCCTCCTGGTGGCGGGAATGGCCTTCATGATCGTGGGCTTTGCCTTCAAGGTGGCGGCGGTGCCGATGCACCTGTGGGCGCCCGACGTGTACGAGGGCGCGCCGACCCCGGTGACGGCCTTCTTCTCGGCCGGCCCCAAGGGCGCCGCCATGGCCGCCATCCTGCGGGTCTTCGTGGGCGGGCTGGGCGTGGCCCCGTTCACCGACAAGTGGACCCTGATGTGGGCCGCGGCCGCGGCGCTCTCCATGACCATCGGCAACCTGGTGGCCCTGCAGCAGACGAACATCAAGCGGATGATGGCGTACTCCTCCATCGCCCAGGCCGGCTACATCCTCGTGGGCGTGGCGGCTTCGGGGCTGCAGACGGCAGAAGGCATCTCCTCGGTGCTCTTCTACGTGATGGCCTACGCCGTGACCAACCTCGGCATCTTCGCCGTCCTCACCCACATGGACCAGGAGGGCGGCTGGGTGGACGTGGAGAACTACGCCGGCCTGGCCAAGCGGAACCCCCTGTACGCGTGGGCCATGCTGCTGTTCTTCGTCTCGCTGATCGGCATCCCGCCGACGGTGGGCTTCCTGGGCAAGGTCTTCCTGTTCCGGGCCGCGTCCGCGGCGGGCTACCTGTGGCTGGCGGTGCTCATGGCGGTCAACTCCGTCATCTCTGTCGGCTACTACTACCGGGTGGTCAAGGTCATGTTCCTCGACCCGTCCGATTACCCGTCCCTGCAGCGCAGCAGCGGCATCTCCGCCACCGTGGTGCTCTCCCTGATCGGCGTCGTGGCGTTCACCATCTTCGCCAACCCGTTCGTGCAGTGGACCGCCCAGTCGGCCGCGCTGCTGCAGTAGATCGAGGTGCAAGAGGGGCCGGGAGCGTGTGCTCCCGGCCCCTCTTGACGTCGTTGGCGCTGTGGGCCGCCCCCGGAGCGGAGGCTGGGCCCCGGCAAACTGCGGCCACATGTCAGCAAGCTGCCGGTCGAGGCGCAATCAACTACTGCCGCAACGCCTCAGCGATGCGCGCCACGGCCGCATCCAGCGCCTCCTCCAGCCGGTCGGGCCGGCTGCCGCCGCCCTGGGCCTGGATGGGCGAGCCGCCGCCCTTGCCGTCGAGGATGGGCAGGACCTCCTTCAGGATCTGGCCCACGTCCAGGCGCAGATCGGTGGCACGGTGCAGGATGAGCTGCGGCAGGGCGCCGCGGGTGCCGAACACGGCGACGCAGCCCGGCGCCGCTGCGACCTTGGCCGCGAGCAGCCTGAGCTCGTCCACCGGCCGGCCGCCGAAGCTCTGGCGGACCACCCGGGCCGGGCCGACCCGGCGGGCGTCGGCCAGCAACCGCTCGGCTTCCTCGGTCAGCAGGGCCTCCTGCTGGGTCCGGACCCGCTTCCGCAGGCTGTTCAGCTCCTCCTGCGTGCGGTCGGTCCACCGGGGCAGTTCGGCCACCCCGATGGAGAGGCGGCGACTCAGCTCGCGGGTCATCCGGTCCAGCGCGAGATAGTCGCGCAGCGCCCGCTGGCCGGCCAGGAAGGTGACCCGCACGCCGCGCTTGTACCTCTCCCAGTTCTTGATCTTGATGAGGCCGAGCTCTCCGATGTTCCGCACGTGCGTGCCGCCGCAGGGGGACCAGTCGTAGCCCTCGATCTCGATGATGCGGATGGGTCCTTCCACGGTCGGCGGCTTGCGCAGGGGATACCGCTGCACATCCTCCGGCGCGACCAGGTGGGCGTGAACCGGCAGCCCGGAGCGGATCATCTGGTTGCAGGTCAGCTCCAGCTCCTCCGCCTGATCTGCGCTCAGGCTGTCCATGGACACATCCACCGTGCTTGCCTCGGCTCCCAGGTGCCAGCTGACGGTCTCCGCCTCGAACTGGTGCATGAAGGCGGCGGAGAGGAGGTGCTGGCCGGTGTGCTGCTCCATGTGGTCGAGCCGGCGGTTCCAGTCCACCTGGCCGACAACGGTGCCGGAGATCGGCGCGCCCACCACGTGGACGATGGCGCCGTCCGACTCTGCGCGCACATCCAGCACGGGCGCTCCGCCCAGCGTCCCGGCGTCGCTTGGCTGTCCTCCCGACGCGGGGTAGAAACAGGTCTGGTTCAGTACCACTGCCCAGGCGTCACCGACGGGTGTACAGGAGACGACGCGTCCTTCGAACTCAGTGCGGTATGCATCTGCCTGAAACAGCTTTACCGTGCGCACCAGGCATCACCCTTCAGATCTCACTGATCCGGCACCATTTTAACACAACAGATGAAACAAGAGTGGGTGCAGGAACATCCCTGCACCGTGCTGAATCAATAAACATTCATCTCGCGCAATATCAACGGCATTATATGAGGAGGGGTTCGTGTGTTCTGGCGGGCCTGGGCCAGCAGCCTGGTCACCGGCGGCATCGTGGCAGCAGCGTTTCTCAGCGACACACCCATCGGCCTGTATTCCCTGCTGGCCGCCGCACTGATCGCCTCCGTGCTGGGCGGGCTGTGGGTGCGGCGCACGGCGGCCGCGATGACTCCGGCCTGCACGGACGCACCGGTTGGGGCGTCCACCGATGCCGAGGCCGAAGCAGACCGTGGGGCGGGCGAAGCCGCTTCGGCAGACACCCGCGTCGGGGCAGACGCCGCCGCGGAGGAGGGCGAGTCTGCGCAGCCGGACCTGGCCCGCGCCTGCGAGTACCTGGTGACCGAGGCGCGGCGCACCCAGGAGGCGGTGCACGAGATCTACCGCCTCACCGGCCGGGTCAACGACCTGCTCCAGCAGCTGCACCAGGCCTCACGCGACCAGCTGGACGACCTGGACCGCACCAGGGGATTGGCCCACCAGGTGGTCACGGTGTTCGAGGAGATGACCTCGGCGGCCCGCGCGGCCCGGGAGGAGGCGGCGCGCCACAGGCAGGCGGCGGAAGAGGTGCAGCGGGCCCTGGGCCAGATCGGTGAGGGAATGGAGGGCATTCGGGCGGCCACGGACGCATCTGCCCGGGCGCTGCGGGATCTGGACGAGCAGTCCGGCGAGATCGGCGATATCGTGAAGCTGATTCAGGACGTGGCCGACCAGACCAACCTGCTCTCCCTGAATGCGGCCATTGAGGCGGCCAGGGCCGGCGTGGCCGGGCGCGGCTTTGCCGTGGTGGCCTCTGAGGTGCGCGCCCTGGCCGACCGCTCCAGGAACGCCACACGGCAGATCCAGGAGCTGGTGGCCAAGATTCAGGCCGGCACCGCCGCGGCGATGACGGCCATGCAGGAGTCGCAGGAGGAGGTGAACCGGGGCGCCTCCACGGTGGAGTCGACCCGCGAGGCGATCGTGCAGGTCCTCCAGTCGTTCGAGGGGCTGACCCTGACGGTGGAGGGTTTCGGCGAGCAGGCAGAGGCCACGGCCGGCGAGATGGCGGAGCTGGTGAAGGCGGTGGAAGAGGCGACGCGCCTCGCTCACCAGAATACTGGCACCGCGGGCGAGCTCGCCGAGGCAGACTGGTTCTCACGCGCCATCCGCGAAGCCGAACAGCGGGCCGACGCGCTGGTCGCAGGCGTACAGCAAAATCTGGGTATACTACCGGAAAAGCGGCGCTGAGAGGAGAGAGCCGTTTGGACCTGAAGCAGCTCTACAGCAGCCTGAACCGGGACCCAGAGGACTATCCCCTCTTCGACCAGATCTGGCAGGTGCTCACCTTTGCCCCGTCCTGCCGCCACGCGGACGAGGAGGAGCTGGTCAGCCTGGCCGCCGACGCCTTCGACTATCTGCAGGCAACAGGCGAATGGCACACCACTACGCCCACCGGCACCACGAAGCTCCGCTATGACGGCAGGCAGCTGGAGGTCGAGGAGGACGACGGGCGCGACTACTACCGGAACACCTTCATCATCGGCGAGAGCGGATACGAGGGCCCGACCGTGTGAGTCGGGCCTCAAGCGCGCCCGCGGGGCGGCCTTTGGTAAAGGTGCGGAAACTGCTTGCGCCAGCCGAAGCGCCACAGGAGCCACCAGGGCAGCACGCCCAGGACGGCCAGAACCGCGCCCGGCGCGGACGCCGCCGGGCCTCCGCCGGGCGCCGAGGCTGCCTGGACCAGCCGCAGCTGCAGCGCACCGATCAGCAGGGTCGCGGCTGCAGCCTGCAGGCCGTAGAGCAGCATGTACCGGACCCGGCTCCGGGCGAGTGAGGCAGGGCGAACGTCGGCTGTGCGAAACAGGAGGTCCAGGGAGAGGTACGCCAGGAACCACTGCACTCCGTGCAGCAGCAGGGCGGGCAGCATGCCCCTCACCTCCTCGCGGGCTTTCGCAAACATCGTAGCCCGCCGCATCGGGGCTGTCCAGCGGCCGGGCGGATCCCGGTCCGCAAGATTCGCCAAAGCCACCGCGCTTTCCCGACAACGAAATGTCGCGGACGGAGAACCCGCCGCGACTTTTGTCCGTTTAAGGCAATGAGTCACAGGGAAGCGGAAGGGGGACCAAGCAGGTGTTGCAGAGCCCGGTGACGTGGGGGAGGGGCCTGCGCCTGAGGCGCACCCTGATGGACGGCAAGCTGATGGACCGCAGCGGGCTGGATGAGGTGAATCTGCGCAGGGCGCGGCGGGCGTTTCAGGAGCGCTGGATGCGCACGCCCCCGCACGAGCGGCGCCGCCTGGCGGAGGCCGGCACGGTCGACCGGTTTGCACTCGTGATCGACACGCTGCGGTCGGCCTGGTCGTCGGAGGTGTGGCGGCTGTGGCTGCGGTACCTGGAGCATACCGACGCAGAGATCGACGAGATGGTGGCGGGAGAGTACCCCATCTCGCCCTACATGATGCGGGTGAACAGCGCCCTCCTGGGCGTGACCGTCGACTTCCTCGCTGCCGGCTGCTGGCCAGCGGAGGATGTCCACGGGCCTGACATCGACGTGTGCCCGACGTACAACTTCACCCACGCCTGAACCGTTGCCGGCATCCTTTGCAGACGGCCACCGGAAAAGGTGGCCGTTTCTTCATGGCGAAGAAAAGAAAGGTGAAGGGGTGAAGCATATGTTGGAAGGGATTCGGGAGTTCGCTCGCGCACTGAAGGCGTCGCGCTATGCGGTGGCCCTGACCGGGGCCGGCGCCTCCACCGAGTCCGGACTGCCGGACTTCCGGTCCAAGACCGGGCTCTGGAAGGGAATCGACCCGGTGTCGCTCATCTCGATGAGCGCCCTCAGGCAGCGGCCGGTGGAGTTCTACCAGTTCTACCGGATGCGCTTTTCGCACCTGTGGGGCGCCCAGCCCAACCCCGTTCACAAGGTTCTGGCCGCGCTGCAGCGGGAGGGGCTGCTGAAGCGGCTGATCACGCAAAACGTGGACGGCCTGCACCAGGCTGCAGGTTCGCCGGACGTCATCGAACTGCACGGCTCGCTCCGGGAGTGTGCGTGCCTGAGCTGCGGCCGCACGTTCCCCAGCCAGCTGATCGACGTACCGGTGGAGACGGCGGAAGACATTCCCCGCTGTCCGGAATGTGGCGGCATCCTGAAGCCCGGCGTGGTCCTGTTCGAGGAGGCCCTGCCCCCGGATGCGATTGAAGAGGCGTTTGACGCCGCCATG
Organism: Bacillota bacterium; assembly: GCA_023623185.1. Taxonomy (GTDB): domain Bacteria; phylum Bacillota; class Sulfobacillia; order Symbiobacteriales; family Symbiobacteriaceae; genus Symbiobacterium. The sequence goes on from JAMNXV010000069.1 coordinate 16,381, forward strand.
AAGGCCGACCTGTTCCTGGTGGTGGGCTCCTCGCTGGAGGTGGGGCCGGCCAACCAGCTTCCGGCGGTGGCCGTGCAGCAGGGCGGGGATCTCGCGATCTTCAACCTCACGCCCACCTTCCTGGACTCGCGGGCGCGCTGGATCTTCCGGGAGAAGGCGGGGCAGGCATTGACCGCGCTCGCGGAGGAGTTGGGGATCTCGGTATGAGGTCGAAATTCAAAGCAAGAGGGAAGTAGCGGGAGCAGCGCGCGGCAAAGGTGCAATTTTGGCAGCCCAACATAGTTGTCAGACACCAGATATGGTGGTAAAGTATGACGTGCAATCACTAGATATGGGGGTTGCACCATGAAGTGTCCGTTCTGCGGAGGTGAGTCACGCGTCATCGAATCACGCCCCGCTGCCGATGAGGAGGCCGTGCGAAGGCGCAGGGAGTGCCTTGCCTGCGGGCGGCGCTTTACCACCATGGAGCGGGTGGAAGTGCCGCCGCTGATCGTGGTGAAGAAGGACGGCCGCCGAGAGCGCTTCAACCGGGACAAGCTGCTCACCGGCGTCCTGAAAGCCTGCGAGAAGCGGCCGGTGCCGCTGGAAGTGATCGAGAAGCTGGCCGACGACATCGAGCGGGATCTGCGCTCCTCGCTGGACCAGGAGGTCCCTTCGGTGGTCATCGGCGAGCGGGTGATGGAGAAGCTGCGCCACATCGATGGCGTTGCCTATGTGAGGTTTGCCTCGGTCTACAGGGAGTTCAAGGACATCAACGAGTTCCGGGAGCAGCTGGAACAGCTGTTGACGTCCCGCTGAGGCGGGCCTGCGCCGCGCCGAGGGTTCGCGCGCGGCCCGCGGCAATCTACCTAGGGGGGGCCCCGACTTGGAACTGACTCATATTGCGAAGACCGTACTGGAAAAGCGGTACCTGCGGATGAAGGAAGACGGCACCCGGGAGACGCCGGATGAGATGCTGCGCCGTGTGGCCGGCGTCATCGCCGCTATCGAGGCAAAGTACGGTGCGAGCAAGAAAGAGGTTCGGGCGGTTGAGCAGCGGTTCTATGAGCTGATGGACCGCCAGGACTTCATGCCCAACAGCCCGACGTTCACCGGCGCCGGGACGGCCCTGGGCCAGCTGTCGGCCTGTTTTGTCCTGCCTGTGGGGGACTCCCTGCCGGAGATCTACGAGACGATGAAACACGCCGCCCTGATCCACCAGACAGGTGGGGGCACTGGCTTTGCCTTCTCCCGCCTGCGCCCGGCCGGCGACAAGGTGCGCTCCAGCCAGGGCGTCGCCTCGGGGCCTGTGTCCTTCCTGCGGGTCTACAACGCCTCCACCGAGGCGATCAAGCAGGGCGGCACCCGCCGCGGCGCCAACATGGGCATCCTGCGGGTGGACCACCCGGACATCCTGGACTTCATCGAGTCGAAGGCCGACACCACGCAGATCACCAACTTCAACATCTCGGTGGGCATCACCGATGCCTTCATGGCCGCCCTGGAGGCCGGCACCGAGTACGAGCTGATCAACCCGCGCAACGGCGAGGTTACCGGGAAGCTCTCCGCCAAGCTGGTCTGGGACAAGCTGGTGGAGAACGCGTGGAAGACGGGCGAGCCCGGCATCGTGTTCATCGATAGAATTAACAGGCGTAATCCCAACAATCATGTGGAAGTTATAGAAGCAACTAACCCGTGCGGCGAACAGCCGCTTCCGCCCTACGGCTCCTGCAATCTGGGCCACGTCAACCTGGCCAACTTCGTGAAGAACCCGTATACCGCCGAGGCGGAGGTGGACTGGGAGCGGCTGGGCGAGGTCGTCCGCGCCGCCACCCACTTCCTGGACAACGTCATCGACGCCAACAAGTACCCGCTGCCCGAGATCGCCGACAAGGCCCAGCGCGACCGGCGCATCGGCCTGGGGGTGATGGGCTGGGCGGAGATGCTGGTGCAGATGGGCCTGCCCTACGATTCCGAAGAGGCGGTGGCCCTGGGCAACCAGGTGATGACCTTCATCAAGGAGAAGGCGCTGGAGGAGTCCATGGCGCTGGCCGAGAAGCGGGGCGCCTACCCGGAGTGGGAGGGCAGCCAGTGGCACAAGGCCGGGCTGAAGGTGCGCAACGCCACGCTGACCACGGTGGCCCCCACCGGCACGACCTCGCTTATGGCCGCCCGGCCGGACCTGCCCTGCTCCGGCGGCATCGAGCCGAAGTACGCGCTGGTGTTCACCCGCAACCAGGCGGGTGCCCTGATGCTGGACGTCGACGGCCAGTTCGCCTCGATCGCCCGTCAGGAGGGCTGGTACTCCGATGAGCTGATGCAGCAGGTGGCGGAGCGGGGCACCGCCCGGGGCGTTGCCGGGGTGCCGGAGAAGTGGCAGCGGATCTTCGCCACCTCCCACGACATCGCCCCGGAGTGGCACGTGCGCATGCAGGCGGCCTTCCAGGGAGGCGACGACGTCCCGGTGCACCGGCAGCCGGTGGACGCGGCGGTGTCGAAGACGATCAACTTCCCGCACCACGCCACCGTGGAGGACGTGGCCAAGGCGTACGACCTGGCCTGGAAGCTGGGGCTGAAGGGGCTCACCGTCTACCGCGACGGCTCCCGGGCGTCGCAGGTGCTCACCACCGGCGACAAGACCGGCAAGCAGCAGGAGGCCGGGCAGGCCCAGGCCGCCCCGCAGGGTCCGTCGATCCGGCCCCGTCCGACCGAGGCGGTGGGCAAGATGTTTGTCGTGCCCACGCACTTCGGCAAGATGACGCTCGACGTGCACATGGACGACGAGGGCGAGCCCTTCGAGATCATCGTGAACGTGGGCGCCGTGGGCTCCGACCTGATGGCCGACGCCGTCGGCATGGGCATGCTGGTCTCCAAGATGCTCCGCCTGCGATCTGACGTGCCGGTGCGGGAGCGCATCGAGATCGTCATTGACACGCTGAAGAACATCGGCGGCTCCGGCTCGTACGGGTTCGGCCCGAACCGGGTCACTTCCCTGGCCTCCGCCATCGCCAAGGGGCTGCAGCGCTTCCTGGCCTGGAAGGACGCCAACGGCAAGCTCGCACAGGTCCCCGCCGAGCAGGCTCCGCCGCCTCAGGCGCAGATGATGGGCGCCCAGGTAGATACCCCGGTCGATCCGTGCCCGGAGTGCGGCTCCTTCGCCCTGGCCATCGGGGAGGGCTGCGCGACCTGCCACAACTGCGGGTATTCCAAGTGCAGCTAGTCTCATAGGACGTATGTGGGAACAACGGCCCGGCGCTGGTGCCGGGCCGTCTGTTTGGTCGCAAGCACTGGTGACGCATTACCCGACGCCTGGTCGGTACTGGGACCGGAGTTGCTGCCGCTCACCGATCCGTTCAGAGTCGCGTCCTATGGCTCGCATGGACTTCATGGAACCTGAGCCGGCCCCGGATCGTCCTTTTCGTGAAACGATCGCAATACTGTTGCGACTGGGAGGGTTAGCGGTGCCTCGCCCTTCTGCAAACTTGGGCGGGTTCTGGCGAGAACCGTTGAGGGGGATGACGCGTGCGGTTAGGATTGCGATTCTGGATGGTCGTCTTGATCGCGGTCGCCGTTGGAACGGGGATAGGATGGATCTATACACATCCGCCCCTGCGCAGCACCGGCTTGTCGGAGCGATACACAGGAGACAAGACGCTGGCCTACGGCATCGACCTGCAGAACACGGGGCGGTGGTCTCTCCGGCTGACCGGAGTTCGCGTCAACGGTGAAAACTGGGAGTACCCCCGAGCGATGGCTGTGGCCAATTTCACCGATACCCACCTCGCCGGAAACGCGGCGATCGATCTCGATGCGAACGGCCACAAGCTGAAGACAGGGCCGGTAAGGGGATGGGAGATAGAGCCCCGGCAGCGCGTTCTGGAAAAAGGAGAAGGAAGCTACGGACTTCGTCTGGACTGGGAGGGTATGCCTTCGGAACAGACCGAAGTCATCATCTACTACCGATACCTTGGTCTGCCCTTGCGACACGCTGTAACGTCGATATGGGCAATACCCTGACCGGACGCGAACCCCGCCGAGACCATTCGGCCCTGCCGGGTGCGGCGGCACATCCGGAACGGACAAAGGGCTGTCCCGCCGGAGCGATCAGCTCCCGGGACAGCCCTTCTGCACTGCCTATCCTACTCCTCGCCGGGGACCTCGTCCTCAGCAGGTGCCTCCTCGTCAGCAGGGGTCTCCTCCTCAGCGGGGGTCTCCTCCTCGGCAGGAGCCTCTTCCTCTACGGAAGCATCGTCCTCATCGGCAGTGCCTTCCTCATCGGCAGTGCCCTCCTCAGCGGGAGCGCCTTCCTCATCGGCGGCGCCCTCCTCAGCGGGAGCGCCTTCCTCATCGGCGGCGCCCTCCTCATCGGCAGCGCCTTCCTCGGCGGGGGTGCCTTCCTCAGCCGTGTCCTCTTCCTCCGCAGGAGCCGCGAAATCCGTGGTGGTCACCAGAACCGTGCGGGATTCGGCGTCGAAGTCAACAGCGAAGCCGAACACATCGGCCAGGTCGCGCAGCTTGAAGTAGTTGTAGCCGCCGATGTTGTAGGTGTAGGCGGTGGAGGGAGTGCCGTTGAACAGGGCCGGATGGGGGGACGGCACGCAAGTGTCGCTCAGGTCCTCATCGCTCTTCTCCAGCTCGCCGCCCACCGGCTCATACGGCTCGCCGGCAACGGCCGTGACCAG
>JAMNXV010000085.1 GCA_023623185.1 Bacillota bacterium
CAGTTGGTGGTCGCTGAGGGACTCGAACCCCCGACCCCATGCGTGTAAAGCACGTGCTCTACCAACTGAGCTAAGCGACCGATATGCAAGCAAGAGGTATTTTAGCATGCCGCCGGAACGGTGTCCAGTGCCGCAAAGTGCCATGAGGCCCGCACAGCAACCCTGCGCAGCCAAAGCGCAGACACGCATCCCGCCCCCTCATCCCTCTCCCACCTCCACCCACAGCCGATCCATCCCCACACCCCGCACCGCCGTGCCCGCGACCGTCCATGCCGTCGGCGCGCCCCCGTCCGCAGCCGCCGACTCACAGGCCTCCTGCCGCACAGGCAGCACGATGTTGGAAAGCCCGTCGGCCTTCCGCACCAGACAACGCAGGCCACCCACACAGGGCACCGCATCCAGCACCCAGCGCGCCGGCTCCCCCAGCGCGTGCCACTGGCCAGAGGCCGCCATCCGGGGAAGCCGCACCTCCACGCCACCATCCGGGCCGCCATGCGCCAGCCGCCTGACCAGCAGCTCGGCCTGAGCCCCCAAGCCGGCCAGGCTCACCTGCGCATCCATGCCGCCGGGCAGTTCCAGCCGGGCTGCCGCAGGGCCTGAGCCCGCTGCCGCCGCCCCGGCGCCCCCCGCACCGTAGGGCTCCCCGCGCACCTCCAGCACAGCCCGGCCACCGGCGCGGCGGATGCGGGCCTGCAAGGCCGTCCAGGGTCCCGCCAGCCCGTGGTCCGGCCGAACCTCCCGCCACGGATCCGCCGGCGCAGGCGGCTCCCCCCGGGGAAACAGCGGCTCGTCCACCTCCGCCGTCGCCACCGCCTGCCCTACCACCTGCGCCATCCGGTACCAGGCGCCGCCGATCTCCCGGTGGACCGGCCGTAGCGCCGTCAGTCCGACCCCCAGCAGCAGAAAGGCCCACTCGTCCGCGCCTGCTCCCACCCGGTTCACCCGCTCCACCTGCGCCACCGGCTTCAGCCTGTCCCCCTCGCTGAGCCCGGGGATCTCCATCAGGGCGCTGAAGGGCACCTCCCGGGATGTCCAGCGACCCCTGCCGGACCGGTCCGCCCAGGCGACGTCCAGCTCCACGGCGCCGGAGACCAGGGCCAGCCCATCGCGGATGACCTCTGCATCGAGCCGGGCGACCGCGGCGTCCACCCGGCGCACCGCCGCCGGATCCCTCAGCGCCGCTCCGGAAGCACCCCCGTCGTCGCGGCCGGGCTCCCCCTGGCACACCACCGCCACGTGCAGCCAGCCCTCCACCGCGCCGCCCGGACCCACCCTCACGTCGAGCCCCTCCACCGCCGCGCGGGCGCGCCAGCGCAGGTGGAGGTTCAGGTCAACGGCCAGCCGCCGGCAGAAGGAGACGACCCGCACCAGCCGGTCCGCCGGCGTCTCCAGGACCACCACGGCACGGCCGCGCAGCAGCAGGACCCCGGGCCGGACGGACGGAACGCAGAACAGCTCAACCCGCACGCCCGCCACCGCCTCGACGCCCCAGGCCGTAAACCGGAAGGGCAGGCGGAAGCGGTCCGTGAGCCGCTCCCGCCCGGCCCGCATGGGCACGGCCCCAAGCGAGAGCAGCAGGGCGTCTCCATCAGACTGGCAACCCGCCAGCCGCAACCGCCGGCCCGGCGGCAGGTCGGTGTGGAGCCAGCCCCGGTGCACCCCCACAGGTCCCGACGCGGGGCCGTACCGCGCCACCACCCGCACCCGCCCCCCGAGGCCGGCCGCCGCCGCAGGGGAGGCAGGACGGACCGGGCTCAGCGATACCTGCAGGGCCGCTGCGGGCCTGTCCAGGCGTGCGCGGTAGAAGAGCACCTGTCCCACCTCAGGCCACCTATACGACTGAGCGCCTGGCCCTAGAACTGCCTTTCCGCCGCAACGCCCCTATCCTGCCAACCACACTTGCGCCCCAGCGCTGGCCGCCAGAACCGCGTTCGCCCCACTGCATTTCATCATTCCTCCTGAAGAGGAAAAAGAAGGAAGTCAGTCGAATTACTCTCCATCCGAAACCCGACGATCGAGGTGAACGGGATGGAGCCGTTCGCAGAACACCTCTTTCAGCGCCTGGCGGAGGGGCTCCTGCTGGCCGAGTGCCCCCGGCTGGAGGAGGCCTACGTCCTCTCCCTCTACGTGGATTTCGACGACGGCCCCCACCGCATGAAGCTCTGGCTCTACTACAACACCCCCTGGCACCTGCGGCAGGCCATCAGCCAGGGCGAGGCGCCCGGCGAGGCCCGGTGGTACTTTGCCCTGTGGGAGCCGGAGTTCATCACCGCCGTGGGCCTTTCCGCTCAGGAGTGCGACCGGCTGGCCGACGTCCGCACCCACCGGATGCTGGCCCGCTGGCTCGCCCGGAAGGGGCTCTACCGCAGCCCGGGCGAGATCGCCGCCCTGCTGGAGGACCCGGGCCTGTACGACGCCTGGGAGAGCGCCGCCCGACAGGCGCTGATGGAGCTGGTGGTCCGGGTGGCCCGGCGGCTGCACGACGCCGGGGTGATCCTGAGCCGGTTCGGCCGGGTGATTCCGCTCCTGGTGCACCAGTGGGAATACGACCACTGGTGCCTGGAGGCCACCCGCAGGGTCAACCCGCCCGGGCTCGTTGCCGAGTTCGAGCGCTGGTGGTGGCTGGAGTGGTCCTGCGGCTGAGCGCGCGGAGGGAGGCGCCCCACTGCGGGGTGCCTCCCTCCTTCCGCCCCCGGCGCCAGGACTGCTGTACAGCCCACCCGGCGCCCTGGCCCCGGTGAGCGGGGCCGGGCCTCAGCCGGCGGCCAGCGGCAGACCGCTCAGGGGCGCCTGTGCGATGCGGATGGGGTGCTCCTGGCTGCCGATGACGCAGAGCAGAATCACCGTGCGCTGCAGCAGCCGCCTGAAGACCGGGCGCCCCTCGTCGTCGTCGCAGTCGTCGCCGTGGGGGCCCACCCAAACCTTGTCGAGCAGGTCGAAGCCCACGTGCTCCACCACCGGGGTGACGGAGATCTCGTCGCCGGGGCTCACCCCGGGCAGGTCGACGAAGGTGGTGAACGGGATGTCCTCGCCCTGGTGGCGCACGATGTCGTCCTCGCCGACGAAGAAGATCTGCTTGTGGAGCGTGCCGGTGATGATCACCTTGTTGGGGATGACCTCCACGGCCACGTCCTCCACCCGGGCCTGGATCTCCTGGATCTTCTGTGCCGGCTTGTTGAGGTCGGCCACGTTCTCCACCAGCACCTGCCGCTCGCCGGTGGCGATGACCCGGGAGGCCATCACCTGCGGGCCGGTGGGGTCCTCGGCGACGTTGAGCTCGCAGGTGCGGGTAACCTTGATGAACAGCGAGAGCACCACCCGCTGCCTGAGCTCCACGCCGTCTGAGAGCACCTTGTCAACCCGGACGATCTGCGCCTGCAGGGTGACGTTGTCGCCCGGCTCGGCGCCGCAGACGTCGGCGATGCCCGAGAAGGGGATGCGCTCCTCCTGGAAGAGCTCGACATCCTCGTCCGAGATGTAGAAGATATTCTTCACCAGGGTACCCTGGAACATCACCTGGTCGCTGGTGGCCTCAGCCTTCACATCCTCCAGCATAACCTGGAGGTCACGGATCTTGATGGCCCGCCGGTCCAGCTCCACGCAGTTCTCGATGGTGACCGCCTTCGTGGCCTCGCCCACCACGCATTCCGCCTTGACCAGCGGCCCCCGGGGGTTCAGGCGCACGTTGACCTGGCAGTCCTCCGAGACCCTGACGACGAACTGGACGATCACCCGCTGTACAACTTCCTGACCCCACTCCAGGTTAAAGCTCACCTTGGCGATGTTCGCCTTGACCTCCGCAATGTCGCCCGCCTTCGCCCCCGGGCAGTTCACGAAGGTGGTGAACGGCACGTCCTCAGGAACGTGATGTACATGGTGATCCTCGCCGACAAAGAAGATCTGCTTGTGGACCACGCCCGAGATGCAGACCTGGTCGTCGATCACGTCGGCTTCCAGGTCGACGATGCGGGCCTGGATCTCGGCGATCTTCTTCGCCTTGCGCGGCAGCTTGAAACGCGACTCGATGCAGGCCTCGCCGGTATTCTCGCACACCAGACACTGAAGCTTCAGAAGCTGGGTGCTGAGCAAGTCGGCCACGCTCGACTTCCCCCTTCCATAGCGTTGACCCCAGGGGCGGCGCCGCGAAGGGAAGCTATGTGGCGGACCGCACTCGGGGGTGGAATGGCGGGAACGCGCCCGCCTCCTGCTGGTTATGATATGAACCCTCGCGGCAACCGGTGCGAACGGCCGCGAAAAAGCGCCCGCGCCGCCCTGCATGCCCGGGTCCTCCGGCAAGCAGACTGTGTATGAGGCGCCCGCCCTACCTCTGCCTGGTGCACACTTTATGCCAAAGAGCCTCTAGGAATCTTTATCGTTTCCCGCTATG
>JAMNXV010000025.1 GCA_023623185.1 Bacillota bacterium
AGCCTGACCGAATGCTATGAAGCTACTCGTCAATCTTGGCGAACCGCCGGATGCGGACCCGCATGTCCGGTGGTGTGAGAGGACGGGGGCTAGCCGCCCCCTCCTACTCGATTATGCCCTGCGAATTCGCCAGAGCGCCCCGGTGCCGGCGTGGGGGATGAAGTGGCCGGGGATGGCTTCCAGCACGCCGAAATCCACCACATAGAGGCAGCGGTCGCGGGGGCAGAACTTGGCGTCGATGGGCCGCTCCGGCCACGGACCGCCGGCCCCCGGCCGCAGGTTCACGTAGAAGTCGCGCACCTGTCCGCTGGCCAGGTTGGCGCGGACCACCCGGAAGCCGGGGATCATACGCACCGCGCGCGGGTCTGCCGTGAGCGGCGCGCCGGCACCGAACTGGGCGATGAAGACCTGCCCGGCGAAGCCGAACTCCCGCGGGGCGAAGTCGAACTTCATGCTCGCGCTGTGGGGCGGCAGCCGCAACAGGGGCTGGCCCGCAAGCGGCGGGTGTTCGAGCAGCGCGAAGCGGGGCTGCGGCTGCCCCGGTGGGCGGAAGCGGGGCGCGGTGACGGGCAGGCCGCTGGCAAAGTCGGGCCAGCCGTACCAGCCGCCGCGGCGCACCTCCCAGAGGCTGTCCCAGTCGGCGTCAATGGGGCGGTTGCCGCGGCCGTCGAAGCCCTGGTTCAGGGCGAGCAGCCGGCCGTCGGGGCTGAACCGGAGTCCGAAGACGTTGCGCAGCCCGTCGGCGAAGACCTCCAGCCCCGAGCCGTCGGGCCGCACGCGGTAGAGGACGCCGTTGGCCATCCGGCGGCCCCGGATGAGCTCGCCGGGGCGCGCAGGGGTGCCAAAGGGCTTGAAGGCGCCGGTCCATGCCTGCGCCCGGCGTGGGTCCGGGGCCAGCCAGTTGAGGTCCCAGTAGTTCTCGCCCACCAGTCGGAGGTCCCGCGCCGGAACGTCGTGTCCGTCGGGCACCTGGGGAAGCCAGCCGAAGACGTAGTTGTCCCAGCCCACCACGCCGCTGTTGGTGGCGGCGCCGACGCCGAAATAGAGGAAGCCGTCGGGCCCCAGTGCCAGCGCGCTGCCGTAGTGGTCGCCGAACGTGCGCAGCCCGGTCACCAGGCCGCTCGTGCCCTGACCGGGCACCGTCCGCGCGAGCCGCCCGGAGGGTCCTCCCTCCACGGTGTAGAGCGCTCCCTGATGCCAGAGGGCCCCGGTGACCGGACCCTGCAGCCCTTCCGCCACCACCGAAAGCCGCTGACCGTCGACCTTCAGCACCCGGGCGGGGCCCCTGGCCGGGCCGTAGGTGAAGCCGCCCTCTACGACGTAGACGCCGCCCTCGTCATCGAAGAACACGCCGGTGGGGTAGGTGAGGCCGGAGACGACCGGCTCCAGTACGTACCCCTGCTCGAGCGCATAGTCGTCCCGGCCGGACGGGCCATCCATCTGCGCGGCGACGGCCTGAAGCACAGCGGCCTTTTCCACCGCAATCTCTGACAGCGGCGCAAGGGCCGCCTGGCCATCGCCCTCGTTCAGCAAGTACTCGAGGGCGGCCTGCTCTGCCAGCTCGGCGAGTTCTGCCGCCAGGAGCGCCGGATCGGCGATGGCTTCGGGGCCACCTGTCGCCGCCCGGTCTGAGAAAGATTCCGGGCCACCCGCCGCCCGATCCGAGACCTGGCCGCCCGCCACTGGGCCCTGCGCGGACGGCCGCAGGAGGTCGATCTCCCGCAGGTGCAGCGCCAGGGCGTGCCTGGCCAGCTGCCTTCCGTCCGGCGGCGCCAGTTCCGCGATGGCCTGGTAGAGCGGCAGGTGGAGCAGCGCACGCTGCAGGCGGCGCCGGGCCAGGGGTGCAGGGTCTTGGTTGTTCAGTCCGGTTCCCTCCTTACACGGGTAGAGCACCTCATTCTTATGAGCGGCCTGGGGCGGGCATACCATCTCAGGGTGCCGGACAGGAGGTGCCTCCGGCGACGCCGAAAGACGTTTCGGGAACCGAGCGTGCCTTGATCCGGAAAACAACTTGATTTCATGGAGGTGGCGGGATGATCCGGCCGGGAACGCCTGTGGAAGCTCTGGATACGCCGTCGCTGATCATCGATCTGGACCGGGTGGAGGCCAACCTGCGGAGCGGCGCGGAGATCGCTGCAGCGTCAGGGGTGGCCCTGCGCCCCCACACCAAGACCCACAAGTCCCCCTACTTTGCCCAGCGCCAGCTGGCGCACGGCGCCGCCGGCATTACCGTCGCGAAGGTCACCGAGGCCGAGGTCATGGCCGACGCCGGCCTCACCGACATCTTCATCGCCAACACGCTCTTCGGCCAGGCGAAGGCGGAGCGGGCCGCCGCCCTCGCCGCGCGGGTGCGGCTGGCAGTGGGCGTGGACCACATCGAGCAGGCGCGGGCGCTGTCAGGCGCCATGGCGGGAGCGGCCCGGCCGCTGGACGTGATGATCGAGGTGGACACCGGCAGCCGCAGGGGCGGGATCTCCCCGGCGGATGCGCCGGCCCTGGCGCAGGAGGTCCACGCGCTCCCGGGGCTCTCCGTCCGGGGCATCTACACCTACGAGGGCTACACCTACGAGGCGGCTGACCGGGAGGAGCTGGCTGCGGTCCAGCGCGCGGCGCAGGACGTCATGGTCCGGCTGGGCGACGGCCTCCGGGAGCTGCTGGGCATCGATCCGGTGGTTTCCGTGGGGTCCACGCCGGGGCTCCTGAGCGGGGCCGGGTACCGGAAGGGCATCACCGAGATCCGGCCCGGCACGTACATCTTCCTGGACGCGGCCCAGGCGGCCCTGGCCGGCGGGGTGGAGGCCTGCGCGGCACACGTGCTGGCGACGGTGGTCTCCCGCCCGGGGCCCGACCGGGCGGTGCTGGACACTGGGAGCAAGAGCCTCACCAGCGATACCCGTTCGAGCGGGATCTGCCGGACGGCCGGGTACGGGCTGCTGCCGGATTTCGGCCTCACGATCGCCCGGGTCTCGGAGGAGCACGGGGTGATCGAGGGCGAGGGGGTCGAGCGCCTGCGGATCGGGGAGAAGGTGCGGGTGCTCCCCAACCACATCTGCCCGGTCGTCAACCTGTTCGACGAGGTGATCGGCGTGCGGGGCGGCGTGGTGGAGTTGGTGCTGCCGGTGGCGGCGCGGGGCCGGCTGAAGTAGGGACTGCGCTGCGGGGGCGGCGGAGGCAGAGAGGAAGGCTGGGGCAGAGGAGACGGTTCAGGGAAACAGGTGAGCCAGAGGAGACGGCTGAGGCAGAGGTGGAGGTAGATGGCTTCTATAACGCGAAGGCGACCGGTCGTGCTGGTGGTGGACGATGAGCCCCGTATGCGGGAGCTGATCCGGCTCTATCTGGCGGCGGAGTTCGAGGTGCACGAGGCGGAGGACGGCCTCGCCGCGCTGCGGGCGGTGCGCGCGGTTGCGCCGGATCTGGTGCTGCTGGACGTGATGATGCCACAGCTGGACGGCTGGCAGACGCTCCGGCGCATTCGGGAGGAGTCTGCCGTCCCCGTCATCATGCTGACGGCCCGGGGCAGCGTGGTGGACCGGGTGCAGGGCCTGCGCATGGGCGCGGACGACTACGTGGCCAAGCCCTTCGACGGCCGGGAGCTGGTCGCCCGGGTGCAGGCGGTGCTCCGCCGCGCGACCGGGCAGGTGGAGGCCCGCGTGCCGATCCGCCGGGGCAGCCTGACGGTCCGGCCGTCCGAGCGCATGGCGGCGTACGCCGGCCGCCGCCTGGCGCTGACGCCGAAGGAGTTCGATCTGCTCGTCCTGCTGGCGGCGCACCCGGGCCAGGTCTTCTCGCGGGAGAAGCTGCTGGACCGGATCTGGGGGCCGGCCTACCAGGGTGACGCCCGCACGGTGGACGCGCACATCAAGAACCTGCGGGAGAAGCTGGGCGAGGGCGCGGGGATGATCGTCACGGTCTGGGGCGTGGGCTACAGGTTCGCGGAGGTGGCCGATGCGCAGCCTTAACCTGGTGGCCAAGTTCTGGCTCTCACTCTCCCTGCTCCTGCTTTTCGTGCTGGTTCCCGTGGAGTACGCCCTTGACCAGCTGCTGGAGCGGTTCTACGCCACGCAGGTGACCGAGCCGCTGCTCTACCACAGCCGGCAGTTGGCGGACATGCTCGCAGCCGACGATGCGGCCCTGGCCGCCGCGCCGCTGATGGCCGAGATGGTGGGCGGCGAGGTGGTGGTTGTGGACGCAGCCGGGCAGCCCCGTTCGTTCGAGGGCGCCTCGGCGATCGCCGTGCCGGCTGACACCGTGCGGGCGGTGATCGCCGGCCGGACCCACACGGGGCAGCTTCAGGCGCCCGGGGGGAGCACCTTCATCGTGACCGGCGTCCCGGTCCCGGGGGGCGCCGGCGGGGTGCTCCTGCTGGCCCCCGCCGACCCCTTGCGGCAGTCGTTCGATCAGGCCCGGCGGTATCTCTGGGTGGCCGGCGGCGCCGCCCTTCTTCTGGGCATGGGGCTCGCCCTGGTGCTGGCCAGGAGCCTCACCCGGCCCGTGCTGGCGATGGAGCGGGCCACCCGCGCCATCGCGCGCGGCGATTTTTCGGCGCGTGTGGCGGTGCAGGACGCGAGCGAACTGGGCCGCCTCGGCCTGGCGATCAACCAGATGGCGGAGCAGTTGGAGACCCACGAGCGCCGCCGGCGGGAGTTCCTGGCGGACGTTGCCCACGAGCTGCGCACGCCGCTCTCGTACATCCGCGGCTACACGCAGGCCCTGGCCGAGGGGCTGGTGACCGACCCCGCGGAGGTGCGGCGCTGCCAGCAGGTGGTGATGGATGAGGCGGACCGCGTGGGGCGGCTCGTGGACGACCTGATGGACCTGGCGCAGATGGACGAGGGCCAGATGGCCCTGGACCTGGCTCCGCTGGACCTGCGCGTACCGGCCCTGCAGGCCGTGGAGACTGTGCGGCCGCAGGCGGCGGAAAAGGGCGTCGCGCTGGCGGTGGACCTGCCGGAGCCGCTGCCGCCCGTCCGTGCCGACGGGGGGAGGATTCAGCAGGCGCTCTTCAACCTGCTCGACAATGCCCTCCGCCACACCCCTGCAGGCGGCGGGGTGCGGGTGTCGGCAGACGTTGCGGCGGACTCCGTGACCGTGTGGGTCCGCGACACGGGCGGGGGCATCGACCCGGGCGAGCTTCCCCACGTGTTCGACCGCTTCCGGGGCCGGCGGAAGGGAGGGCGGGGCCTCGGCCTGGCGGTGGTGCGTTCCATCATCCGGGCGCATGGTGGCGACGTTGGGGTGGAGTCCCGGCCGGGCGAAGGCGCCTCCTTCTGGTTCCGCCTGCCGCGCCCGTAAAACGCGCGTGAAGCATGAAGAAGAGCACCCGGTCTCGGGTGCTCCGCAGCGTCTACTGGTCGTCCGGGGGCATGGGCGTCGGAGTGGGCTCCAGCCCCAGCGCCTGGTACGCTTCGTCGATCTCCCGGCGGATCTCGGTGAGGGGTTTTCCTTTCTCGAGTCCTGTCACCACGTCACGCGTGATGTCCAGACAGATCTGTCAGCCCGCGGCGTGCCAGTCGAACGCGACCACCGCGCCGGTCTCGTCCTGCTGGAAGTAGCAGTGGAAGTTGCTGGCGTGGATCTCGCCGCAGCCGCAGTAGCAGGGGATGTGCTGCAATTCCTCAGGGTGGTGCGCCGCCGCCGCGTACACGTGCTGGATGGGCTCCGGGACCACCTCGAACCAGTCGGGCGGCTCGGGGAACCCTTCCGGCAGACTCGCCTCGTGTCCGGCTGCCGGGGGTTGGACCGCCGGGTCCCGGGCGGCCGGCCCCGCCGAGCAGCCTGCCGTCAGGCCCAGCAGGGCGACCAGCAGCAGGGCCATCAGCGACAGGGAGGATAACGCTCTCCGCGTCTGCGAGATCTTCCACGTCTTCGTCATCGATACCCCCCATTTCCAGTGTGGCTCACCCCCCAGTTTCGCTCCAGATTGTGAAGGAAGTGTGAAGAGCATACAGAAGAGCCGAGTCGGGGGGATCTTCCCTGACTCGGCTGTGGTTGTGTGTGGGTTATGTGGGCCGGCGGGCCCGCGGCGCTCAGTCCGCCGCGTCCTCCAGACTCTCCATGTTCCCGGCGGGTTTCTCGGCGTTAGTCTCCAGTTCCAGTTCCATGGCGAAGCCGATTCCGTGGACCGCTTCAGCCGTCACCAGTCCTACTTCCCAGTTTGCAGCCATCGTCGAATAGGTCGACACCGAAACAGTCCCTCCTTCCCGCGGGCATCTGCACACAGCCCGTGCGCTACTGGTTCAAGCTTAGCAGGAGGTTGCCGCGCGATAGGGCGATTTGCGGCGAAATGTCGATCTGGGCGCACAGACCGCAGCGCGCAGCCCGGCTGCGTCCCCCGGGGTCCGGTCATCCCCTCTTCCGGGCAGTTCGCCGCCGAAAAGACGCGGTTCACCAGATGCAGCGACAAGCGGCCTGCCTCCTTTACTTTTAAAGTAGGTAAGGTATGTTTATTGGTAGTAATTTTCCAATCTTGAAGTCCATAGCCCTTAAGCGATCACCGGCCCGGACCTGTCAGATAGCTCTAAGGGGGGCAAACCATGGAACGGCTTATCGGCGTAGATCTCGGCTACGGATTCGTCAAGGCCACTCGGCCGGGAAGGCTTCCTGTTCCCGAGCGTCGTTGGCGACGGGAGCCCGCATCAGCCCCTGCGACTCGCATCCCAGGAGGCCGATCCCACGGACAACCTGCGCATCCAGATCGGCGACAGGGTCTACCACGTGGGCACCCTGGCCGTGCGCCAGTCCCGTATCGCTTATCGGTCCCTTTCCGTCATGCGCGACGAAGGCAACGACCTGCTCGTCCTGTTCCTGACGGCCCTCAGTCTGTTCTGTCATGAACCCAACACCACGTTCTCCGTCGTCACGGGGCTGCCCCCGGGCCGCATGCACCTGGCCGACGAGTTCATCCGCAGCGTGAGGGGCGACCACCGGGTCGTGCGGTTCCGCGCCGCCGACGCCGAAGAACTCCTCCTGCGCGTCGACCGGGTGACCGTGGTTCCGCAGCCGCTGGGCACCTACTGGTCACAGGTGCTGGATACCAGGGGCCAGCTCGTGGAGCAGCCGGCCACTGCCGAAGGCCGCGTGGGCATCATCGACATCGGCTTCCGCACCACGGACCTGGTGACGGTGGAGGGCGGCGAGTATGTGCCCGAACAGAGCCGCACAGTGCCCACCGGGCTGTCTGCAGCCTACGGCGCGGTCGCCGCGGGGTTGCTCCGGGAGTACGGCATCGAGCGGGAGAACCACGCGCTGGACGAGGCGATCATCTCCGGTGAAATCGGTGTGAGCGGCCGGCGGGTGGACATCACCGGGCTCAGGGAGCAGGCCTTCGAGCAGCTGGCGACCAAGGTGCTGGTCGAAATCCGCTCCACCTGGCAGGTGGCCGACTATGATGCCCTGTGGTTCACCGGCGGCGGCGGTCACGCCCTGCAGCGGTACCTGGTGCCGCAGTTCCCGCAGGCGAGTCTGATTGCGGATCCGCTGACAGCCAACAGCCGCGGCTACCTGGCCTGGGCCCACTACATCTACGGGACCGGCGGTGCGCCCTGGACCGAGCGAACCCCGGTGAATCCACAGCCCCGCTAGGGTGTGAGGCACCATGTTCGGGTGGCGTCGGCAGCCGGACGCACAGCCGCATTCGGTGATTGACAGGGGGACCGAGGTTCACGGCCCGGTCCGCTCGCGCGGCACGCTGGAGGTGCGCGGGTGTATCCGCGGCGAGGTCGCCCACGAAGGAAAGCTGGTCGTCGCACCGGGGGGCATCTGCTCAGGGCCGGTGCGGTCCGTCGACCTCTACCTGCTGGGCGAGATCCACGGCGACGTCACTGTGACGGGCACCCTGCGGATCGGCAAGGGTGGACAGCTGTTCGGTGACGCCGACTGCCGCCGGCTGGTGATCGATCCCGGCGGGCGCTTTGTGGGGCTCAACCGCTCGGAGTCGGCTGCGCGGCCGGCGGGAGCCGCTGTCGGGCCCGAACCCGGTTCAGCGCTCGCGGCCCCTGCCCGGCAGGCGCAGGAAGAACCGGAGGCGCCGGTTCCCATCGCACGGCCCGCTGAGGAGAGCACCATCGTCTTCCGCGGATACATGCGGTCCAGGAGGAGGCCGGTGACCGGGGTGTCTGAAAGGGAAGAGTGAGCCGATCCCCCTGCCAGCCTGTGGCAGGGGGATCGTTCTTCTGTGCTGCCGGCCGGGTGCGGCGTATCGCCGGGCTGCTTCGGGGGCGTCTAAATTACGACCATACGTCATTCGCCAAGCTGGAGGCAAGTTGCATGGAGCCCATCGATCGCGAGGTTGTGCAGCAGCGGCTGCAATCCTTTCTCAACACCGACGTCTACCTGCACCTGGAGACGACTAACGGCGCTTACGCCGGGGAGTCGGCCGGCGGGAACGCGATGGCGGTCTGCGCCTTCATCCGCAACGCCAGGGTGCGGTTCAGCCGCGCCCAGATCACGGGTTCCGGCCCGTACCGGGTGGGTTTGCAAATGGAGTCCGGCAAGGGCTGGACCTATGCTGAGGGGCTGACGGACTACGAGGTGGACGACCAGGGCCGGCTGCTGCTGGCGGGCCACGATGCCGACGGTCGTCTGGCCATCGCTCTGGAACTGAGTCACTCGCCGTTTCCCCTGTAGGAGGTCAGACCGTGAAGGAGCACCTGCTGGTCATCATGCCGCATCCCGACGATGAGACCTTTGCGGTGGGCGGCACCATCGCGCTGTACGCCCGGCGGGGCGTGCCCGTCACCTACGTGTGCGCCACCCGGGGCGAGATGGGCCGGAACATGGGCCGCCCGCCGTTTGCCACGCGGGAGAGCCTGCCGGCGCTGCGTGAGCAGGAGCTGCGGGAGGCGTGCCGCATCCTGGGCATCACCGACCTGCGCTTTCTCGGGCTGTGGGACAAGACGGTGGAGTTTGAGGATCCCGACGCGCTGGCCGCGCGCCTGAGGGCCATCATCGAGGAGATCCGCCCATCTCTGATCATCACGTACCACCCCGAATACAGCGTGCATCCCGACCACATGGCCCTGGGCCGGGCAACGGTCCGTGCGGTGGCACAGCTGCCGCCGGAAGAGCGCCCGCCGGTGCACACCCGCGCTTTCGGCAGGGCGTCCGCGGCGCTGGGCGAGCCGGACCTGGTGGTGGATGTAAGCTCTGTCTGGGAGACCAAACTGGCCGCCATCCGGGCGCACCGCTCGCAGAGCCAGCTCATGCTGGAGCGCGCGCAGGGCGATCCCGAGCAGCAGGAGCGGCTGCGGCGGGAACGGGAGATGGAGCGCTATCACGTGTGGAAATTCGACGATTAACCATGACAGCCCCCGGAGCAGATCCGGGGGCTGAAGTGTTCGAGTCGGCCCACCCAAGTACATCCTTTCACGAAGAGGGAATTCGACGTATTGCCCGAATATTATGTGGAAACAGATTGCTGGGAGGGGTGGCTCAGCATGGTGTTGACGGGGTATGCGAACAGGGTCGCACGCATTGACCTGACGACCGGGAACGTGACGTATGAGGGGATCGACCCGGACGCGGCGCGGAAGTACATTGGCGCCCGGGGGCTCGGCGTGAAGTACGTGTTCGACAACGGGCCGGAGGTCGACCCGCTGTCGCCGGAGAACCTGCTCTGTTTCATGAACGGTCCGGCGACGGGCAGTGCGATCAATATGTCCGGCCGGCTGGCGGTCTGCACCAAGTCGCCGCTCACGGGCGGCGTGACCGACTCGCACATGGGCGGCTGGTCCGCCGCGCGGCTCCGCTGGGCGGGGTTTGACGGGCTGCTCTTCCGCGGCGCGGCCGCGACGCCGGTCTACGCCATCTGCGAGAGGGGAACGGTGAGGCTTGCGGACGCCTCGGACCTGTGGGGCAAGGGCATCCGGGAGACGGTGCGCATCCTGCAGGAGCGGCATGGCGGCCGGAACGTTTCGGTGATGGCCATCGGCCCGGCCGGGGAGAACCAGGTGCGCTTCGCCTCCATCCTGAATGAGAACGACCGGGCGGCCGGCCGGGGCGGCACCGGCGCCGTGATGGGCTCCAAGAAGCTGAAGGCGGTCGTGGCCATCGGCGACATCAGGGACCAGTGGAAGCCGGCCGACGACCGGAAGCAGGACTTCGAGGAGGCCCGCAAGGTCGGGCTGAAGGCGATCATGGAGGGCGTGCTGACCGCGCCGCGCAAGGGCGGCCTGTCGCTGTACGGCACCAACGTGTTGATGAACATCATCAACGAGGTCGGGGCCCTGCCCGCGTTCAACGGCAAGGAGACCTTCCACCCCGATGCCGAGGCGATTTCGGGGGAGACGATCCGGGCGCAGTACCTGGTGGAGGAGCCCACCTGCCACGCCTGCCCCGTCGCGTGCAAGAAGCTGGTGGAGATCAAGGAAGGCCCGTATGCGGGGGTGCGCACGGAGTCGTTCGAGTACGAGACGGCCTGGGCCCTGGGCGTCAACTGCGGACTGACCGACGCCGGCGCTGTGGCGAAACTCCTGGATCTCTGCAACGACTATGGGATGGACACCATCGAGCTGGGCAACGTGCTCTCCACGGCGATGGAGGCCACCGAACTCGGGCTGCTGGAGGACGGCATTGCCTGGGGCGACGCGGAGCGGATGATCGCGGTGGCGAGCCTCATTGCCCGCGCGGAGGGGCAGCTGGGCCGGGCCCTGGGTCTGGGCGCCTACGGCGCGGCGACTTCCTTCGGCCGCCCGGACCTGGCCAACTCGGTGAAGGGGCAGGCCATTCCCGCCTACGACCCCCGGGGCATCAAGGGCATCGGGCTGGCCTATGCCACCTCGAACCGGGGGGCGTGCCACCTGCGGGGCTACACGGTTGCCGCGGAGATCGCGGGCATCCCCCTGCAGGCCGACCGCCTGAGTCCCGAGGGCAAGGGCGCGCTGCTCAAGGTCTTCCAGGACCTGCACGCCTTCTCCGACTCCATGGACCTCTGCAAGTTCTCGGCCTTCGCGATGGGCGCCGAGGAGTACGCGAAGGCGTACAGCGCGATCACCGGCGTGCCGTTCACGGCCGAGGACGTGATGCGCACCGGCGAGCGCATCTACAACCTGGAGCGGTACTACAACAACCTGGCGGGCCTGGGGGAGGGCAGCGACTACCTGCCCAAGCGCTTCCTCACCGAGCCCGCGACCGGGGGCAGCGCCGGGCAGGTGTCGGAGCTGGACGTGATGCTCGAAGAGTACTACGCAGCCCGCGGCTGGAAGAACGGCGTGGTGCCCATGGAGAAGCTGCGGGAACTGGAGATCGTCTGAGCCGTGCAGGTTCGGCTTTACGCGACGCTGCGCGCTCTTGCCGGCGCCGCCCGGGTGGAGGTTCCGGGAGCGCCCGGGGAGCCCGTGGGCGAGGTGCTCAGGCGCCTGGTGGCGCAGTGCCCGGGGCTGGCGGGGCAGGTGCTCACCCCCGACGGTTCCGACCTGCTCCCGCACGTGCAGGTCTTCATCGCCGGCCGTTCCATCCGCGATCTGGAAGGGCTGGCCACCCCCATACCACCCGGCGTTGACCTGGCGGTCTTTCCGCCGGTGGCGGGGGGCGGCCAGCCCCTCCTGCTGCCCTGTATAATTCGCGCGGAGACGGCGGAGGTTATGAGACGACGCGCTCCCGCGCGGTCACCCTGCCTGTGGTGAAATGCTGCACCCAGTCCGCCAGCAGGTCGAGGTGGCGCTCGAACTCCTCGCCGTCGTAGAGCGGCGGGCCGAACACCACCGCGACGCACCGGCGGGTTCCCTCATGCGTGGCGGTCCGGGCGGAGTCGGTGATGGGCGAGCCGCAGGGTCCGGCCGCATCGCGCAGCACAGGCTTGCCCTTCGTTTCCATCTCGGTGCCGGCCAGCGTCAGGTAGCGCTCGCCCTCCCGCCCTGCGGCGAACTCGAGGGCGGCGCCTTCCAGCCGGTCGGCGTCGTACAGCCCGATGGGCAGCCCCGACGCCGCTGACCAGACGTTGACCAGATCGACGATGAGGCTCACCCGGGGCAGCCCGTCCCCCTTCACGATGCGCCTGAGCAGGCGTTCGGAGGAGATCCGGTACCGGGCGGGGTCCGTCCCCATGGCCTTCAGCGCCCTGCGCCACCCGGCGATGGCCGGCAGTTGGCTGATCTCCTCCAGTTTGAGCTCAGCCCGGGTCTGTGACACGGTCGCGTCCACCAGCGCCCGGAGGGCGTCCGTGGCCGGGCCGTTTTCCAGTTCCGCGATCTCCAGCATCCCCAGCGTCAGGAAGGGCAGCTGCCGGCTGAACTCCGGATCAATCTTCAGGTGCACCAGCGCAAAAACCCCCTTTCCACCGCGACTCGGCATGGATACGCCGGAAAATGTACCGAATCCTGCTGGACAGCCGGGCCGCGATCCCGGATACTATTGTTAAACGCCTTTGCGGAAGTTACCGAGAAGGAGTGTCCGCCGCATGGTAGAAAGGACCTTTACCCTAAGCAACCCTACCGGACTGCATGCCAGGCCCGCCGCACTGTTCGTCAAGGAAGTGCAGAAGTTCGCCGACACGGAGATCTTCGTGCGCAAGGGCGAGAAGGAGGTCTCGGCCCGTTCCCTGCTCTCCCTCCTGAGCCTCGGCGTCGCCCAGGGGGAGACCATCGTCATCCGCTGCCAGGGGCCCCGGGAGGAGGAGGCCATGGCTGCCCTGGCCGCGTTGATTGAGGGTGGACTCGGTGAGTGAGCGGGTCTTGCGGGGGGTCGCGGCCGCAGCCGGGGCCGTCGTCGGCCCTGCGTTCGTATACCGCGAGGGGCAGCCGGAGGTCGCGGCGCAGCCGGCCGGCACG
This sequence comes from Bacillota bacterium, assembly GCA_023623185.1. GTDB lineage: Bacteria > Bacillota > Sulfobacillia > Symbiobacteriales > Symbiobacteriaceae > Symbiobacterium. The sequence goes on from JAMNXV010000025.1 coordinate 12,765, forward strand.
CCCGATGAGGAGCGGGCTCGGTACGAGGCCGCCCGCAGCCGGGCCGAGGCGGAGCTGAACCAGCTGGCCGAGAGGGCCGACGAGCAGGCCAGGGAGATTCTGACCGCGCACCAGCTCATGCTCCAGGACCCGGAGTTGCAGAATCTGGTGGAGGAAGGCATCCAGGCGGGGCAGCCGGCCGAGGCGGCGGTTCGGGCGGCCGTCGAGCAATTCGCCGGCATGCTGGAAGCCCTGGATGATGAATACCTGCGCGAGCGTGCAGCCGACGTGCGCGACGTGGGTCGGCGGCTCGTCGCTGCACTGACCGGGCGCACGGTGGGGATTGTGCTCCGGCAGCCGGCCGTGGTGGTCGCCCGCGACCTGGCCCCGACCGACACCATCGGCATCGACCGCGATCTGCTTCTCGGCATCGTGACGGAGCAGGGCGGTCCCACCTCGCACACCTCCATCCTCGCACGCTCCTGGGGCATCCCGGCGGTGGTGGCCGCGGCAGGGGTGCTGGATGCCGCCGACGACGGCATGACCGTCGCCCTGGATGGCGACACGGGCGAAGTGGTGCTCGACCCGGGTGCGGAGACGCGCAGCCGCTACGAGGCCGCCATGGCGCGGGCCCGCGAGCAGGCCGAGCGGGACCGGGCCGAGGCCTCGCTGCCCGCGGAGACGCCGGACGGCGTGCGGGTGGAGCTGGCGACCAACGCCGGTTCGCCGGCAGAGGTGGCCTTCGCCATGGAGAAGGGGGCCGAGGGGGTCGGCCTGCTGCGGTCGGAGTTCCTCTTCATGGGTCGCGAGTCAGCGCCGACGGAGGAGGAGCAGTACCAGGCCTACGCCGAGGCCCTGCAGAACGCCAACGGCCAGCGGGTGATCATCCGCACCCTGGACATCGGCGGCGACAAGGACGTACCCTACCTGGGCCTGCCGAAGGAGGAGAACCCTTTCCTGGGCGTGCGCGCCCTGCGGCTCTGCTTCCGCAGGCCGGAGTTGTTCCGGACCCAGCTCCGTGCGCTGCTGCGGGCCTCGGTTCACGGCCGCCTGGCCATCATGTTCCCGATGGTGAACGGGCTGGCCGACCTGCGCCGTGCGAGGGAGGCTCTGGCGGAGGCCCGACGCTCGCTGGAGGCCGAGGGACACCGGGTGGCAGACCAGTACGAGGTCGGCATTATGGTGGAGATCCCGTCGGCCGCCCTGCTGGCCGACCACCTGGCGCCGGAGGTGGACTTTTTCTCGATCGGCACCAACGACCTGGTGCAGTACACCCTGGCGGTGGACCGGGGGAACCCGGAGCTGGCCGAGATGTACCAGCCCTACCACCCGGCCGTCCTGCGACTGATCGACCGGGTCGTGCAGGCGGCCCACGCCGCCGGGAAGTGGGTCGGCGTGTGCGGCGAGATGGGTGGCCTGCCGGAGGGCGCCCTCCTGCTGCTGGGCCTGGGCGTGGACGAGCTGTCGATGGCGCCCGCCCTTCTGCCCCGCATCCGCCGGCTGGTGCGCTCGACGCCGGCCGCGGAAGCCCGGGCGCTCGCGCAGCAGTGCCTGACCGTGGGCACGCCGGAGGAGGTCCTGGCCCTGGTGGAGCCGGTGGTACGCCGGACCGTGTGACGGTAAGAGCGGCTGTCCCTGCAGTCAACAGGCTTGACTCGGGGACAGCCTTTTCTGTGGGCGCCGTATCGGGGCGCCGGCCGGCGCCGCAGTCCCTCCCCGCGCTGTTCGCGGCAGCGTACCTGTCACCAGACGACATCGTCATAATAACGCCAATACTGTATCCTCTTGCACACAAATGCGAGGGATTCGACATGAAAAGAGGTCGCCGGCCGGACGGGGATCTCCCGAAGTTGACAGAGGGGCATCTGAACCGTGCCCTTCTGGCCCGAAATCATCTTCTGACACGGGCTTCGCTCCCGGTGGAGCGCATGGTGGAGCGCCTGGCCGGGCTCAACGCGCAGGATCCACAACAAGCCTATCTGAGTTTATGGAGCCGGCTTCACGGCTTCCGCCGGGAGGACCTGGACCAGGCCCTCTCCTCCCGGAGGCTCGTCAAGGCCATGCTCATGCGGAGCACCCTGCACATCGTCAGCGCGCGGGACTTGCTGCGCATTCGTGAAGCGCTGCAGCCCGTGCTTACCCGGGCGTTTCGCAGTTTTTTCAAGACGCAGGCGGAGCGACTTCCGCTGGAGACGCTGCTGAGGGAGGCTGGCGCCTTTGCGGCGGTGGAGCCCCGAACCCTGCCGGAGATCCGTGAGCACCTTCTGCGCCTGACGCCGGGAGAGGAGCCTTCCGCTCTCACCTTCCTGGCCCGTACCCACCTCCCGATGGTGCAGTTGCCTCCGGGCGGCAAATGGGGCAGTTACGGCACCCCCGCATGGATCATGGCAGAGACGTGGTTGGGCCGGCCTCTGGCGCTGGGAAGACGGTGAGAGGCGTGCGCAGCTCACCCTCGAACCCTTCAGCCCGCTGCCGGCGGCAGCCAAAGAAGGCTTGAAGGCTGAGGGGCTGGCGCTTCTGCGCTTTCTGACCGGGAAGTCGCAGGGGTGTGAAGTGGTCATTCCCTAGAAAGAAAACACGCCATCCCCGCCGCAGTGCGGTCCGGGAATGGCGCCTCTTACTTGTGCGCCAGATGCGCTGCGGGCTCGGACTCGTGCTCCTGCAGCCCCTCTTCGAACTGGAGCCGCCACAGCTTGTGGTAGAGCCCCTGCCTCGCCAGCAGCTCTTCGTGGGTGCCCTGCTCGTGGATTCGCCCCTTGTGCAGCACGATGATCTGGTCGGCGTGCTGGATGGTGGAGAGCCGGTGCGCCACGATGAACGTGGTGCGGCCTTTCGTCAGCCGCTTCAGGGCCTCCTGGATGCGGGCCTCGGTCTCGGAGTCGATGGAGGCGGTGGCCTCATCGAGCACCAGGATGGGGGGATCGAAGGCCAGGGCGCGGGCGAAGGAGAGCAGCTGCCGCTGGCCCGCCGAGAGGGTGGCGCCGCGCTCGGCCACGGGTTCGTCGTAGCCGTAGCGCAGCTCCCGGATGAACTCGTCGGCCCCGACGGTGCGGGCCGCCTCCCGGACACGCTCGTCGCTGATTTCAGCGTTCCCCAGCCGGATGTTGTAGGCGATGTCGCCGCTGAAGAGGAACACGTCCTGCGCGACCAGGCCGATGGCCCGCCGCAGCTCGGCGGTGGAGACCTCGCGCACGTCGATGCCGTTCACCAGCACCTGGCCCTTCTGCACGTCGTAGAAGCGGGCCAGCAGGTTGATGATGGAGGACTTGCCCGCTCCAGTGTGGCCGACGAAGGCGATGGTCTGCCCCGGCTCGGCCCGGAACGAGACGTCCTTCAGCACCCACTCGTCCTCGTTGTAGGCGAACCAGACGTTCCGGAACTCCACTTCGCCGGTGACCCGGCCCAGCGGCTTGGGGTCCGGCGGGTCCACGATGGCCGGCTGGGTGTCCAGCAGCATGAAGATGCGCTCGGCCGAGGCCATGGCGCTCTGCAGGATGTTGAACTTCTCTGCGAGCTGCATCAGCGGTTCGAAGAAGCGGCGGGAGAGCGTGACGAACAGAAGCAGGGTGCCGGGCGTCAGGTCGCCCGCCAGGGCCTGCACGCCGCCGTACCAGAGCACCAGGGCGATGGTGATGTTGGCCAGCAGGTCGAGGATGGGCCGGAAGACGGCCCAGACCATGAGCTGCCGCCAGGAGGCCCGGTTGTACTCGTCGTTTTCATGCTTGAACTCGGCGAACGTCTGCGCCTCGCGGGCGAAGAGCTGCACCACCCGCATGCCGCTCACGTGCTCGGCGACGAACGCGTTGATGCGGGCCAGCCGCACCCGCACCTCGCGCCAAGCGTCGCGCGCCTTGGCCGCGAAGAAGCGGGTATAGTAGGCGACCACCGGAATCAGGAGCAGGCTGACCCCGGCGAGCCTGGGGTGCGTGCTGATCATGACGACGGCCACGCCCACCAGCATGAAGATGTCGCGGAACAGGTTCACCAGCACGCTGGTGTACATCTCGTTCAGCGTCTCGGTGTCGTTGGTCACCCGGGTGACCAGCCGCCCGGCCGGGTTCCGGTCGAAGAACTGCAGGTGCAGCCGCTGGAGGTGGCCGAAGAGCTCCTTGCGGATGGCGTAGATGATCTTCTGGCCGGTGAACTGCAGCAGCAGCACCTCGCCGTAGGAGACGGTGAAGTTGGCGACGAGGGCCGCGGTCAGCCAGAGGGCCAGGCGGCTGAGGCCTGCCACCGCAGCCGGATCTTCGATGCCGAGGATCAGGTAGTCGTCGATGGCGATCTGCACCAGCTTGGGCACCAGGAGATCCAGGCTCACCGCCACGCCGAGCATGGCGATGCAGGCCAGCAGCGCCTTCCAGTGAGGGCGGGCGTAGGAGAGCAAACGGGCCATGAGTCGTGCGTCGTACACCTTGCCAAGGGCCTCTTCTTCGCGGAAGTCCGCCATAGTTCCCTCCTGTGTGGGCTACTCGAGGCTGGCGATGGCCTCCTCGAGCTGTTGGCGCTGGTAGGTGCGGAAGTAGCGGCCGCCCAGGGCGACCAACTCGTCGTGGGTGCCGGATTCGACGATCTGCCCGCGCTCCAGCACGATGATCTGGTCCGCGGCCTTCACCGCCGCGACGCGGTGGGAGATGATGATGGTCGTGCGGTCGCGCATCACCGGCCGCAGGCCGTTCAGGATGCGCTGCTCGGTGGCGGTGTCCACGGCGGAGAGGCAGTCGTCGAGCACGAGGATCGGGGCGTCCTTCAGGATGGCCCGGGAGAGGCTCACCCGCTGCCGCTGGCCGCCGGAGAGGGTGACGCCCCGCTCGCCGACCATCGTGTCGAAGCCGTCGGGGAGAAACTCCAGGATATCGTGCTCCACGTGGGCGGTGCGGGCCGCCTGCCGGATCTGCTTCTCCGTCCACTCGCCGGGCGCGAAGGCGATGTTCTCGCCCACCGTGCGGGAGAACAGGAAGGCCTCCTGAGGCACGGCGGCGATGGAGCGCCGGAGCAGGTCAAGCGGCAGGTCGAGCACGTCGATGCCGTCGATGAAGACGGTGCCCCGGGGCGGGTTGAAGATGCGGGCCAGCAGGGAGGCGAGGGTGGACTTGCCGCTGCCCGTGCGCCCCAGGATGCCCAGAGTCTGGCCCGGCCTGATGTGCAGGTTGATGCCGTCCAGCGCCGGCGGCGATTCGGGGGTGTACTGGAAGGTGAGGTCGCGGATGAGGATCTCGCCGCGGATGCGGCCGCCCTCCGGCACCACGGTCTCCGGCGCGTCCTGCACCTCGGGCTCGGTGAGCAGCACCTCGCGGATGCGGGAGAAGGCGGCGAAGCCCCGCTGGATGATGTGCACCACCCAGCCCGCCGCGATCATCGGCCAGATGAGCATGCCGATGTACATCGTGAGCGAGGCGAAGTCGCCCAGCGAGATCTCCCCCCGGAGCACCGCACGGCCGGGGACCAGCAGCGCGATGACGTAGCAGAGCCCGGCAAAGAGGCTGACCACGGGGTCGAACAGGCCGTCGATGCGCATCATCGCCATGAAGCGACGGATGTAGTCCCGGTTGGCCGCGTCGAACTTGGCCTCCTCGGCGGCCTCCTGCGTGTAGGCCTTGACCACCCGCACGCCGGAGATGTTCTCCTGCACCACGTCCGAGAGCCGGGCGAAGCTGTCCTGCACTGCGCGCGACCGCGCGAAGATCGCCCGTCCCACCACGGCGATGAGCAGGGCCAGGAAGGGCAGCGGCAGCAGCGCCCACAGGGAGAGCCTCAGCCCGATGGTGGAGATCATGGCGATGAGCGTGAAGACGGTCATCGCCACCGCGTCCGCGGCCATCAGCACGCCCTCGCCGGCGATGCCCCGCACCGCCTGGAGGTCGTTGGTGGCCATCGCCATGATGTCGCCGGTCTTGTGCTTGTGGTAGAAGGAGGCCGAGAGCCGTTCCAGGTGCGCGAAGAGGTCGGCGCGCAGGTCGCGCTCGACAAACCGGGCCGTGCCGAAGACGAAGATGCGCCAGAGGAAGCGCAGCACGGCGATGAACAGGGCCGTGCCGATGATGAAGGCAAGGTACCGGTAGATGCCTGCCAGGTCCAGGATGCCGGCTTCCAGGTCGTCCACAAACATGCCGATGAGGCGGGGCGTGACCTGCTGCAGGAGGTCGGTGCCGGCGAGCGCCAGCACGCCCAGCAGGTAGCGCCACTTGTAGCGGCCCAGGAACCGAAGAAGTGAGCTGTGAGAAGTGGACATAAGCACCTCACTGCGCAAACGGTTGGTCGACCGGAGACGTGTCTCTTCGCAAAGAATCCCGCAAAGATTATAGACGCTCGCGGCACGCCCGCGGTTCGCCGGGATGCGCAAGGCCCGGCGGCCGGAAGGGCAGCCCCACAACGGCCAACCCCCCGGCCTCCGCCGGGGGGTTGGCCTCACGGGCAGCGGCGCCCGCTACATGGCTGCCGTCTGCGTCCGGGCGGCCATGCGGCTCTGCACCCGCACCAGCAGGTCGTCGAAGAGCGTGTAGACGACCGGGATGACAATCAAGGTCAGCAGGGTGGACAGGGTGAGGCCGCCGATGACGACCGTGGCCAGGGGCGCCTCCAGCTCGGCGCCCTCGCCCAGGCCGAGCGCCAGCGGCAGGAGGCCCAGCACCGTGGTCAGGGTGGTCATCAGCACGGGCCGCAGCCGGCGCGGGCCGGTGACGCGCACCGCCTCATCCCGCTCCATCCCCCGCCGGCGGAGCTGGTTGATGTAGTCCACCAGCACGATGGCGTTGTTGACCACGACGCCGGCCAGCAGGATGAGGCCGATCATCGCCGAGATGTCCATGCTCCGGCCGGTCAGCACCAGGGCCAGCACCGCGCCGACCAGGGCGAGCGGGATGGTGAAGATGATGACGAAGGGGTGGAGGAACGACTCGAACTGCGCCGCCATGACCAGGTAGACCAGCGCGACGGAGAAGACGAGCGTCTGCAGGAGGCCGCCGATCGCCTCGTCCATCAGCTCGTAGTCGCCGCCATAACCGATCTCGTAGCCCGGCGGCAGCGGGAAGGCGCTGAGGCGCGCCTTGATGTCATTCGTCACGCTTCCCAGGTCGCGCCCGTGGATCTGGCCGATGATCTTCACCACACGCATCTGGTCCTCGCGGTCGACGGAGGTGGGGCCCACACCCCGCACCAGTTCGGCCAGCTCGCCCAGGGGAACGGTCTGCCCGAACGGGGTGGCGATGGGCAGCTGCCGCAGCGCGCCGACGTTCTCGCGGGCGCTCTCAGCGGCCAGCAGCCGGATGTCGACCTCCTCGCCGCCCACCCGGTACTGGGTGACCACCTGGCCCCGCACCGCGGACTGCACGGCAGCGGCGACCTGGCTGGGGCTGAGGCCGTAGGCGGCGGCCCGGGCGCGGTCGACGCGGATCTGGATCTCGGGCAGCCCCTCGCTGACCGTGGTGTCGAGCCCGCGGGCTCCGGGCACCTGAGCGACCTCGGCCATGACCTGCCGCGAGAGCTCCTTCAGCACCTCCAGGTCGGGCCCCTTGACCTGCACCTCGATGTCGTTGCCGCCGGTTTCGATCGTACCGGAGGGCGCTACGGTCACCTTGGCGCCGGGCAGGACGATGCGGGTGCGCACGTCCTCCACGATCTCGTCGAGGCCGCGGCGCCGCTCGTTAGGTCGGGAGAGCGCCCCCGAGATGAACGCCTGGTGGGACTGGCCGCCGGTGCTGTAGGCGCCGCCGGTGGAGCCCACCGAGACGTAAAGGCTGCGGAGTTCGGGCAGGTGCTCGATCTGGGCCACCGCCCGCTCGACGGCGGCCTGGGTCTCCTCGAGCCGGGTGCCCGGCGGCATCTCGATGCTGACGCGGAACTCGCT
>JAMNXV010000211.1 GCA_023623185.1 Bacillota bacterium
TCCTTATTCATCGTCCATATCGGTTTGATTCTGATTTTTGTCTTGGCACCCGCCGGCCCACCGCCTTATACTAACTGCCTAAAGGCGTAAAGAGAGCAAGGTCACGAATGGGGGGAGAAGAGATGGGCGGCGCTCAGAATCCGTTTGTTATTGCGCAGCAGCAGGTTCGGAACGCGGTGGTGGCGTTGGGTGAGAGCGAGGAGCTGTACGAGCTCCTCAAGGCGCCGGCCCATTTCGTCGAGGTGCAGATCCCGGTGCGCATGGATGACGGCAGTCTGCGCGTCTTCACCGGGTACCGCAGCCAGCACCTCACCACCCTCGGGCCGGCGAAGGGCGGCATCCGGTTCCACCCGGCGGTCACGGCCGACGAGGTGAAGGCCCTCTCCATGTGGATGACCTTCAAGACATCCGTGGTGGGCCTGCCTTACGGCGGCGGCAAGGGCGGCGTCGCCGTCGACCCGCGCAAGCTCAGCCCGGGTGAGCTGGAGCGGCTCTCCCGCGGCTACGTCCGGGCGATCTGGCCCTTCCTGGGGCCCGACAAGGACATTCCCGCCCCAGACGTGAACACCAACGCGCAGGTCATGGGCTGGATGGTCGACGAGTACGAGACCATCGTGGGCGCCAGCTGCCCCGCCGTGTTCACCGGAAAGCCGGTCGCGCTGGGCGGGTCGCTGGGCCGCAGCGAGGCCACCGGCCGGGGCACGGTCATCGCCGTCCGCGAGGCGATGGCGTACCTGGGCCTGCCGTTGGCCGGCGCCCGGGTGGCGATCCAGGGCTTCGGCAACGCGGGGCAGCACGCCGCGCGCCTGCTGGAGGAGCACGGGGCCGTGGTGGTGGCCGTCAGCGACAGCCGCGGCGGCATCCTCTGTCCCGGCGGCGCCCGGGTGGCCGACCTGATCGCCTACAAGCAGGCGACCGGCAGCGTCGTGGGATTCCCGGGGAGCCGGGCCACGGACCAGTTCGGGGTGCTGACGGCCGACTGCGATATCCTGGTGCCCGCGGCCCTGGAGAACCAGATCGACGGCGAGGTGGCCCGGTCGGTGCGGGCGCGGGTGATTGCCGAGGCGGCCAACGGCCCGACGACGCCCGACGGCGACCACGTGCTGGCGCAGCGCAAGATCTTCGTCATCCCCGACATCCTGGCCAACGCCGGCGGGGTGACCGTCTCCTATTTTGAGTGGGTGCAGAACCGGAACCAGTACTACTGGACCGAGGAGGAGGTGGCCGCCCGGCTGGAGCAGCGCCTGGTGGCCTCGTTCCGCCAGGTGGTGGCCACGGCCGAGCGGCACGGCGCCCACACCCGGACGGCCGCCTATATGCACGCCATCCACCGCATCGCCGAGGCCCTCAGGATGCGGGGGCTGCTGCGGGCGCCGGCCCGCACCCTGCGGCGGGCAGCCGCCGGGTAGACGGTCGGATTGGTGCAGAATAAAGGGCTGCTCCTGCGGCGCCTCCTGCCGCAGGGGCGGCCCTCGCTTTTTTTGCCCGGACCGTGACGGGATTTGGCGATCTGGTGGAGAATGAAAGGATAGGCCAACTTACCGTGAGGAAGGTGAGCGCACGTGCCGAACATCCCGGCCTGCGCCGCAGGCGTGCCGATCTTCCAGGCCCTGTCGGCCGCGGGGATGGAGGAGCTGGGCAGGGCGATGCACCACCGCGCTTTTGAGCGGGGCGAGCTGGTGGTCTCCGCCGGCGACCCGGTCACCCACCTGATCGTGGTGGCCAGCGGCCGGCTGAAGCTGGTGCACACCACGAGCAGGGGCCGCGAGCAGGTGGTGCGCCAGCTCGGACCGGGCGAGTTCCTCGGCGAGATGGCGCTCTTCACCGAGGCGCACCACGAAGGCGACCTGATTGCCATGGAGGAGACCCACGCCTGCATGATCGCCCGTGAGGGCGTGCAGGCGATTTTGCGGAACCACCCCGCCGTGGCGGTGGCCGTCGTCGAGGCCCTGGCCTGGCGACTGGCCGAGGCCGAGCGGCTGATCGGCGACCTGGGCCTGCGGGACGTGGGCCAGCGGCTCGCCGCCGAGCTCCTGCGGCTGGCCGGGCCGGAGGCGGAGGACATGGTGGAGTTGCAACTGCCGGTGCCCTGGGCGGAGCTCGCCGTGCAGCTGGGCACGACGCCGGAGAGCCTGAGCCGCCGCCTGAAGGCCCTGGTGCAGCAGGGGCTGGTGGAGCAGGTGGGCAGCCGCACCGTGCGTCTCCTCGACCTGGACCGGCTGCGCCGTGTGGCGGATGCGTGAAGAACTGAAAGGGGGTATCGGGATTGGCAGAGCGTCAGCATGAACCTGTAACCGCCATCCCGGAGCGCAGCGTGCGCGCGCTGCCGGGCTGGCTGGGTCTGATGATCGCACTGGTGCTGATGGGGCTTTCCATCTGGCTCTTCGTAGCGGGGCTTCCCCTTGATGTCTGGGAAGAGCCGTCGCCGTTTCTTCTGGTTACCGGGTCGGTTCTCTTTGTCGCATCCCTGATCTTGTTGAACGGCCTCTTCGTCGTGCAGCCCAACCAGGCGCGGGTGCTGATCCTCTTCGGCCGCTACCTGGGCACGGTGAAGTCGGACGGGTGGTACTTCGTCAACCCGCTGGCCTCCAAGAAGCAGATCAGCCTGCGGGTGCACAACTTCACCTCGCCCCAGCTGAAGGTGAACGATGCCAACGGCAACCCCATCGAGATCGCCGCCGTGGTGGTCTGGCGGGTGGTCGACACGGCGAAGGCGATCTTCAGCGTTGAGGATTACAACGCCTTTGTCGAGGTGCAGTCAGAGACGGCCATTCGCCACCTGGCCAGCCAGTATCCGTACGACGACGGCCAGAACGAGGGGGAACCCTCGCTGCGAGGTTCGGCCGAGGAGGTCGCCCTGGCCCTGCAAAAAGAGCTGCAGGAGCGGCTGGATATGGCCGGCATCGAGGTCATCGAGGCCCGCATCTCGCACCTGGCCTACAGCCCCGAGATCGCAGGGGCGATGCTGCAGAGGCAGCAGGCGGCGGCGATCATCGCAGCCCGGCAGAAGATCGTGGAGGGTGCGGTCTCCATGGTGGAGATGGCGCTGGACATGCTGGACCAGCAGCAGAAGGTGGAACTGACCCCGGAGCGCAAGGCCGACCTCGTCGCCAATCTGCTGGTCGTGCTCACCAGCGACCGCGCGGCCCAGCCGACCCTGCCGATGGGCAGGTAGAGCCTGCGCGCACACATCAAACGGGCCACACTAAGGCGCGAGGTGAGCTTGGTTTGAACGAAGGCCCCGCGATCGCATCCTCATGTTATGATCATCTCGGCGGTCTCCTGGGCGAGCGGCTGGCCCGGCGGCTGCTGGAGCTGGGCTGGGTGACGGGGGAGCCTGCCCCGGGAGTGACGCCGCAGGGCTGGACGGGCCTTGCAGAGCTCGGCCTGGACCTCTCCCCGCTGACGGCGGGTCGCCGCAAGCCCGTGGCGATGTGCGGGGGGCACATCGGCGCCCACCTGGGCTTCCTCCTGCACCGGCACCTGCTGGAGGCGGGCTGGCTGGCGCGCACGCCGGACGGGCTGGCGCTCACCCCGGCGGGCAAGGCCGCCCTCAGACGACTCGGGGTTGACCTGGAGGCTTGATCATGAACCCAATTCTGCACGAGACCCTGGCCATCGTCGGCTGGAGTTTTCTGGGCTCGGTGGCGATCGGCGTCGTCGCCGCGCTCCTCCTGAAGTGGCCGATTACGGTGACCTACATGCTGAGCGTGCTGACCATCGGGCCGACCCTGGCCATCATGCGCGGGCGCGATCGCAGCAGGGACCGGCTGGAACTGGGGGAGCGCGCCGGCGTGGAACTGCTGGCCATTGTGATCCTGCTTGGCATCGGCTGGCTGGCCAACCATTACCTCGGGATCTAGGGAATTATCAGCAGGTTGCGGTGTGGCCGCCGCGGCATGCACCTCCCGGCACAGGGGCAACATATGTACGCGCCCTGTCGAGAGGAGGATGGCCAGAGTGCAGTATCAGACAGGCGGAATGACGCCGCTCACCGAGAAGGACCTGGCGTACATGAAGGACATGATGTCCTGGGAGTTGCTGGCGGCCAAGAAGGCCTATCACTACGCCAACGAGACCCAGGACGCGGAGTGCCGGCAGGCGATGTTCCAGATCGCCGAGCAGCACCAGCGCAATCTGGAGCGGCTGCTCATGCACCTTCAGGAGCACGTGAACCAGGCCACGCAGATCACCGTGTCGGGTGCTCAGAACCCGACCACCGTCATGTGAGGAGGGTGAGCCATGCAGCAGCAGGGGATTCAGCCCCAGTTCAAGATGCAGGGCGGCCACCTGATCATGACGCACCAGGCGCAGACCAACCTGCCGAAGGTGAAGGACGCGTCCATGAACGACCGCGACCGCCTGCAGGATCTGCTGGCACAGGAGAAGTACCTGACCAGCGGGTACAACATGGCCCTCATCGAGGCCAGCCACGACGCGCTCTTCGACGTGATCAAGCAGAACTGCGACGCCAGCTACCAGATGCAGCGGCAGATTTTCAACCTCATGTTCAAGAAAGGCTGGTACAAGCTGCCCGTGGCCGACGCGCAGATGGTGCAGCACACGTTCCAGCAGTTCGTGCAGTACCAGACGCAGTTCCCGTTCCCCCCGAGCCCGCAGATCGCGCAGATGGGCGGTCAGACGGGCGGAGCGCAGACCAGCCAGTAGCGGACCGGAAGCACGACGGCGGCGGAGTGATCTCCGCCGCCGGTTTTTGAGGAGGGATTTCATGCAGGCTCCCATCACCCTGGCCGTGGTCGGGCTGGGAAACATCGCCCGCAAGGCCCATCTGCCGGTGCTCACCAGCCACCCGGAGGTGGAGATCATCGGCCTGGCCAGCCGCACCGGGCGGAAAGTGGACGAACTGGCCGCCCAGTACCGGCTGCGCCTCCGCGCCCGCACCTTCGAGGAGGTCTTGGCCGTGCGGCCCCGTGCGGCGTACCTGCTCAGCGCCACGGCGGCGCACAGGGAACAGGCGGTGGCGCTGCTCACGGCCGGCATCGACGTGTTCATGGAGAAGCCGCTCGCCCAGACGCTGCCCGAGGCGGAGGCGATCGCGGAAGCAGCCGGCCGCACGGGCCGGCTGCTGATGGTCGGCTTCAACCGCCGCTACGCCCCCGCCTACCGCAGGGCGAAGGCCCTGTTTGCCGAGGCGGGGAAGAAGATCGAGTACATCCTGGTCCAGAAGCACCGCACCGGCGGCGGCGCGAAATGGCCGCTGCGCCATTACGTGACCGATGACGTGATCCACATCATCGACCTCGCCCGCTTCTTCGCCGGCGACCTGCAGCTGCGCACGGTCTGCGCCCGCACCGGGCTGGTGGCCGCGCAGATGGAGTCGGCGTCCGGCACCCTGGTGCAGCTGGCCCAGTGCTTCAGCGCCGGTGCCGTGACCGAGCGGGTCGAGCTGCAGGGGGGCGGGCTGACGGTGATCGTGGAGGAGATGGAGCGGGTCATCGTGCGGGAGGACGGCCGCGAGCGGGTGGAGCCGCTCTTCGGCTCGTGGACCTCGACCCTGGAGAAGCGGGGCATCGCGCCCGAGCTGGAACACTTCCTCGCCTGCCTGCGGGAGGGGCGCGCACCCGAGACCTCTGCGGCCGAGGCCCTGGCCACGCAGCGGCTGGCGGAGGAGATCCTCGCGGGCGCCTAAGCCGCCGCCGGCCGGGAGTCCTTCTCCCCCTTGGTCACCATGAGCATGCACAGGACGGCCAGGGCCATGAAGAGGATGCCCAGCGGGAAGAAGAAGCGGTAGCCGAAGTTGTCGAAGACCCAGCCGAATAGGGGCGGCCCGGCGATGTTCGCCAGCGAGGAGAACAGGTAGTACATGCCGGTGTAGGCGCCGATCTGCCCGGGCCCGGCCATCTGGGTGATCATCGGGTAGGAGTTGATGTTCACCCACGCCCAGGCGAAGCCGACGAAGGCGAACAGGTACCAGACCGAAGTGAGGTCAGACTGCATGTCCAGCAGGAAGAAGGCCAGGATCATCATGAGGAGGCCGCCGATGATGGTCCGCTTCCGGCCGAGCCCCTTGAAGCGGCTGAAACCGTCGGCCAGGAAGCCCGACGGGATGGCGAACAGGAGGAATGCGCCGCCCGAGAAGGTGAGCTGCTTGGCGACGTCGGCCTCGTGCAGGCCGAGGAAGTCCCGCCCGTAGGTGGTCACCCAGGTTTCCAGGGAGTTGTAAGCCACAAACCAGCAGAAGATGGCCAGGAGCATGAAGATGGCACTGCGGTCCTTGATGAAAGCCAACTGGAACCGTTCGGACTTCTCCGTGCTGTGCTCGGGCTCGCGGATCCAGAAGTAGAAGATTGCCGTGATCACCAGCAGGAGCAGGGCCGAGCCGACGAAGGGCAGGCCGGGGTAGATGCGGTAGAGGATCGCCCCGCCGAACATGGCCACGATGTAGGCCAGGCCGCCCATGAAGTTGATGATGCCGTTGGCCTTGGAGCGCAGGGGCGGCGGGGTGACGTCGGGCATGAGCGCCACGATCGGCGAGCGCCACGAGGCCATGGCGAGGTTCATCATGATGGCCGCCCCGAGCAGGAGCCAGAGGCTGGTCTCCCACCCGACCGGGATCAGCATGAGGAAGAGGGCGGAGAGGGGGGCGAAGACCAGCAGGTAAGGAATCCGGCGCCCGAAGCGGGTGCGCGTGCGGTCGCTGAGGAAGCCGATCAGCGGCGTGAGGGTGAGCGCGAGCCAGTTGTCGATGGTCATGAGGTAACCGATGACGGTCTTGGACTCGATGAACTTGGAGTAGAGAATGGGCATGTACGCATTGTAAAGAGGCCAGACCAAACCCACACCGAAGAAGCCGAGTCCGATGATGAAGGTATTCTTCCAGTTCAGTCTCAGTTGTGTCATCGCCGTGCTCGCCTCCGTTCGCTATTGTCTCAAAGATTCGTTCCGCTGTCAGAGAATCCCTGCCAAGAGGAAATGTGCGACAGGTTAACGAATTTTGGTTCCATACAGAGCCGAACGGAGGAGAAGCCATGAGGGAGAGAAGCGGCACCCTGTCGGGCCTCGGCGGCCTGAAGCTCCACTGGCGCTGCTGGGAGCCCGAGCGTGCAGAGGGCAGCCTGGTGCTGGTACACGGCGCGGGGGAGCACGCCGGGCGGTACGAGCACGTCGCGTCGTGGTTCGCGTCCCGGGGCTTCGCCGTCTGGGCGATGGACCACCGGGGGCACGGCCGCTCTGAGGGCACCCGGATGCATGTGGACCGGTTCGCCGACTACCTGGTGGACCTGGCGGAGTTCGTGAAGCTGGCGGCCGGGGCCCACGGCCGGCCGGTGATGATCGGCCACTCCATGGGCGGGCTCATCGCCTACCGGTATGCGGCGGTTCACCCCGATACGATCTCGGCCCTTGTGCTCTCGTCGCCCTGGTTCCTGAGCCGGGCGAAGGTGAGCCGGGTGGAGCAGGCCCTGGCGCCGCTCCTGGCCGTCATCGCCCCGCGGCTGCAGGTGAAGTCCGGCATTCCGCCTGAGGTCTGCACCCGGAACACTGAGCGCATCGCGCTGGACAGGCAGGATCCCCTCCGCTGCCAGACGGCCACGCCCCGCTGGTTCGTGGAGTGCACCCGCGCGGCAGCAGAGTGCCGCACCACCGTCACCTTCCCCGACGGGCTGCCGGCGCTCTTCCTGGTGGCCGGCGCGGACCAACTGGTGGACCCGGACGCCACCCGGGCAGTGTTCGACCGCATCGGGCACGCGGACAAGCGGTTCCGGCTGTACCCGGAGAAGTATCACGAGATCTTCAACGACCCGGGCTACGAGGAGGTTTTTGCGGAGATTCTGGCCTGGCTGAGTGAGCACGGGCTGGCGCCGGCGGCCGGCTGACCGGGGCGGCCGTCCGATAAGCTTTGCAGAACCACCGAAGAGGAGGCCAACCATGTTCCCGAATGCGATGCGTACGATTTCCGATTTCCAGGCCTTCCACCGGTGGCTGGACGAGCAGAAAGGTTGGGGCCCTGATCTGAAGCTGAACATGGTCCTGCTGGCCGGTGAGGTGGGCGAGGTGGCCAACGAGCTGCGCAACATCTTCTGGCGGCAGAGCCTGCTGGAGCCCGAGCTGGGGGAGGCTGCCGCCTGGGAGGCCGCCCTGGCCGAATACCGGCAGGACCTGGGCTTCGAGTTGGCCGACTGCCTCGCCTACATATTTAAGCTGGCCAACAACGCGGGGATCGACCTGGAGGCGGCGTACAAGACCAAGATGGCGAAGAACGTCCAGCGCCAGTGGACAGCGCCGCCACCTGCGAATCACAATGCGAACCAAAAATAGGACGAGCCGCTCCCTGCCCGGGGCAGTCGGGGCGGCTTCTTGTTGTATATATAAAATTGTTCGGTACGGTGAAAGAAAAGCGCGTTGACGCCGGTAGATAAGAGTGGAAGGGGGGAGCGGGGTGACCGAACGGGAGTGGATCCGGCGGGCCCAGGGCGGCGATGCCGAAGCCTTCGGTGCGCTGGTCCGGCTGCACCAGAACGGCGTCTACGGATTCTGCCTGCGGATGACGGGCAGGCGGGAAGACGCGCTGGACCTCACCAGCGAAGCCTTCCTCCGGGCCTACCGTTCGCTGGCCGGATTCGACGTCACCCAGCCCTTCCGCCCCTGGCTCCTGCGCATCGCCGCCAACCTCTGCCGCGACCACCTGCAGGCCAGGCAGAAGCGTCCCACCCCCGTTGAAGACGCGGTGCTGGCCGACCTGCCGGATTCTGACCCCCCGCCGCCCGGCCAGGTGCTCGCGGCGCACGACCGGGCCGCCGTGCGGCAGGCGGTGGCCGAGCTGCCCGAGCCCTACCGAACCACCGTAACCCTGCACTACTTCAACCAGCTTTCGTACCAGGAGATCAGCGAGGCCCTGAACATCCCGGTGGGAACTGTCGGCACGCACCTGTACCGTGCCAAGCGGCTCCTCCGGAAACGTCTGGTGGAACAGGAGGTGGCCACGTGAACGGAAAGGGCTGCTGGGACGACATGACGCTGGACTTCTTCCGCATGGGGCTCCTGGAGGCAGCAGAGGCCGAGGCGGTGCGCAGCCATGTGCAGGGCTGCCCGACCTGTCAGGCCCGCCTGGGCGCGCTCGATCTGGAGGACCTGCGCCTGGAGGCCGCCCTCGCACTGACGCGGGAGGAGGCGGACGTCCTGATGGCCGCGGACCTGCCGGATCGGCTGGCCGCCCAGGTCAGCGGCGGCCGGCGCGGGGCCTGGGGGCTGGCTTCGGGCCTGGTGGGCCTGGGCCTCGCGGCCGCGGCCGGGCTGCAGGGGGCGGTGCTCCCGTGGCTGCAGGGCTTACCTCTGGGAGGGTGGATGAGCGCCGGCCACTGGGCGCCCCAGCTCACCAGCCGCCTCTTCCGGTGGGCCCGTTCGCTTCTCTGGTCGCCCCCGGAGTCGCAGCTTGATATCCTCGTCCCCCTGCTGGCGGCCGGCCTGGTCATCATCCTCCTCAATCTGTGGCAGCGCCGGCGCGGGCTGTCTCCTTTCCACCACTGAAGGCAGGTGAATGGTATGCGCCGATGGAGAATCCTGGTTGTACTGACCGCGGCCTTGCTCGCCGTCGCTGCGTCGGGCGCCTGGGCGGCCGCCTCCGCCGGTCGGCCCGGGGCGGGCCGACCTCCCATCGCCGCGGGCCCGGAACCGGTCATCATCCCGGCGGGCGAGACGCTGGAGGATGACCTGATCGTCACCACGGACCAGGAGGTGGCGGTGCACGGCACCCTGGCCGGCGACCTCATCCTCCTGGGCCCCGAGGCGGTGATTACCGGCACGGTGGAGGGCGACGTGATCGGCATCAGCGAGCGTGTGCGGATCTCGGGTCAGGTCCTGGGAGACGTGCGCGTGCTGTCCCTGGACTCGGTGGTCATCGAGGGCCGGGTCGGCCGCAGCGCCCTCACGGTGAGTCAGCGGGCGGTCCTGAGCCCGGGGGCGGAGATCGGGACGACGTGGATTGCCCTGAGCGGCCACGCGGAGCTGAGCGGCACGGTCCGCCGGAGCCTGTTCGCCGCGGCCACCACCTTCACGGTCGCGGGTGAGGTGGGGGGCGACCTCAGCATCCATGCTTACGAGAAGGCCCGGGTGCTCCCGGGCGCCGTGGTGCGCGGGGACGTCGTGGCCACGGGCGCCGAGCCGCCGGTCATCGACGACGGGGCGAGCGTCGGCGAGGTGCGCTTCACGCCGTCGCAGGCGGAGGTGCGCCCCCGGCTGAGCATGGATGGCTTTGCGCTGGGGCGGCTGGCCGGCTTTGCAGCGGTCGGACTGCTGGTCACGTGGCTGGCGCCGGGGCTCCTGAGCTCGTTCCACCGCCGGCTCACCGGCCACTTCTGGGCCACCCTGGGCGCCGGCGTGGGGCTGCTGGCCGGCATCCCGCTGCTGGCGTTGGTGTTGATGCTCACCGTGGGCGGAATCCCCGCCGCGCTCATGGTCCTGCTGCCGCTGTATACGGCGGCCATCTACCTGGGGCAGATCTTCGTTGCCGGCTGGCTGGGCCACGGGATTCTGGCCCGGGTGCGGGGCGACGGGCGGGTCCCCCGGTTGGGGGCCTTCCTGTTGGGGCTGGTCTGCCTCACCCTGCTGACCCGCCTTCCCTACGTGCGGTATGTGGGCTCGTTCCTCTCGGTCAGCCTGGCCCTCGGCGGCCTGGGCCTGACCATGGGTCCGTGGATAAAGCGCATCGCGAGAGAAGACTAGGCGGAGGCTTGCACACCAATCAGAAGGAGTGAATAAACACTATGAAGCGTTGGATTGCGGCCGGCGTGATCATCGCCATCACGGTGCTGTCGCTCGCCGTGGCCTTTTGGCAGGGACCGAACCGGGACGCCGGCAGGTCGAAGGGGACTGCGGGCGGGCAGGTGGCCGTGGTGCGTGTAGAAGGGGCCATTGTGTCGGGTGAGGGCAGCGGCAGCCTGTTCAGCGGCTCCGGTGCGGGTTCGGAGACCATCGTGAAGCACCTGGACAGGGCGGCGGAGGACCCGACGCTGAAGGCCGTCGTCCTCCGGGTCAACAGCCCGGGCGGGAGCGTGGTTGCCTCCTGGGAGATCGCAGAGGCCATCAGGCGGGTGCAGGCGGCCGGGAAGCCGGTCGTGGTCTCGATGGGCGAGGCCGCCGCCTCGGGCGGGTACTGGATCTCGGCCGGGGCTGACCGGATCATCGCCAGCCCTGATACGCTGACCGGCTCCATCGGGGTTATTTACCAGGTTACGAATCTGACGGAGACTTACGAGAAGATCGGCGTCAAGACGTACACTTTCACGAGCGGGCCCTACAAGGACATCGGCAACCCAGCCCGGGAAATGACGGATGCGGAGGGGGTCCTCCTGCAGCAGCTGGTCGAGGAGACCTTCGAGGCGTTCGTCCAGGTGGTGGCGGAGGGCCGCGGTATGACGCGGGCCGAGGTGCTGGAGGTTGCCGACGGGCGGATCCTGACCGGCCGGAAGGCCCTGGCGCTGGGGCTTGTGGATGAGCTGGGCGACCTGAAGCGGGCGATTGAGGTGGCCGCCGAGCTGGCCGGGCTGCCCGGGGAGCCCGGCGTGCGGGAGATGAACAGGTCGGCTTGGCCGTTCGGCGGCCTGTTGGGCCGGGTGTTCACGCCGCCGGCTTCCCTGGGGCTGCCCAGCGGCCTGTACGCGCTTGAGCCGGGGGCGGTAAGTGTACGTTAACGCTGGTGGAGGGTAAGCATATGACGGACCAGTTTGTGCAGAACGACCGGCCCTCGCAGAACGGCCGGACCTCGGTATGGGACCTGATTCTGGACGTTTTCATCGCGCCGGGCAAGGCGATGGCCAGGATCGCCGACGAGCGGCCCGTGGGGCCTGCCGCGCTGCTGGTGACCGGGCTTGCGGTCTTCACCGGCATCCTGGGGCTGGCCATCACGCGGGACGCCATGGTGCTGGATCCCGACCTGTTCCTTGCCGAAATCCCCCCGGAGCTCGTCGATGCGGTCAGCGCGGTGATGGGGTCGGCCGCGGTGTTCGGCGCCATTTTCGGGATCGTGGGCAGCGTACTGTGGTGGTTTGCCCGGGCCGCGATCTACGGGCTGATCGGCGAGTTGATGGGTGCCGAGCGCGACGGCCGGGCGATGCTGGCCACTCTGGGGTTTGCCGGACTGCCGGCCCTGCTCCAGGCTCCGGTGAACCTCATGCTGAGCCGGCTCGGCCTGCCCTGGCTGGCGTCCTTCGTGGGGCTCGTGTTCTGGGTCTGGATGCTGATCCTGACGGTGCTGGCCATTCGGGCCGCCCTGCGCGTGGAGACCGGGCGGGCCATCGTGGTCTTCCTGATCCCCGTGGGCGTGGGCATTGCGATGGCGGTGCTCGTGGGCGTGGGCTTGTTCATCGCCATCATCAGCATGGCGAGCCAGATCCCGATGCCCTAGCCCGGCCCTTGTGACCGGAAAGAAGAAGAGGCAGCGAGCGGGTCGCTGCCTCTTCTGCCATGCCATCTACATCTCCGCAAAGACCTCATCTGCGATCTGAAGCGTCTCCTCCAGGTCGGCCCGGGTGTGCTGCACCGAGAGCATCCAGGCCTCGAACCGGCTCGGGGCCAGCGCGATGCCCCGGTCCAGCAGCCCCCGGAACATGGCGGCGAACCTCTCGGGGTCCGACCGCTGGGCCGTCCTGTAGTCGACCACGGGCTCATCGCAGAAAAAGAGGGTGAACATGGAGCCGGCGCGGCCCAGCTGCACCGCGTGGCCGTGCCTGCGGGCCGAGGCGACCAGCCCGTCGGCCAGGTAGGCCGCGTCGGCCTCCAGCTGCTCGTAGACGCCGGGGCGGGCCAGCACCTCCAGGGCGGCCAGGGCCGCCTGCATGGAGAGCGGGTTGCCGGCGAGGGTGCCGGCCTGGTAGGCGGGCCCCAGGGGGGCCACCCAGTCCATGATCTCCGCCCGGCCGCCGTAGGCCGCCAGTGGCAGGCCGCCGCCGATGATCTTGCCCAGGGTGGTCAGGTCGGGCTCGACCCCCAGCAGGGTCTGCGCGCCGCCGTAGGCCACCCGGAAGCCGGTGATGATCTCGTCGAAGATCAGCAGGGCGCCGTGCTGGTGCGCCAGCCGCCTGACCCCGTCCAGGTAGCCCGGCCGGGGGTGCGCCACGCCGAAGTTGCCGACGATGGGCTCCAACAGCACCGCCGCCACCTGCGGCCCCCAGGCGTCCAGGGCCTCTTCCAGGCTCCTGAGGTCGTTGTAGGGAACGGTGATGACGTCCCGCGCGACCCCCTCGGTGACCCCGGCGGAATCGGGGGTGCCCAGCTGTGACGGGCCGGAGCCGGCGGCGATCAGGGCGAAGTCGGAGTGGCCGTGGTAGCAGCCCTCCATCTTGATGATCTTCGGCCGCCCCGTGAAGGCGCGGGCGACCCGCACGGCCGACATGACGGCCTCGGTGCCCGTGGTGACGAAGCGGACCCGCTCCATGGAGGGGAGCGCCGCGTGAATCCGCTCCGCCAGTTCGACCTCCCAGGGGTTGGGGGTGCCGTAGATGGTGCCCCTCTCCGCGGCCCGGGCGATGGCTGCGGCGATCTCGGGGTGGCCGTGGCCGAACATCCCCGCCCCGAACGCCCCGATGTAGTCGATGTACCGGTTTCCGTCCGCATCATACAGGTAAGGGCCCTGTCCGCGCATCATGAAGACCGGCGGTCCTCCGCCCACCGACTTGAAGGACCGGGCGGGCGAGTTCACGCCGCCGACGATGCGGGCCAGGGCTCGTTCGTACAGGGCCGCGGACTGTTCATACCTTGCTGTCATCGGGCATCCTCCTGGGTAATGGCTTCTTCCGCCGGCGCGCCGCCTGGCAGGCCTCCGGCGACCAAATAACGTAAGGTTCATCGAGGGGGAACGGTACATGGCAACCGTCTACGCGGTGGCGGCGGATCTCTTCTTCGCGGAGCGGCTGGAGCGCGCTTTGCGCGAGCTCGGACACACGCCGTTGGTGGTGGACCTGAGTGCGGGCGGGGAGGGCGCGGCCGGGGAGGCGGCGCCTGACCCGGGCGCCGGCCTGGCGATCATCGACCTGGAGGCCGGCGCGGCGGCCCTCTCTGCCATCCGGGCCGCCCGGCAGCGGGGCATCCCCGTCCTGGCCTTCGGACCCCACGTGGCTGTGCAGGCGCGGCGGGCCGCCGAGGCCGCCGGCGCCCGGGTGGTGACCAAGTCGCAGCTCACCCGGTCGTTTGCGGATCTGGTGGCCGGTATGCTCGGCTCCAGCGACTGACCACGGCGTCGGCTGCCCGGCGCACGAACTTGTCCGGATCGTGCCGCAGCCTGGCGACGGCCTGCTGCACCCCGGCGTCCACGCGGGGCAGCCGGTTCAGGGCGAGGATGGCGGCCCGGCGGACATCCCGATCGGGATCCGCCAGGCGGCCGGCCAGCGCCTCGGCCACGTCGGCGTACTCTCCCATGGCGCCGAGGCAGTACGCGGCCATCTTGCGGGCGCGGGGCTCGGGCGCATGCAAGGCCCGCTTCACCATTTGCACGCATTCGGGGTGCGACCGGCCCAGGGCCAGGGCGAAGCCGGCGGCCGCCCACCGGATGTCCCGGTCCGGGGCGCCCATGGCCGATGCCAGGGCCTCGCCCACCTCCTCCGACCAGAGGCCGAGCCGGGCCAACACGAAGGCGGCCCCCCAGGCGCGCCGCTGACCCGGCGGCGTGAGCGCCGCCCTGAGCGCCGGAATCACCGCCTCCGATTGGTAGGCGAGGAATTGCAGGCATTCGGCGCAGTGCACCTGCACCCCCTTCTCGGCGTCGCCCAGCCCCGCGACCATGTGGGGCAGCAGGGCCCCGACCACCGGGGTCCAGTCGCTCCCGCCTGCCTCCAACCGGGCCGCGAGCCACGCCTCCAACTGCCGGGCGGCCTGCAGCCGCTCCGGTCCGTCCGGCGACGCCAGCCCGGCGCGGATCTGTGCCACCGAGGCGTCCATCACCCGACCCCCTTTTAGAACATTGGCGTTCCTTTGTTTTCGACGTCGCCCGGCGGCGCCGCGGAACGCGTGCGCCGTCGAAACCGATGAGACCGAGACAGGAGTGACAGTATGGCACCCAGGCCCGTGGAAACCGAGGCGATCCTGGAGAAGCTGCAGGAGATGTACCCCGACGCCAAGTGCGCGCTGAACCACAGCAATGCGTTCGAGCTCCTGGTCGCGACCGTGCTCTCGGCCCAGTGCACCGATGCCCGGGTCAACATCGTCACCGCGCGCATCTTCCCGCGCTACAACCGGCCCGAGCACTTCGCCGAGTTGTCGGTGGAGGAGATCGGCGAGATGATCCGCGACTGCGGGCTGTGGCGCAGCAAGGCCAGGAGCATTCAGGGGCTCAGCCGCATGCTGCTGGAGAAGCACGGCGGTCAGGTGCCGTCGACGATGGAGGAGCTGACCCAGCTGCCCGGCGTCGGCCGCAAGACGGCCAACGTGGTGCTCTCCAACGCTTTCGGGATCCCGGCGATCGCGGTGGACACCCACGTGCTCCGCGTGGCCAACCGGCTCGGGCTGGCGGACGCCAAGACGCCGGAGGAGACCGAGCGGCAGCTGATGGCGCGCATCCCGCGGGAACTCTGGTCGCCGGCCCACCACTGGCTCATTCACCACGGCCGCCAGGTGTGCCACGCCCGCAATCCCCAGTGCAGCCAGTGCCCGCTGCTGCCCCACTGCAAGTTCGGGCAGCAGGGCGACAAGCCCGCCGGGCGGGGAACGAGGCCGGCGGGGCGGCGTGCGAAGTCGGCTGAGCGGCGTGCGAGGTCGGCGGAGACGGCCCGGCGTGCGGCCGACCGGTGACCGGGCCGGATTCCAGCATTCCCCGAGGCGTTCAGACAGGAGAATCCGCTTGTGTTCGACGAAATCCTGAGGACCGGCGCAGTAGGGGGCATGCCTGCGTTCCCTTCCTGCGCGCTCAGGAGGCGACAAAGCGCGTGACCAACACCAAACAGCTCTTCTTCACCGACCAGTTGAAGCTGGAGGTGGGGGAGACCATTTCGGCCGCCGTGGGCTACGAGACCTACGGGCGGCTCAACGCTCAGCGGGACAACGCGGTGCTGCTCTGCCACCCCCTGGCGGAGAGCAGCCACGCGGCCAGCAGCCCGGCCGATCCCCGCCCCGGATGGTGGGAGCCGCTGGTCGGGCCCGGCAAGGCGTTTGATACCGATCAGTACTTCGTGGTGGCGGCCGACACCCTGTGCAGCCCCAACGTGAGGGACGCCAGCGCGGCGACCACGGGTCCCCGGACGGTGGATCCGGCGACGGGCGCCCGCTACGGCGAGGCGTTTCCGCAGATCACGGTGCGCGACAACGTCAGGCTGCAGCGGCAGCTCCTGGCCTCGCTGGGCATCGAGCGGCTGGCCTGCGTGGCAGGCCCGTCGACGGGGGGCTTTCAGGCCCTGGAATGGGCCGTGACCTACCCCCGGCGGGTGCGGCAGGTGATCGCGGTGGCCAGCGGTCACCAGGCGAGCCCGCTCTTTGCGCTGGCAGTCTGCCAGGCGGCCATCGACGCCATCCGCAGCGACCCGGCCGGGGGGCTGCTGCACGCCCTGCGGCTGTTTCTGACGCTCTCCTCCTCCAACGACTGGCTGGACGTCGTCTGGGGGAGGCGCACGGCGCCGGCCTCGCCGCATCCCTGGATGGGCCCCGAGGGGCGCTATGCCTTTCAGGCCGAGGTGGAGGCCGAGGCTGAGCGGCTCGCGGCGATCCTCGACCCCGAGCACTTCGCTGCGACCGCCCGCATGGCCCTCCTGCACAACATCGCCCACGGCAACCGGGACCTGCACGTGGCGGTGCAGAAGATCGCCGCGGAGCTGCTCCTGATCCCCGTCTCCAGCGACATCCTGTTTCCGCCCTCGGGCAGCCACGAGTTTGCGGACCTGGTCCGCGCCTACGGCGGCCGCGCAGAGGTCCGCGTGCTGGACTCCCTGGCCGGGCACCGCGCGGCGCTGCTGGAGGCCCACCGTCTGGCCGAACCCATTGCCGCCTTCCTCGGCCATCCGGTGCGGCACTGAGCCCCCGTTGGAGGAATGAGGCAGGCTGCGGGCGAATACCCGTTCAAAAGGGAACGGGAGTGAAGGCGCCGATGATTCAACCCGGCGAGATGGCACCGGATTTCACCCTGGAGTCCACGGAGGGGCCGTTTACGCTCTCTGCGCTGCGGGGTCTGAAGCGCGCGCTCATCATCTTCTACCCGAGGGACAACACCCCGGGCTGCAACCGGCAGCTTGCGGCCGCGCGCGACGCACTCGACCGGTACGCCGCCCGCGACGTTCAGGTGGTGGCCGTGAACCCCGGCAGCCTGGCCTCGCACCAGCGGTGGGCGGAGAAGAACCAGTTCAACTTCCCGATCTGCGTGGATGAGGGGAAGCGGGTGGCGACGGCCTACGGCGCGCTGAAGCCCAGCGGAGGCATTCAGCGGACGGTCTTCCTGGTGGACCGGAGCGGCGTGGTCCGCTGGGCGCAGCAGGGGATGCCCTCCACCGAGGAGATCCTGGCCGCCGTGGACGCGCTGGAGGAGCAGGCCTGAAAGGGGGATGCCGATGGACAGGGTACGGCTGACCACCGGCCTGACCCGCATTGCGACCACGGGAAACGGCGAGCGGGCCGTGCCCGCGACCCGGGTGCCTTTCCGGGAGCAGCTGGCGCGCACCCACGCCCTGCACTTCAACGAGCGGATCGACCGCGCGCTGGCAGAGATCGACGAACTGGGCCGCCGGCTGACGGAGTCGCTGAGCCAGCACGACCTGCGCCTGTACCGGGAGGCCATCGGCCGGCTCTTCCGCGACCTGACCCACCACATGATGGAGGTCCGGCAGAACCTGGAGTGGGACTCCTACGCCTGGGAGCAGCGGACGATGATCACCATCCAGCGGGTGGACCAGCGGCTGGAGGAGCTCGCCCGCCTGGTGCTGGAGCAGGAGCAGGACCGGCTGGCCATCCTGGCCGCCGTCGACGAGATCCGGGGCATGCTCCTGGATGTGCGGATGTAGGGATGCGGGCCCCTTCCCTTCGGGGGAGGGGCCCTGACAGTTTGGTAGCAACTGTACGCATTGAGGAGTACAGTTGCTGGAATCCCCCGGGCGGGCCGTGCTAGGATACAGCCATCACGACTACGGGAAATGGGGGAGTGGTGGCGTTGGCAGAACAGGGGTACCGGCTGGAGACCCTGGCCATTCATGCCGGTCATGAGGTGGATCCGACGGGGGCGCGGGCGGTCCCGCTCTACATGACGACCTCCTACGTGTTCCGGGACACCGGGCATGCCGCCCGGCTGTTCAGCCTGCAGGAGCCGGGCAACATTTATACCCGCATCATGAATCCGACCACCGACGTGTTTGAGAAGCGGATAGCCGCCCTGGAGGGGGGCGTGGGGGCCCTGGCGGTGGCCTCGGGGCAGAATGCGGAGCTCTACGCCATTCTCAACCTGGCCCGGGCGGGCGACGAGATCGTCGCGGCCACGAGCCTGTACGGGGGAACGTATGCCCTGTTCGCCCACAACCTGCCCCGCATGGGCATTACGGTGAAGTTCGTGGAGCCCTCCGACCCGGAGAACTTCCGGAGGGCCATCACCGACCGCACGCGGGCCCTCTACATCGAGACCATCGGGAACCCGCGGTGCGACGTGCCGGACATCGCGGCGATTGCCGCCGTCGCCCACGAGAACGGGCTGCCGCTGATCGTCGACAATACCTTCGCATCGCCGTACCTGTGCCGGCCCATCGAGCACGGCGCGGACATCGTGATCCACTCGGCCACCAAGTTCATCGGTGGCCACGGCACGGCGATCGGCGGCGTCATCGTCGACAGCGGCCGGTTCGACTGGAGCGCCGGGAAGCACCCCCTGTTCACGGAGCCCGACCCGGCCTACCACGGCCTGCGTTATGCCGACCTGGGCGAGCAGGCCTACATCCTGCGGGCGAGGGTCAGCCTGCTGCGGGACCTGGGCGGTGCGCTGTCGCCGTTCAACGCCTTCCTGTTCCTGCAGGGGCTGGAGACCCTGCACCTGCGCATGGAGCGCCACTCGGAGAACGCCCTGGCGGTGGCCCGGTTCCTGGAGGCGCACCCGCAGGTGGAGTGGGTGACCTACCCCGGGCTGGAGTCGAGCCCTTACTACGAACTGGCCAGGCGGTACCTGCCCCGCGGGCAGGGGGCCATCCTCGCCTTTGGCATCCGTGGCGGCCTGGAGGCCGGGCGGCGATTCATCGAGTCGCTCAGGCTCTTCTCTCACCTGGCCAACGTGGGCGATTCCAAGTCGCTGGCGATTCACCCGGCCTCCACGACCCACGAGCAGCTCACGGACGAGGAGCGGCGGGCGGCCGGCGTCACGCCTGAGATGGTGCGGCTCTCGGTGGGCACGGAGCACGTCGACGACATCATCGCGGATGTGGCCCAGGCGCTGGAGCGGGCGACCGCCTAGACAGCGGTCTGAACGGGAGGGGAAGGGTGCCGGTGTGAAACCGGCACGCCCCTCCCGTCGTCTCTGTATGTGAACGCAAAATAATCTGTAAACGGTTGACTGGGAATCTCACGGGCTGGTAAAATGAAGGTCCCAAACTCCCGATGTGGCGAGCGTGTGTGGCGAAGGGGGGGCGACCATGCACAGTTCCATGGGTGAGAGGCTGGCCTGGGCACGCAACCAGCAGGGGTTGATTCTTCAGCAGGTGAGCGAGAAAAGCGGCCTCGCGGTCGGGTACATCTCACAACTGGAGAAGGGGGCCAAGGCCAACCCGACCATCGATGCCCTGGGTCGCCTGGCCAAGGCTTTGGGAGTGAGCATCGCGTTCATCCTGGGGGAGGTGCACGCGCCGCCGTACGATGACCGGGCCTCCCTGCTGATCGGCGGTCAGGCCTGGACGGTGGGTCAGCGCTTTGCCCGCTACTACGAGCAGCTTTCGCCCGAGGATCGGCGGCAGATCGAGCTGGAGACGGTGGAGCAGCGCTTCGCCCGGGTGGTGGACTTCCTGTGCCAGCAGTTTCCCGAGACCTTCACCCGGCCGGTGGTGGCGTATCAGCTCGGCCTCTCCGTGCGGGCCCTGAATGACATCATGGACCGGCACTGCGAGGTGGGGCCGATGGTGCTGAGCCAGATGGTCTCCATCACCGGCATCCCGCTCTCGTTCTACGCCCGGGGCCGGATGGAGACGGCGCCGGTGGACATCTCGCCGGCCCAGATGATTCAGTATGCGGAGGCCATCTCGATGGCCGCGGAGGCGCAGATCACGCCGGAAGAGCTGGTGCTGCTCATCCGGGGCGCCTCACAGGGGCAGCAAGAGTGAGGCCCGTCCTCGTTTGACGAGGACGGGCCCGCTGATTATGTTGGAGCGGCTGATTATCCCGGTTCAGTCTGCGACTAGAAGGAGGAAGGACCGCCGCTGCGCGGCTCGGCCAAAGCGGTGGCCGCGATGGCGAGCATGCTGGCCATCACGAACAGGCTGATGATGATCCGGCGCATTCTACTCTCCCCTTTCCGCAGCATGGTATCAGTAACCAGTCGGGCTCCCGGTACGCGGTACCGGTTTTTTATCTTTGCCCGAACCTCGCAGTCGCTCTCAGGGGCGGATTTGG
>JAMNXV010000192.1 GCA_023623185.1 Bacillota bacterium
TGCTGCCTCGCCCGTAGCGGACTTTCACCGCCAAGTCAGCGCCCATGCCGGGCGCACATGTATGAAGCGGGCGGAGGCTGTCCTCCGCCCGCTATATATACAGCTGCCGCCCGCATCATGCACGGCGTCGCCGCAGGCCACGCATGGGCCCGTCGCTAGCAATACGGCGCCATGCGCTCCAGCACCCGCTCCCGGCCGATGAGATAGATGGTCTCGAACAGGCCCGGGCTCGCGGTGCGGCCGGTAATGGCGACCCGGATCGGCTGGAAGCTCTCCTTCGGCTTCAGGCCCATTTCCTCCTGGGTGGAGCGCACAAGCTTCTCGATGGCCGGAATGGTCCACTCCACCGTGCGCAGCCCTTCGCTGACCCGCTGGAAGAACGGCTTCACCGCGTCGGTGAGGAACTTCTTCGCCGCCTTCTCGTCCACCTCGATCTCGTCCTTAAGGAAGATGTCCACGTGCTCGGGCACTTCGGCCAGGGTCTCGACCCGCTCGTGCACCTGAGCCATGACCTCCTTGAACCAGTCCCAGTTGGCCCGGGCCTTCTCCTCGGTGTAGAGGCCCGACTTCACGACGAACGGCAGCGCCAGCTCCGCAAACTCATCCAGGCTCTTCTTGCGGATGTAGACGCCGTTCATCCAGTTGAGCTTGTTCCGGTCAAAGACCGAGGAGGCCTTGGTGACCCGGCCGAGGTCGAAGTCGCGGATCAGCTCGTCCTTCGTGAGGAACTCCCGACCCGACTCCGCGCCGGGCGGCGTCCAGCCCAGAAGGCTCATGAAGTTCAGCATGGCCTCGGGCAGGTAGCCCTGCTCCCGGTAGTCCCGAATCGCCGCATCGCCCTTGCGCTTGGAGAGCTTGCCGCCTTCCGGGTTGGTCATGTGGCCCAGGTGGCCGATCTCCGGAACCGGGAAGCCCAGCGCCCGGTAGATGAGCAGTTGTACCGGCGTGTTGGAGATGTGCCCCTCGCCCCGCAGGATGTGGGTGATCTTCATCGTGACGTCGTCGATCACCACCGCGAAGTTATAGAGCGGCATGCCGTTGGCGCGCATGATGATGAAGTCGCCGATGGAGTCGGTGGGGAACTCGATGGGCCCCCGGATCAGGTCGTTGTAGCCGATGACCTCGCCCTTGGGCACCCGGAAGCGGAGCACCGGCTTGCGCCCCTCCGCCTCGAAGGCCGCCTGTTGCTCCGGCGTGAGGTCGCGGCAGCGCCCCTTATACTGGTAGGGCCGGCCTGCAGCCTGCGCCTCCCGGCGGTCGGCGTCCTCCTCTTCCTTCGTACAGTAACACTTGTAGACATGGCCGCTCTCCAGCAGCTGCTGGGCGTACTGCCGGTACAGCTCCAGCCGCTCGGTCTGCCGGTATGGACCATACGGGCCGCCCTTGTCGGGGCCCTCGTCCCAATCGATCCCCAGCCAGTCCAGGTCCTCGAAGATCACCTGCTCCCACTCGGGGCGCGACCGCTCCCGGTCGGTGTCCTCAAACCGCAGGATGAACTTCCCGCCGTGCCTCCGGGCATAGAGCCAGTTGAACAGAGCCGTGTGCACGTTTCCCACGTGGATGGGACCGGTGGGGCTCGGTGCAATGCGTACGCGAATGGTCATGTTGTGCCGTCCCCTCTTTCTGAAAAAGAATAAGCCCCGTCCGCTTAGGGACGGGGCTCTGCCCGCGGTACCACCCTAGTTAGGCCTCAGCCTCACTCGGTTCCCGATAACGGTGGGTGGCCGTTCGGCTTACTGACTGCACCGGCTCGATACCTGTGCAGCGTTCAGCGCGAAAGCTCCAGGGCCTCTTCGGCGGACGTGGGCGCCGGTTTTCACCAGGCCCGGCTCGCTGCAGCTCCACGCACCCGCGTACTCTGCCCTCTCATCGCCGTGCGATTTCTCTGCAGTATTCTACCGCGCCGCGCCGGCGAAATCAAGTTTTGCTAGATCTCGCGCCGGCCTTCCAGGGCCTTGGCCAGCGTGACCTCATCGGCGTACTCCAGATCTCCGCCCATGGGCAGGCCCCGGGCGATGCGCGTCACCTTCACGCCCAGCGGCTTGATGTACCGGGCGATGTACATGGCCGTGGTCTCGCCCTCGGTGTTGGGGTTGGTACAGAGGATGACCTCCTGCACCTGCCCGTCGCCCAGGCGGGCCACCAGCTCCTTCACCCGGATGTCGTCGATGCCGATGCCTTCCATCGGGTTCAGGGCCCCGTGGAGGACGTGGTACAGGCCCCGGTACTCCCGGGTCTTCTCCATGGCCACCACGTCGCGCGGCTCCTGCACGACGCAGATCGTGCTCCGGTCGCGATCCTCGTCGGCGCAGATGTGGCAGGGATCCTGATCGGTCAGGTTGCAGCAGACCGAGCAGTACTTCACCTTTGCGCGGGCCTCTACCAAGGTGCGGGCGATGCCCTCGACCACGCTACGGTCCATGTGGAGGATGTGAAACGCCAGCCGCTGCGCGGTCTTCGGGCCAATGCCCGGCAGTTTCGTCAGCTCCTCGATCAGGCGGGCGATGGGCTCAGCGTAGTACATGAACGGCTAGAACAGGCCGGGGAAGCTGGGCAGGCCGCCCGGCATGACCTTCTTCATCTCGGCCTCGGCCAGTTCCTCGGCCTTCTTCATCCCGTCGCTGATCGCCGCCACGATCAGATCCTGGAGCATCTCGATATCATCCGGATCCACGACCTCGGGCGCAAGCTTGACCTCCGTCACCCGGCGGTCGCCGGTCACGGTCACCCGCACAGTCCCGCCGCCCGCGGTGCCCTCAACCGTCATCTTCGCGATCTCTTCCTGCGCCTTGGCCATGTTCTTCTGCATCTTCTGGACCTGGCGCATGATCTGCTGCATGTTACCGCCACCCGGAATCATCAGGAGCCCTCCTCGTCGTGTTCATGGATCAGATCTGGGGGAAAGATGCTGCGCAGCCGCTCCATGAGCGGGGAGTCCCCCTCCGCGGCCGGCTCCGGCTCCGCCTCCCGGGCGGACTGCTCACCCGGGTCGGACGCCGGGTTTAGCCCGGCCAGTTTGGTCTCTGCTTCCTCCGGCGAGAGAATCTCCACCTGCAGCTCGCCCAGCCCGGCCTGCTCCAGCGCCTTCTCGATCGTCGCCTTGTCCTCGCGCCGCCGGAGCAGCTGGGCAAAGACCTGCGAGCTGGCCACCAGGTAGAGCATCTTGCCCCGCAGGCCGCCGATGCGGGCCGAGGTCGAAAGCAGCCGGTAGGTGCTGGTCCGGGAGGTGCGGACGAACTCCAGCACCTGCCCCCAGGCCTCCACCACCCGCTCCACCCCGGAGCCGACGGGCGCCGCGTCGGAAGCGCCGGCGGCAGGCGGCGTCGGGGTCGCCGGTCCACCCCCGCCGGACGGCTCTTCTGCCCGCGCGGCACCAGCCTCATCCTGGCGGCGCCGGCGCGCCGGCGCGGGGGCCGGCGCGGAGGCCTGCGCAGCGGCCCGTGCAGGCGCGCGCTCCTCGGCCCGATCCTCCTCGGCTCCGCCTGTGAACAGCCCGGTCAGCCGAATGAGCGCCACTTCCACCAGCAGCCGGGGCGAAGGGGAAAGGCGCAACTCGGTCTCCGCCTGCCCCAGCAGCCGGATGGCGCCGATGAGCTGCCGCTCCGTAAACGGCTCCGCCCGCGCCCGCATCTGCTCCAGGGCCTCCGGCGGCAGGCCGAGCACCGCTGCGCCGGCCTCCAGCTTCACCAGGAGCAGGTCGCGCAAGTGGGCCAGGTAGTCCCGCACCAGCTGGCGCAGGTCCTTGCCCGCACGCACCATCTCGTCCAGCCAGAGCAAGGCGGCCCCGACGTCGCCCTCGATCAGGTGGCCGTCCAGGGCCAGGAACTGATCCAGCGGGGCCGACCCCAGCACGGCCAAAGTCATGTCAAGGGTGATCTCGCCCTCCGCCGCGTAGGCCATCACCTGATCCAGCAGCGACAGGGCGTCGCGCATCCCGCCGTCGGCCTGGCGGGCGATGGCCGTGAGCGCCTCCGGGCTCGCCCTCAGCCCCTGCGCGGCGCAGACCTCCCTGAGCCGCCCCACGATCTCGTCGACGGAGAGCCGGCGATAGTCGAAGGCCTGGCAGCGGGAGAGGATGGTGATGGGCAGCTTCTGCTTTTCGGTGGTCGCCAGCACGAAGAGCACATGCGACGGCGGCTCCTCCAGCGTCTTCAGCAGCGCGTTGAAAGCCGGCTCGGTCAGCATGTGCACCTCGTCGATGATGTAGACCTTGTACTTCAGCTCCACGGGGGCGAAGTTGACCTTGTCGCGCAGATCGCGGATCTCATCGATGCCGCGGTTGGAGGCGGCGTCGATCTCGATCAGGTCGAGCGCCTCGCCCGACGTGATCCGCCGGCAGGCCTCGCACTCGTTGCAGGGTTCGCCGTCCTGCGGGGCCAGGCAGTTGACCGCCTTGGCCAGGATGCGGGCGACCGTGGTCTTGCCCGTGCCGCGCGGTCCCGAGAGCAGGTAGGCATGATGAAGCCTGCCCTGCACGAGCGCGTTCCGCAGGGTGCGGGTGATATGCTCCTGTCCGACGACGTCGCTGAATCGCTGGGGACGATACTCCCGATATAGTGCAAGATGAGCCAAGCTGATCGCTCCTGCCGGAATCGGACTGGCCTTACCCAATTCTACCCG
Source organism: Bacillota bacterium (assembly GCA_023623185.1). Classification (GTDB taxonomy): domain Bacteria; phylum Bacillota; class Sulfobacillia; order Symbiobacteriales; family Symbiobacteriaceae; genus Symbiobacterium. The sequence goes on from JAMNXV010000192.1 coordinate 4,621, forward strand.
GCGCACCCGATTCCCTTTCGCTACCTAATCCAGCGAGCCCGGTGGCGCCAGCCACGCGTGCCTCAGGTCGTACCGCGCGCCCAGCGGCCGCACACGCAGCCCCTGCAGTTCGGGGCTCACCGCAAAGTAGCGCAGCGGGTGGTAGATCGGCGCCACCGGCGCCTCCGCCAGCAGCATCTGCTCGCCCTCCCGGAGCGCCGCCGTCCGCGCCGCGCCGGCGGCCACCCCGGCCCTGGCCAGAAGGGCGTCGTACGCCGGCTTGACCCAGCGGGCGCTGTTGCCCGGGTGGGCCGTGGTGAACGGGGCCAGCAGCGCCAGCGGATCATCGTGTTCGGCAACCCAGCCCTGCAGCGCCAGGTCGAACTGGCCGAAGCGCACCCGCTCCAGCCGCTGCGCGAAGGGCACCGTGTGCAGCTCCACCGTCAGCCCCTCCAGCCGCTCCTCCAGCGTGCGCTTCACGGCCTGCGCGAGGCCCGCGGCCTCCTCGGCGTGGAGCAGGCTCAGCGTGATGCGGTCGACCCCCAGCGCGGCCCGGGCATCCGCCCAGAGCCGGCGGGCCTCCAGCAGCTCTTCCCCGGGCAGCGCGCCGGCCAGCAGCTCGCCCACCAGCGAGCCCTCCGACCAGAGTCCGTCCAGCACGGCATCGCTCACCGGGCCCTCCTCCGCCGGCGGCCAGCCGCCGGCCAGCGAGGGCGGCACCAGGCTGCGGGCGGGCAGCCCCGCCTCCCCCACCGCCTCAGCCGTCACCCGCGCCGCATCCAGCGCCAGGGCGATGGCCCTGCGCAGATCCGCATTCGCCAACCGGGGCTGGCTGGTGTTGAAGACGAGGCCCATCGTGGCCGGCTGGGCCATGGCCTGCGCGCCGGGCGCCTGCTCGGCCAGGTCGGCCGGCAGCATCGCCAGGTGCAGGTAGCCCATCTGGAAGAGGCGCAGGGCCTCGCGCGGGTCCGGCTCCACGTGGTAGGTGACGGCGTCGAGCCGGATGGCGGACCGGTTCCAGTAGTGGGGATTGGGCTCCAGCTTCAGCGCGAAGGGCCCCGGGCCCGTGAGTTCGGCGTCGTGGTGGCCGTGAACCGCGAGTCCGCCGTCCTTCAGGACGAAAGGCCCGTTGCTCACGAGGCCGAAGGGCAGGTCGGCCCGGCGCGGGGCCAGGGCCGGGTGGGCCGTGTAGCCGGGCCAGGCGGGGTTCGGGGCCTTCAGGGTCACCTGAAGGCGGCGGTCGTCCAGCGCCGCCACCGCCACCCCTTCCCGCAAGCCGGCGGCCTGCTCCGCGAAGTCCGGCGCGGCCGGGTCCAGCCCGCTGTAGGCCTCGGCGCCGGCGATCTCGTAGAGCAGGTGGGCGTTCACCGCCCCCACCTCCGGGTCCAGCAGGTGCAGCCACGCGCGGACAAAGTCGTGGGCCGTCACCGGCCTGCCGTCGCTCCACCGCGCATCAGGCCGCAGGTAGAAGGTGAACTCACGGCCGTCGGCCGACTCCCACCGCTCCGCAGCGCCCCCGGCCGCATCGGGCGTGCCGCCGGGCGCAACCAGTCCTTCCATGAGATTGCCCAACACGTCGAGGAGCGCGGGGTCGGCCGTCAGGGCCGGATCCAGCGTCGCCGGCTCCACCGCCAGGTGCAGCCGCACCTCGGCGTGGGCAGACGGCTCCCCGGCCGGCTGTGCCGCGGCGCCGGAATCGGTCTGGGCGGCGGCCACGCAGCCGCCGAGCAGCAGGGCCAGCGCCGGCAGGAGGCTCAGCACCCCCCGTCGTAACATGGAACTCCCCCCAATCGTGCGATTGAGGGGAGATTCTCCATTTCCAGGAAATAGTCCTTCTTCCTGGGATATCCATTTTCATTGAGGGGTGCGCCGCCGCTCGCGGAAGAACCGCTTCATGATGGCGCCGCACTCTTCCGCCAGCACCCCGTCGCGCACCTCGACCTGGTGGTTCAGGCCGGGATTCTGCAGGATCTCCAGGATCGAACGGTCGGCCCACGCCTTGGGGTCAGGCGCGCCGAACACCACCCGGTCGATCCGGCTCTGCAGGAGCGCGCCGGCGCACATGGGGCAGGGCTCGATGGTGACGTACATCGTGCAGCCCGTCAGCCGCCAGCCGCCCAGCAGGCGGCCGGCCTCCCTGATGGCCAGCACCTCGGCGTGGGCCGTGGCGTCGTGCGTGGTCTCGCGCAGGTTGTGGGAGCGGACGATGATCTGGCCGTCGCGAACGACCACGGCGCCGATGGGCACCTCGCCGATACGAGACGCCTTCTCGGCCTCGAGCAGGGCCTCGCGCATGAAGGCTTCATCACGCATGGCGATCGCCCTCCTGTGAAGCAGCGGCGAAAGAGCAGGCCACGGTCGGGTGGCCTGCTCTTGCTCGCCGCTATTGGCTTTGGCGGAGAGGGTGGGATTCGAACCCACGGTGGCTTGTTAGGCCACGCTCGTTTTCAAGACGAGAGCCTTCAACCACTCGGCCACCTCTCCGGATCGTGTCAGGATAATAGTTTACACAACGGCCGCAGGCCTTGCAAGCGCGTTCCAGGAGAAGGCAGCGGCCCCGCGCCGCCATTTGCGCGGGGCCGCCACGTGAAGCCAACTGCCGCGGCAGACAGGCGACAGCCGCCCTTGAGCTTAATCGGCTTAATCGGCGATGCGGTCGCAGCGGGTGTATGGCCGCAGCGCCTCGGGCACGGTGATGGAGCCGTCCGCGTTCTGGTAGTTCTCCATGACCGCCGCCAGCGTGCGCCCCACCGCGAGGCCCGAGCCGTTCAGCGTGTGGACGAACTCCGGCTTGCCGCCGCCAGGCCGGTAGCGGATGTTCGCCCGGCGTGCCTGGAAGTCGCTCATGTTCGAGCAGGACGAGATCTCCACGTACCGCTCGTAGCTGGGCATCCAGACCTCGATGTCGTACTTCTTGTACTGGCCGAAGCCCATGTCGCCGGTGCACATGAAGACGCGCCGGTACGGCAGGTTCAGCGCCTCCAGCATGCCCTCCGCGTTTTCCACGATCTCCATCAGGGCCTGCTCGCTCTCTTCAGGCCGGGTGAACTGGACCATCTCCACCTTCTCGAAGTAGTGCTGCCGGATGAGCCCGCGGGTGTCGCGCCCGGCCGCGCCGGCCTCGCTGCGGAAGCAGCCGCTGAAGCCCACATACTTCAGGGGCAGCACGGACTCATCGAGGATCTCGTCGCGATGCATGTTGACCAGCGGTACCTCGGCGGTGGAGGCCAGGTGGTAGTCGGTGCCGGCCAGGCTGAAGACGTCCTCCTTGAACTTCGGGAACTGGCCGCTGCCGTAGTAGCTGGCCGTGTTCACGATCACCGGCGGCAGCACCTCGCGGTAGCCACGCTCAGTCAGGTAGTCGATGAAGAAGCTGATGAGCGCCCGGTTCAGCCGGGCCAGCCCGCCCTTGATCATGGTGAAGCGGCTGCCCGCCACCTTCGCAGCCCGCTCGAAGTCCAGCCCGTCAAGGGCCACGCCCAGGTCCCAGTGGGGCTTCACGGGGAAGTCGAACTGGCGGGGCTCGCCCCAGCGCTTGACCTCCACGTTGTCGTTCTCATCCTCGCCCACCGGCACGTCCGGCGCGGGAATGTTGGGCAGCTGGTAGAGCAGGTCCTGCAGCTCCTCCTCCACCTCCCGCTCCCGGTTGTCCAGCTCCTTGATGCGGTCGCCGATGGCGCCCATCTCGGCGATGATTTCGCTGGCATCCTGCCCCTGCTTCTTCAGCACGCCGATCTGCTTCGACACCTGGTTGCGGCGCGCTTTCAACTGCTCGACCTCGGTCAGAATCTGGCGCCGCTCCACATCCAGGGCCAGGATGCGGTCGAGGTCAACGGAAACACCCTTGTTGATCAGCGCCTTGCGAACGACGTCGGGATGGGTGCGAACGAACCTCAGGTCCAACATGGGTGATTACCCTCCTCATCAAGAGTCAGGGGAGGCGTCTCCGCCTAGCCTTTCCAGCGGCCGGAAAGATGATCCAGTTCCGCGAGGCCAGGTGTCAGGCTTCGGCGCAGCAGGTGGCAATCCCTCCCTGGGGACGGTCAGGCTTGGCCGCCCAGCGGCAGAGTGACCGCCTGAACGGTGGTGACCGCCATCGCCTCCCGCAGTTCTGCCACCAGGTCGGGGGGAGCCGGCTCATCGATCTGCAGCAGCATCAGGGCCTCGCCCCGCGGCTCGTGCCGTCCCAGGTGCAGCCCGGCGATGTTGATGTCCCGCGCGGCCAGGGCCATGCCGAACCGGCCCACCATGCCCGGCTGGTCCCGGTGCCGGCTGACGAGCATGTGGCGGGTGGGGGCCATGTCGATGTGCAGGCCGTCCACGGCCACGAAGCGCATCCCGCCGTCCCGGCGGAGCATGCCGGTCACCTGGTGCACGCCCTGGGACCCCTCAGACCGGACCGTGATCAGGCTGGCGGACGGCGACAGGGTGCCGGCGGCGGCCGCCAGCCGGTCGGCGCCCCCGTTCTCGCCCAGCGGGGCGTGGGTCAGCGACTTGGACTCGTTGACCGTGAGCCCCCGCCGGCGGGCCAGGGCGGGCGAGTTGATGTAGTTCACGTGGTCGCCGAGCTGGGTGGCCAGGTAGCCCTTCAGCACCGTGTTGGTGAGCAGAGCCGTGGGGTGCTTGGCCAGCTCGCCGCTGTAGGTGACGGTGATCGCATCCGCCTGCCCCGGGAAGGCCTGGGCCAGGAAGGAGCCCAGCGTCTCGGCCAGGGGCAGGTGGTCGGTGACGATCTGCGCGCCGTCACGCGGGATCTGCGGCAGGTTCACCGCCTCGGGCACCAGCTCGCCCCTGAGCACCCGCAGCACGTACTGGGCGATGTACCGGCCGTTGGCGTCCTGCGCCTCGGCGGTGGAGGCGGACAGGTGCGGCGTGACCACCACGTTGGGCAGGCTGAAGAGCGGGCTGTCGGTGCAGGGCTCCGCCGCGAAGACGTCCAGCGCGGCGCCGGCCAGCCGGCCCTCCTTCAGCGCCGTGTAGAGCGCCTCCTCGTCCACCATGCCGCCCCGGGCGCAGTTGACGATGCGGGCGGTGGGCTTCATGAGCGCCAGTTCGGCCGCCCCGATGAGCCGGGCGGACTCAGGGGTCTTGGCGGCGTGGATGGAGAGGAAGTCCACCCGGGGCAGGAGCTCGGGAATGGTGGGCACCAGGGTCACGCCCAGGTGCTCCGCCCGGCTGGACGGCACGTAGGGGTCGTAGGCGAGCACCCGCATGCCGAAGGCCCTCGCCCGCACGGCCACCTCGGACCCGATGCGGCCCAGGCCGATGATGCCCAGCGTCTTGCCGTGCAGTTCGGTGCCGACGTAGGTCTTCCGGTCCCACCGGCCCTCGCGGGTGAGGGCGTGGTGCGCCTGGGGGATGTTGCGGGCCACGGCGATGAGCAGGCCGAAGGCGTGCTCGGCGGTGGAGTAGGTATTGGCGCCGGGCACGTTGACCACGACGACGCCCCGCTCGGTGGCCGCATTCACGTCAATGTTGTCCACGCCCACGCCGGCCCGGCCGACGACCTTCAGCCGGGTGCCCCGCGCCAGCACCTCCGCCGTGACCTTCGTCTCCGACCGGGTGATGATGGCATCGTACTCGGGGATGATCTCCAGCAGCTCCGCCGGCGTCACCTTCCGGACATCCACCTCATGCTCAGCCTTCAGGAGGCTGATGCCCGTCTCTGAAATCGCTTCCGTCACCAGGATCTTCATCGGGTATCGCCTCCTTCACGAATTCTCAGCTCTGCTGGGCGTCCAGCCAGACCTGCTGGGCCGCCGCCACGGCCCGGCCCACCTGCACCTCGTAGCCGCACTGCGCCAGCGCCATCTCGGTGGCCGCCAGGGCCTGGAGCACATCGCCGGGCACCACGTAGCCCAGGTGGCCGATGCGGAAGATCTTGTCCGCCAGGTCCGCCTGCCCGCCGGCCAGCTGCACGCCGAACTGCTCCCGGGCCACTTTGCGCAGCCGCTTCGGGTCGACGGGAGAGACCACCGCCGTGACCGAGTTGGACGCCGTGGCCTCGTTCCGGGCGAGGAGCGTGAGGCCCATCGCCTTCACGCCGGCCCGGCACATCTCACCCATGAGCCGGTGGCGGGCCCACGAACCCTCCAGCGTCTCGGCCTCCAGCAACCCCAGCGCCGCCCTCATGGCGTACAGGAGGGAGATGGCCGGGGTGTACGGGGTCTGCCACTTCAGCAGGCTGTTCTGCGCCGCCTTCAGGTCCCAGTAGAAGCGGGGCATGGTGTTGGTCTCTGCGGCCGCCCGCGCCCGCTCGGAGAAGGCGATCATCGACAGGCCGGGCGGACACATGAGCGCCTTCTGCGCCCCGGTGAGCACCACGTCCAGGCCCCACTCGTCCATCTCCAGCGGCAGGGCGCCGAGGCCGGATACGGAGTCGACCATGATCAGCGCCCCGTGCTCCCGCACAACCCGGGCGATGGTCCGGACGTCGTTGGTCACCCCGGTCGAGGTCTCGTTGTGCTGAACGAGCACCGCCTTGATCTTCTTCTCGCGGTCCTCGGCCAGCTTCTCGGCGATGCGTTCAGGGTCCGCGGCCTCGCCGGGCTCGAACTGCAGCCGCTCCACCGCAAAGCCCAGCTTTGTGGCGACTCTGAACCACCGCTCGCCGAAGTCGCCCACCGAGACGCTCAGCACGGTGTCGCCCGGGTTCAGGGTGTTGACCAGCGCGGCCTCCCAGCCGCCCGATCCGGCGCCGGGGAAGACGTAGACCGGCTGCCCGGTGCGGAAGACCTTCTTCAGCCCCTCCGTCACCTCTTCGAAGAGGGCGCTGAAGGCCTCACCCCGGTGGTTGATCATCGGCTGAGTCATGGCCGCCGCCACCTGCGGCGGAATCGGCGTGGGTCCGGGAATCATCAGCAGGGACTTCTCTCTCAGCATGATCAATCTGCCTCCCCTTCGAAAAAACTCAGGCCCCGCCCCCGGCAGTCCGGTCGCGTGCGCGTTGACCGGCTCTGCCAGGGACGGGGCCCTTTCCCCGCGGTGCCACCCTGCTTGGCTGCAGCAGGACAGCGCCATGCCCCACCGGCGGAAACAGAAGACTCCCGCCCCCAGCGTCAGGGACGGGAGCTAGACTCCCGCGGTGCCACCCGGACATTGGCGCCGGCCTAGCCGGCAGCCCACTCGTCTCGGCGATAACGGGCCGAACCCGACCGGGTCATCCCCGGACCCTCGGGGGGCGGAACAGATTCCACGGCCACCGGCTTGCACCCGCCGCCGGCTCTCTGCAGACCGCAACGGAACCCTTTTCCCCCGTCATGGGGCGATGTTAGGGTGCAGTATAGCACCCGATTTCACAAGATGCAACCGTCTCTGAAAAAGATCCTACTTTTGGAGGAGTCCCGCACCCGGCTGATGGTCGCTAGTCGTCGTCGCGCGTGACCACCTGGGCGACGGCCGAAACCCTGTCGTTGGCGTCCAGGTTCATGAGCTGCACGCCCTGGGTGTTGCGCCCGATGCGCCGCACCTCCTCGACGGGGATGCGGATCAGGACCCCCTGCTCGGAGACGAGGATGAGGTCGTTGCCCTCCGTGACCACCTTGATGCCCACCAGGCGGCCATGCCGCTCCTCCACCAGCTGGATGGTGATGACGCCCTTGGCGCCGCGCCGGTACGTCGGGTACTCGCTGAGCAGGGTGCGCTTGCCGACGCCGGTCTCGGTCACCACCAGCAGGTCCGCGTTGGGCAGCACGCCGTCCATGCCCACGACGTACTCGTCGGGGCCGAGCGCGATGCCCTTCACGCCGCGGGTGTCGCGCCCCATGGGCCGCACGTCGTCCTCGTGGAAGCGCAGGGCGTAGCCGGCGCTGGAGACCAGGATGATCTCGTCGTTGCCCCGGGTGAGGCGGGCGCCCACCAGGGTGTCCCCCTCCTCCAGCTTGATGGCGATGATGCCGGTCGACCGGACATTCTCGAACTCGGTGACCGCGGTCTTCTTCACCCAGCCGCTGCGGGTGGCGAAGAAGATGTACGCGACCTCTTCTTCGACCTCCTTCACAGGGATGACCGCGTTCACCTTCTCGCCCGGCAGGAGCGGGATCAGGTTGACGATCGCCGTGCCGCGGGCCTGGCGAGAGGCCTCGGGGATCTCGTAGCACTTCACGCGGTAGACGCGGCCCTGGTCGGTGAAGAACATCATGTGGTGGTGCGTGGTCGTGATGAAGAGGTGCTCGATGAAGTCCTCTTCCTTGGTGCCCGCGCCCTGCACGCCGCGGCCGCCCCGCCGCTGCGAGCGGTAGGTGCTGAGCGGCACCCGTTTGATGTAGCCGGTGTGCGAGATGGTCACCACGACGTCTTCCTCGGCGATGAGGTCCTCGATGTCGATCTCGCCGTCGTCCGCGGTGATGCGGGTGCGCCGGGGGTCGGCGTACTTCTTCTTGATCTCGCCGAGCTCCTGCTTGATGATGTCAAACTGCATCTTCTGGGACCCCAGCACCGCCCGGTAGTAGGCGATGCGGTCCTGCAGCTCGTCGTACTCGTCCTGCAGCTTCTCCCGCTCCAGGGCGGTCAGCCGGCGGAGCTGCATGTCCAGGATGTGCTGCGCCTGCACTTCGGTGAACCCGAAGTTGCTCATCAGGCGGGTGCGCGCCTCGTCCGTCGTGGGCGAGGAACGGATGGTGTTGATCACCTCGTCGATGATGTCCAGGGCCTTCAGCAGGCCTTCGAGGATGTGGGCCCGGTGCAGGGCCTTCTCGAGGTCGAACTGGGTGCGGCGCACGATGACCTCGACCTGGTGCTGCACGTAGTGGTGCAGCATCTGCTTCAGGTTGAGCAGCCGCGGCCGGTTCTCCACGAGGGCCAGCATGATGATGCCGAAGTTCTGCTGAAGCTGGGTGAACTTGAACAGCTGGTTCAGAATCACGTGCGGGTTGGCGTCCCGCCGGAGCTCGATGGCGATCCGCAGGCCGGTGCGGTCGGACTCGTCCCTGAGGTCCGTGATGCCGTCGATCTTCCGGTCGCGGTGCAGCTCGGCGATGCGCTCGATCAGCCTGGCCTTGTTGACGCCGTAGGGCAGCTCCGTCACCACGATGCGGTTGCGGCCGTTCTGCAGCGTCTCGATCTGCGTCCGGGCCCGCATGGTGATGGAGCCCCTACCGGTCTGATAGGCCTTCTTGATGCCGTCGCGGCCGAGGATGAGGGCCCCGGTGGGGAAGTCCGGGCCCTTGATGATGCTGTTGAGCTCCTCGATGCTGACGTCGGGCTGGTCGATCAGCCGGACGATGCCGTCGATCACCTCGCCCAGGTTGTGGGGCGGGATGTTGGTGGCCATGCCCACCGCGATGCCCGTGGAGCCGTTGACCAGCAGGTTGGGGAAGCGCGACGGCAGCACCGTCGGCTCCTTCTCGCTGTTGTCGAAGTTGTCCTCGAAGTCAACGGTGTTCTTCTCGATATCGGCCAGCATCTCATGGGCCAGCTTTGAGAGGCGCGCCTCGGTGTAACGCATGGCCGCGGGCGGGTCGCCGTCGATGGAACCGTAGTTGCCCTGGCCGTCCACCAGCGGGTAGCGCAGCACGAAGTCCTGCGCCATGCGCACCATGGTATCGTACACGGCCGAGTCGCCGTGGGGGTGGTACTTACCGAGCACGTCACCGACCGTCTTGGCCGACTTGCGGTACGGCTTGTCCGCGGTGTTGCCGCTTTCGTACATGGAATAGAGGATCCGGCGCTGCACCGGCTTCAGGCCGTCCCGGACGTCGGGCAGGGCCCTGCCGACGATGACGGACATGGAGTACGTGAGGTACGACGTCTCCATCTCCTGCTGGATCTCTTTCTCCAGAATCCGCTGTGCGAAGTCTCCGGCCACAAGCTTGTCCTCCTAAACGGGGAGTCGGTCCAGCGCCTAACCGATGGTGTCGAGGTTCTGGACGCGGTGGGCGTTCCGCTGGATGAACTCCCTGCGGGGCTCGACCTTCTCTCCCATGAGGGTTTCGAAAATCCTGTTCGCCTCGGCGGCGTCCTCCATCGTCACCCGGAAGAGCGTCCGCTTTGAGGGATCCATCGTGGTCTCCCAGAGCTGCTCCGGGTTCATCTCGCCGAGACCCTTGTACCGCTGCGGCTTGTCGGTCACGCCGCCGATGCGGGAAATGATCTGGTCCTTCTCCTGCTCGGAGTAGGCGTAGTAAACCTGTTTGCCCTTCCGGATCATGTACAGCGGCGGATTGGCGATGTAGAGATACCCCGCCTCGATGAGGGGCCGCATGAAGCGGAAGAAGAACGTGAGCAACAGGGTGCGGATGTGGCTGCCGTCCACATCGGCGTCGGTCATGATGATCACTTTGTGATACCGGCACTTGGAGATGTCGAAGTCATCGCCGATCCCCGCGCCCACGGCTGTGATGAGCGTGCGGATCTCCTCGTTGGAGAGGATCTTGTCGATCCGGGCCTTCTCGACGTTGAGGATCTTGCCCCTGAGGGGCAGAATCGCCTGCGTGCGCCGGTCGCGGCCCATCTTGGCGGAGCCCCCTGCGGAGTCGCCCTCCACCAGGAAGAGCTCCGACTCGGACGGATCCCGGGAGGAGCAGTCGGTCAGCTTGCCCGGCAGCGCAGTGATCTCAAGGGCGCTCTTGCGCCGCACAAGCTCCCGGGCCTTGCGGGCCGCCTCGCGGGCCCGCGACGCGCTGATCGCCTTCTCCACGATGCGCTTGGCGATGGTGGGGTTCTCCTCCAGGAACTCGGAAAGCCCCTCGCTCACCGCGCTGGCGACGAAGGTCTCCATCTCGGAGGAGCCCAGCTTGGTCTTGGTCTGCCCCTCGAACTGGGGATCCTGCATCTTCACAGAGAGGATGGCGGTCATGCCCTCGCGGATGTCCTCGCCCGCCAGGTTGTCCTCGTTCTCCTTCAGCAGCTTCTGCTTCCGGGCGTAGTTGTTGATGACCCGCGTCAGGGCGCTCTTCAGGCCCGTCTCGTGCGTGCCGCCCTCTATCGTACGAATGTTATTGGCGAAGCTTAAAATATTCTCGCTGTACGCGTCGGTGTACTGGATGGCCAGCTCCATCTCGTGGGTGTCGGTGGCCTTGAAGATATAGATCGGCTTGGCGTGCAGGGGCTCCCGGGACCGGTTCAGGTACTGCACGAAGGTCTGGAGGCCCTCGTTGTACTTGAAGCGGTACTCCGCATTCTCCTTTTCATCGATGAAGCGAATGAACAGCCCCTGGTTGAGGAAGGCGGTGTCCCTGAGGCGCGCCACAATGGCCTCCGGATCGAACTCCACCGACTCGAAGATGGCGGGGTCCGGCCAGAAGCGCACGTAGGTGCCCGTTTCCTTGGTGTCGCCCGTGCGACGCAGAGGGTAGCGGGCCTTGCCGCCGTTCTCGAACTCGACTTCGTAGACGCCGCCGTTCTGCCTGACCTGTACGTAGAGCTTTTCGGAGAGCGCGTTGACCACCGCCGCGCCCACGCCGTGCAGGCCGCCGGAGACCTTGTAGGCGCCCCCGCCGAACTTGCCGCCGGCGTGCAGGACGGTATAGACGGTCTCGACGGTGGAGATGCCCGTGCTGGGATGTATGTCCACGGGGATGCCGCGGCCGTTGTCCAGGACCGACAGCGAGCCGTCGCTGTGCAGGGTGACCACGATCGTGTCGCAGAACCCGGCCAGCCGCTCGTCGACCGCGTTGTCGATGATCTCCCAGATCAGGTGGTGCAGGCCGCGCTGCGAGGTGCCGCCGATGTACATGCCCGGCCGGCGGCGCACCGCCTCGAGGCCTTCGAGCACCTGAATCTGCTCCCCGGTGTACTCTTCCGTACCGTGGGTGTTCAGATGGTGCATCGCGGGCTGGGTACTGTTCCTTTCGTCAGCCACAGAGGTTCCTCCCTCATTTAGGTAGCGCTTTCAATATCAGAGCAATGCTATCACATCGCAAGAGTTATCACAAGTGACAGACTCGGACCCCGGAACGCTAGCCGAAGTGCGCCGCGGACACGCTGCGCCGCTTCAGCGTCGTCGCGGAAATGGGCGACAGGATGCCGCCGCGGTCCGTGAGCACGAGGCTGCGGGGTTCGCCGCCCTCCACCTGGATCAGGCGGTTCTCCTGTTTCAGTTTTTCCAGCAGCTCCAGCGTCGCGCCACCCCTTCTGGCGCTGCGCAGGTTCAGGATCGCGATCACCTGACGCAGTCCCACCACCACGTCAGCTCCCACGTGGAGGTACATCAGCCCAACCCCCTGTCATCCAGGACTACCGTGCCCGCGCGCACGCGAAACAGGCGGTGGCTTTCCGGCCACTCGCGCACCATCAGGTCTTCCAGGTCGGTACAGGTGATGAAGCTCTGGACCCCCTCCCGCACGGCCGACAGGAGGTAGTGCCGGCGATGCGGGTCGAGCTCCGATGCGACATCATCCAGGAGCAGCAGAGGGGACTCGCCGATCTCCTGGGTCATGAAGTCCAGCTCCGCCAGCTTCAGGGCCAGGACGGCCGTGCGCTGCTGGCCCTGCGAGGCGTAAAGGCGCGCGTCGCGCCCCGCGATCCAGAACCCGACGTCATCCCGGTGCGGACCCACCAGCGTCACCTGGCGCCGCCGCTCCTCGTGGCGAACGCGCGCCAGGGCCCTCTCCAGCCGCCGGCGGACGCTCTCCAGGTCGGCCGCCTCGTCTTCATCGCCGACGCCCTGGCTGTGGTAGGCGAGCCGCAGATCCTCGCGGCCCTCGGCCAGCATCTCGTGGTAGCGTGCGGCGATGGGCGAGAGCCGGCGAATCGCCTCGGCCCTGCGGACCACCAGCCGGGCCCCGGTCTCGACCAGCTGCTCATTGTAGATCGCCAGCAGCCCCTCATCCACCACGGACTCCTTCAGCAGCGTGTTGCGCTGCGCCACCAGCCGGTTGTAGGCCATGAGGTGATGAAGGTAGGTCTGGGAGATTTGCGACAGCTCCATGTCCAGGAAGCGGCGGCGGCCGGAGGGCGGCCCCTTCAACAGCTGCAGATCGTCGGGCGAGAACAGCACGGCCGCCAGGCTCCCGACCAGGCGTGCGATCTTGCGTTCCGCGATGCCGTTGATCTTCAGCTGCTTGCGGGTCTTCAGGCCGTAGCGCAGCTCCAGGTCGATGGTGCCGGTCTTGCGCACCACCTCGGCGCGGGCCAGGAGCTCATCCCTGCCCTCCTGGATCATGTCCTGATCGCGGGAGGTGCGGTGGCTCCTGCCGGTGGCCAGATAGTGGATCGCCTCGAGCAGATTGGTCTTCCCCTGCGCGTTGTCACCGTACAGAACATTCAGTCCCGAAGAGAAGTGGACGGTCGCCGAATCGTAGTTGCGGAAGGAGCCCAGTTGCAGCGTGGCCAGATACAACCTCATTCCCCCTCGCGGCGGAGCAGCCAGAGGCCGGCGCCCTCCACGCGCACGCGGTCGCCCGGGCGCAGCTTGCGGCCGCGCCGGCGCTCGGGCTCGCCGTTGACGGCGACCAGGCCGGAGGCAATCAGGGCCTTGGCGTGGCCGCCGGTCGCGGCCACGCCCGTCCACTTCAGAAAGGCGTCCAGGGTGATGTATTCGGTGTGGATGGTGACGATCTCTTCGGCCATGGCGGGATTTCCCTAGAGCGTGATCAGGGGCAGCACGACGTAGAGGAACTGGCTGCTGTCGGCCGGCTGGAGCCGGGCGGGGTTGCGGCTGCCCGAGCACTGGAAGCGGAACTGCTTCTCTTCCAATACTTTGAGGAAGTCCAGCAGATAGCGCGCGTTGAACCCGATGTCCAGCGGATCGCCGGTCATGCTGCTGACGGCCAGCTCCTCATAGACCTGGCCGACCTCCGGGGTGTTGGAGGTGATGGTGACCTTGTCGGCCTGGAAGCTGATCTTGACGGCGCCGTCCTTCGTGATCAGGGTAGCGCGCTCCAGGGCCTCCATGAACTCGTCGCCGGGCAGCACGGCCTCGGTGGGGTAGGTCTGGGGCACCAGCCGCATCACATCGGGATACTGGCCCTCCAGGAGGCGGGAGATCACCCGCACGTTCCCCAGGTCGAAGAACACCTGATTCGCGGTGACGGCCACGTGGACCTGGCTCTCCTCGTCGCCGGTGAGGAGCCGGGTCAGCTCGTTCAGCGACCGGCTGGGGATAATCACCGAGAAGCTGTGGCCCTGTGCATTCTCTGCGGCCGTCTCGGCGTAGGCGATGCGTACACCGTCTGTGGCGGTGCCGGTCAGCGTGCTGTCGCGCAGCTTGAACAGCACGCCGGTGAGCCAGGGCTTGGACTCGTCGTGGCCGGCGGCAAAGGTGGTCTGACGGAGGAGATCCCGCAATAGACTCTGACTGACGGTGAACGACGAGGCCCCGTCAACGTCGGGGAGGGCGGGAAACTGGTCGGCCGCGAAGCCGTGAATCACGTACTGCGAGCGGCCCCACCGCAGGGTCGCCACGTGGTTGTGGTAGTCCACGGAGAGCTCGATGTTTCCATAAGGAATGCGGCGGATCAGATCCGCGAAGTAGCGGGCCGGAAGGACGATCTCGCCCTCGCTGATTACCTCACAGGACGTGACGGCCTCGATGGCCAGCTCCATGTCGGTCGCGCGGATGGTGAGGTTTCCATTCCGGGCGGAGAGATAGACGCCGGACAGGACCGGGATCGTGTTCTTGGTGGAGACGGCCCTGGCAACTGTGGCGAGCGTCGCATTCAGGCTCTCCTGGCTGATCAGGATCTTCACTCGAAGCCCTCCCTCTGTGGCACCTTTCGGGTAAAACGGCGCATACCTTACCTGTTAGTAACAATGGTCATTGTAGCAATGATCATTGTAGAGGCTGTGGATATGTGGAAAAGCCCGTGGATAACTAGAGCGGCGGGAATCGCGGGGCGCGATAACTTGTGGGTATTGCCGCGCGATCTGTCCACACCGGCCCAATTCGCTGGGGACGCGCCGCTATTCGGCGCGGATGCGCGCGATCAGCTGCTCGATGGTGTGCGCGAAGGCGGGATCCTTCTCGATCTCCTTCGCGATCTTTTCGCAGGCGTGAATGACCGTGGTGTGATCGCGGCCGCCGAACTCCTCGCCGATCTTGGGCAGTGAGTTGTCGGTGAGCTCCCGGGAGAGGTACATGGCGATCTGGCGGGGGTAGGCGACGGCGCGGGAGCGGTTGCGCACCTCGAAGTCCTGCATCCGGATGTTATAGTGTTCGGCCACCACCTGCTTGATTGCGTCGATGGTGATCTGTTTCGGCCGGTGCGGCGGCAGGATGTCCTTCAAGGCCTCCACGGCCAGGTCGTAGGTGAGGGGACACTTGAGCATGTTGGCATAGGCGACCACCCGCGTGAGCGCCCCCTCGAGCTCGCGGATGTTCGTCTCGATGTTAGTCGCGATGTAGTTGGTCACCTCGTCGGGCACGTGCAGTTCTTCATTCTGGGCCTTCTTCCGCAGGATCGCCGTGCGCGTCTCCAGGTCGGGGGGCTGGATGTCGCAGATCAGGCCCCACTCGAACCGGGAGCGCAGGCGGTCTTCCAGCGTGGGAATCTCCTTCGGCGGCCGGTCGGAGGAGATGACGATCTGCTTGTTGGCCTCGCGGATGGCATTAAAGGTATGGTAGAACTCCTCCTGGGTGGCCTCCTTGCCCGCCAGGAACTGGATGTCGTCGATCAGCAGCACATCGACCTTCCGGTAACGGTTTTGAAAAGCGCTGGTGGAGCCTTTCTGAATGGCCATGATGAACTCGTTGGTGAACGTCTCGGTGGAGACGTACGCGACCTTGGCCGTGGGGTTGTGCTGCAGCACGTAGTGGCCGATCGCATGCATGAGGTGGGTCTTGCCCAGTCCGACGCCGCCATAGATGAAGAGGGGGTTGTACGTGCGCGCGGGCGCCTCGGCGACGGCGAGCGCGGCCGCGTGGGCGAACCGGTTGCTGTTGCCGACGACGAAGGTTTCGAAGGTGTATTTTGGGTTAATGTAGCCGAACAGGCGCACGGGCTGTTCGGCGGCTGGGGCAGTGGCGCCGGCCTGCAGCTCCGCGATGTTGGGGCCCTCCACGGGATCTGTGGCCGGCTCTTCAATGACGTTGGGATTGGCGACGAACTTGAGCTGCATGTTGCGTTTGGTGAGATCGCGCAGGGCCTGGCGCAGCAGGGGAGCGTAGCGCGACTCCATGCGGTGTTTCGCAAATTCCCCCTGTACACCGACGATGATCGTGTCTTCCACCACTGCCACGGGACGCGTGGCCCGCACCCAATTTTCAACAGCAGTCTTCGAGGTATGTCGTTCCAGGTGGTCGATGCACTGCTGCCATACTTCAGACAACTCCGTCTTCATAGTGCAGTGGCCCCCTCGGTACGGAAAATATCGCCAGCACGACCGCGGCGTATCAACATCTTATACACAGCCTTGTCCACAACTTGTGCATAAAAAGATGTGAGCCTGTTCCGACCCCCGCTTCGCGGAGGTGGACGGGCTTGACTTGATCATACCAGAGCGCGGGAAAGTTATCAACAAACTCTGCCCGGGGTATCCCCACTCGTTTCATTGTCTGGGGAAAGGGTACGGCATACTCCGGATAACCTCCTGCCCGCGCGTGGATAAGCTGTGAACTGGAATCCACAGCCGCCCGTTTCTGGGGATGGACTGTGTGTGGAAACTGGGGAAGAACCGCTGCGAACCGGGCCCCGTTTTTCCACCGGTACGATCTGGCTTGACGAGCAGTACCTGACTTCGGTATAATCCGCGTGTGTCTTTTTGCGGTACCGGTTAGGGGGTGTTCCGGTTGAAGCGCACGTTCCAGCCGCATAATCGCTCGCGTAAGCGGGTTCATGGCTTCCTGAGCCGCATGAGCACTCGGGCCGGCCGCAGGGTCTTGAAGGCCCGGCGCCTGAAGGGTCGGAAGCGCCTTACCGTATAAGCCGCGACGGCCTCCCGTCGTGGCTCTTTTTCCATAAAAGGAGAGGGTGGAGAGGGAAGCGCCGGTCTCAAGGCGAACTCTCTGCTAATACCCATGAAGAAGGCTTATCGGCTCAAGTCACGGCTGGCTTTCCAGTCGGTCTACGCACATGGTCGGTCGGTCGCGAACCGGGCTGCGGTGGTTCACGTCTTGAAGCAGAAAGCGGGAACGCCCACCCGGGTGGGCTTCGCGGCGGGACGGCGGCTCGGCAAGGCCGTGGTGCGAAACCGGGTGAAGCGGCGCCTGCGCGAGGCCGTGCGCCTGATGTGGCCACGGGTCCGGCAGGGATACTACATCGTGGTCATCGCCCGCCAGGCCGCGGTGGACATGCCGTTTCCCGAACTCCGGCAGAAGGTCGAGGAACTCTTTGAACGAGCGGGTCTGCTCTTGCGGGAAGGATAGACGGCCATGGCGCGGATTCTGATGGCGTTGATACGCGCGTATCAGCGGTACATCTCACCGCTGAAGGGCGCACCGACGTGCCGCTTTTACCCTTCCTGTTCCCAATACGCGTACGAAGCGCTCGGCAAGCACGGGGCCCTGAAAGGGACGTGGCTCGCCGTGCGCCGCGTGCTGCGATGCCATCCCTTCCATCCGGGAGGGTACGATCCCGTTCCCTAGCAGGCTACATCCCGATTTTACTTGGGGGGTTTCCGTATATTGATCACCTCGTTCTTGGTTCCCGAGTGGCTGGTTCAGCCCATGACGAAACTGCTGGAAGTGTTCTTGAAGTTCACGGGCAACTACGGCCTGGCGATCATCCTGCTGACCGTGGTCGTGCGCGTGGTCATCCTGCCGCTGACGGTCTATCAGATGCGCTCGATGAAGCGGATGCAGGAAGTGCAGCCGCTCATGAAGGAGATCCAGGAGAAGTACAAGGACAATCCTGAGAAGATGAATCAGGAACTGATGGCGCTGTACCAGCGGGAGAAGGTCAACCCGTTCTCGGGCTGCCTGCCGCTACTCGTCCAGCTGCCCATCCTCTACGCGCTGTTCGCGGTCTTCAACGCGTTCGATCCGACGAAGTTCAACTATACCTATCAGTTCCTGTGGGCCGATCTGAGTCAGCGGGATATCCCGCTGGCCATTCTGACCGTCGTGTCGATGATTCTGCAGCAGTACCTGACCGGCGTGGGGACGACCGATCCCAACCAGCGGACGATGATGTGGATCATGCCCATCATGTTCGGCTGGATCGCCTTCACCATGCCGACGTCGGCGATTGTGCTTTACTGGGTGGTCAGCACCTTCTTCGGGTTGATCCAGCAAGCAATCTACCCGGGGTTCCCCCGGTTTAAGGGCAGCCTCGGCTCGAAAGGGGAAGCGTGACCAAAATGAAGAGCGTGGAACGGAGCGGCCGCACGGTAGACGAGGCGGTGGCGCTGGCGCTGGAGGCCCTCGGTGTGCCGTCAGACCGGGTTACCGTTGAGGTGCTGGACGAGGGGAAGGGGGGCTTCCTCGGCATCGGAGCGCGGCCGGCTACCGTTCGCGTGACTTTGAAGGAGAGCCGGTCCGAGCGGGTGGAGGCCTTCCTGGGCGACGTCTTTGAAGCGATGGGCGTCGGCGTACGGATGGAGATCCGCGAGGACGGGGAGTATATTCATGTTGACATCACCGGCCAGGAGGCCGGCATCCTCATCGGCCATCACGGGCAGACGCTGGATGCGCTGCAGTACCTGACCAACCTGGTGGCCGCCCGCAGCGGACGCCAGGGGCCGCGCATCCTGCTGGACGTTGAGGGGTACCGGAAACGCCGCACCGAGACCCTGACCAACCTGGCCAGGCGGCTGGCGGACCGGGTCGTGCGCACGGGCGAGCGGGCGGTGCTCGAACCGATGAGCGCCCAGGAGCGCAGGGTGATTCACCTGGCCCTGAGTGATCACCCGGGCGTGACAACGACCAGCGAGGGGCAGGACCCGTTTCGCAGGGTGGTCATATATAAGAAAGACTAGACTGGGTGCCGGTGGCCAGGTAGCATTGCTACCCGGCCACTTTTCTTGAAAGGAGGGCAAGCCGTGGCGGAGGAGACCATCGCCGCCATCGCGACCGGCGCCGGGGAGGGCGGCATCGGCATCGTGCGGATGAGCGGGGCCGACGCCCTGAAGGTCGCCGAACGGATCTTCCGGCCGCAGCGGGGCCGGCCGCTTGGAGGGCGGCGTTCCCACACGGTGACCTACGGCTGGGTGGTGACGCCGGGCGGCGAGCGGGTCGACGAGGCCCTGGCCGTCGTGATGCGGGGCCCGCGCTCATACACCGGCGAGGACGTGGTGGAACTGCAGTGCCACGGCGGGCAGCTGGCGGTGCAGCGGGTGCTGGAGCAGGCGCTGCAGGCCGGGGCCCGGTTGGCGGAGCCGGGCGAGTTCACGCGGCGGGCCTTCCTCAACGGGCGGCTGGATCTCTCGCAGGCGGAGGCAGTCATCGATCTGATCCGGGCGAAGACCGACCGGGCGATGGCCGCGGCGGTCTCCCACCTGGGGGGCAGCCTGCGGCAGACGATCGGCGCGCTGCGGGAGCGGCTCATGGAGATGATGGCCCACTTGGAGGCCGACATCGATTTCCCCGAGCTGGAGCTGGAGGTGCAGACCCGGGAGGAGGTGGCTGCCGGCTGCGCCCAGTGCCTGGCGGAGGTGGAGCGGCTCCTGGGCGGGGCGCGCGCGGGCCGCATCCTGCGGGAGGGGCTGCGGGCGGTGCTGGCCGGGCGGCCCAACGTCGGCAAGTCGAGCCTGCTTAACCGGCTGGTGCGGGAGAACCGCGCGATCGTGACGGAGATTCCCGGCACGACCCGCGATGTGATCGCGGAGTGGATCGAGCTCGGGGGTGTGCCGGTGCAGCTCCACGACACCGCAGGCCTGCGGGCGACCGACGACCCGGTGGAGAGAATCGGGGTGGCGCGCACCCGGGAGGCCCTGTCGCAGGCGCACCTGGTGCTGGTGGTGATCGATGCCGCCGAGGGCCTGGGGCCGGAGGACCGGGAGTGGATCGCCGAACTGCCCGAGGGAGCGGCCCGCATCGGGGTGGTCAACAAGATCGACCTGAACCCGGCGTTCGACGTGGCGGAGCTGCGAGAGGGTCTGGGCGGCGCGCCGGTGGTGGGCGTTTCGGCCGAGCGGGGTACGGGGCTCCAGGCCCTGGAGGCGGAGATCGCCCGCGTGGCCGGGGCCTTCGACGCCAGCGAGGAGATGCTGGTGAACGCGCGGCAGGCGGAGGCGATCCGGCGCGCGGCGGACCACCTGCGCGACGCGCAGGAGACGCTGGCCCAGGGGCTCGGCGTGGAGCTTGTGGCCATTGACCTCCGGGCGGCCTGGATGGCTCTGGGAGAGGTGACCGGGGAGACCGCCGGCGAGGAGCTGCTGGACCAGATCTTCAGCCGGTTCTGCATTGGGAAGTGAGTGGGATGGGCATCACGAAGGAATATGACGTGATCGTGGTCGGCGCTGGGCACGCGGGCATCGAGGCGGCGCTGGCGGCGGCCCGCCTGGGCATGCGCACGGCCTGCTTCACCACCAACCTGGACAACGTCGGGGCGATGAACTGCAACCCGTCCATCGGCGGGCCGGCCAAGGGCCACCTGGTGCGGGAGATCGACGCGTTGGGCGGGCAGATGGCGCTCACCGCGGACGCCACCTTCCTGCAGATGCGCATGCTGAACAGGGGGAAGGGGCCGGCCGTGCAGGCCCTGCGGGCGCAGATCGACAAGCGGGCCTACGCGTGGGCCATGCGGCTGGTGCTGGAGCGGACGCGGAACCTGGACCTGAAGCAGGGCATGATTCAGGAGATCGTGGTGGAGGACGGGCGGGTGCGCGGGGTGATCACCTCGACGGGCCTGTTCTTCGCCGCGAGGGCCGTGGTGCTGAGCACCGGCACCTACCTGCACGGCAAGACGATCATCGGCGAGGTGCAGCGCGTGTCGGGACCGGGCGGGCTGGCGCCGGCGGTGGGGCTCACCGCCAGCCTGAAGGCCCTGGGTTTCGAGGTCGGGCGGTTCAAGACGGGCACGCCTCCCCGGGTGGACGGGCGGACCGTGGACTTCAGCCGCATGGTGCGGCAGGACGGCGACCCGGAACCCTTGCGGTTCAGCTTCATGTCCCCCCGGGATGAGCGGGAGCAGCTGCCCTGCTGGCAGACGGCGACCACGCCGCGCAGCCACGAGCTGATTCGGCAGAACCTTCACCGGGCGCCCATGTTCACGGGCATCATTCAGGGGCGCGGGCCGCGCTACTGCCCGTCGGTGGAGGACAAGGTGGTGCGCTTTGCCGACAAGGACAGCCACCAGGTCTTCCTTGAGCCCGAGTCGCGGGAGTCGCACGAGATGTACGTGCTGGGCCTATCCACCAGCCTGCCGGAGGAAGTGCAGATTGAGCTGGTCCGCACGGTGCCGGGGATGGAAGAGGCCGAGTTGATGCGGGCGGGCTATGCGATTGAGTACGACTACATCATCAGCACGCAGCTGAAGCCCTCGCTGGAGACCAAGCTGGTGCGGGGCCTCTTCTGCGGCGGGCAGATCAACGGCACGTCGGGCTACGAGGAGGCGGCCGCGCAGGGGCTGATCGCCGGCATCAACGCCGCCTGCTTCGTAGAAGGAAGGGAACCGCTGGTGATCGACCGGTCCGAGGGGTACATCGGCGTGCTGATCGACGACCTTGTGACCAAGGGTTCGCCGGAGCCGTACCGGATGATGACCTCACGGGCCGAGTTCCGCATGATGCTGAGGCAGGACAACGCCCACCTCAGGCTGACCGAGAAGGGGCGGGCGTATGGGCTGGTGGACGACGCCCGGTGGGAGGCCTTCGTCGCGCTGCGGGACGGCATCGCCGCCGAGCGGGAGCGGCTGGTTCGGACGGTGGCCGGACCGACGCCGGAGGTGCAGCGGGTGCTGGAGCGGCTGGGGTCGGCGCCGCTGAAGAGCGGCGTGACGCTGGAGCAGCTCCTGCGCCGGCCGGAGGTGCGGTACGAGCACCTGGTGGAGATGGGCCTGGGCCGGCCGGAGTTGGATGAATCCGTCCGGCGGGAAGTGGAGACCCAGGTGAAGTACGAGGGTTATATCGCGAAGGAGCAGCAGCAAGTGGAGCGGATGCGCCGGATGGAGGCCCGGCGGATTCCGCCTTCGCTGGACTACGCTTCGCTGAAGGGGCTCTCCATGGAGGCCAGGGAGAAGCTGTCGCAGATCCGCCCCGAGACGCTGGGCCAGGCGAGCCGGATCTCGGGCGTCTCCCCGGCGGACGTGGCGGTGCTGATGGTCTATCTGGATCGGATGGCGCGGTCGCGGCAAGGCGCGGAGGAGGCGTGACGGAGCGATGGAAGCGGCAGAGTACCGGGGTTTGCTGGAGGAGGGGCTGTCCGCCCTGGGTGTTGCGGCGGAGCCGGCCGGGCTGGAAGCGGTGCTGCGCCATCTGGATCTGGTGCGGGTCTGGAACGAGCGCATGAATCTGACGGCCATCACCGAACCCCGGGAGATGGTGATCAAGCACGCCCTGGATTCGGCGGCCGGCCTGGCCGTCCTCGGCCTGGCGCCAGGGCAGCGGGTGCTGGATGTGGGCACCGGGGCCGGCTTCCCCGGGGTGGTGTGGAAGTGCCTTGTGCCCGGCATTGAGCTGACCTTGCTGGAGAGCCTGCAGAAGCGGTGCCGCTTCCTGGAGGAGGTCGGCGAGTCGGTGGTGCGGCCGCTGACCGGCGGCGAGGGCTACCAGGTGGTGTCGGGGCGAGCGGAGGACATGGGGCGGAAGACCGAGCACCGGGAGCGGTACGATGTGGTGACCGCCCGCGCGGTGGCGGAGCTGCGGGTCCTGGCGGAGTACTGCCTGCCGTTTGCGCAGGTCGGTGGTCGCTTCCTCGCCATGAAGGGCCCGTCGGTGGGGGAGGAGATTCTCGCCGCGGAGAGGGCGGTCGCGATGCTGGGCGGAAAGGTGGAGGAAGTGCGCCAGCTGGAACTGCCCGGCGGGGGTGGGCGCCGGTCGCTGGTGCTCATCCGCAAGGTGAAGCCGACGCCCAAGGGCTATCCCCGCAGGGCCGGCGTGCCCGCGAAGAGCCCGTTGTGAAAAACGGCACTGGGAGGCCGTCAGGGGCCTTAACGGGGAAATGGCGAAAGAGGCATGCGAGGGTATTCCGGGGGTGAAGAAAGGGCCTCAGCGGGGCTCTGAGCGGTTCGTTCTAAACAAACATATGTTTGGCTGGCGCCGCCGGGAGCGGCGCCATTTTCGCGCGTGCTGTTTGCTGTTTGCATTCGCTGTGGGCCGACCGCGGCGAGGAGTCCGTGATGGGGTATTCGCGCTGTTCGTGCCTTCTGTTGGTCGCCCCCGGCCGTCTCTTCGCGCGCCGTTGAG
Source organism: Bacillota bacterium (assembly GCA_023623185.1). Lineage (GTDB taxonomy): Bacteria > Bacillota > Sulfobacillia > Symbiobacteriales > Symbiobacteriaceae > Symbiobacterium. The sequence continues at coordinate 27,760 of JAMNXV010000192.1, forward strand.
TTAATCTCCGTGCTCTCACCTCCATTTGGCTACAAGGAACTCGGAACGGCGCCGGTCCAGGTGGGATCGGATGGAGGGGGCAGGAACGGGTAGTATGATGACGAATCAATTACGAGTTGAAGGGCACTGTGCTCCAGCGCGGCCGTACCGGTGCCGTCACGGAAGGAGTGTCAGCAGTGAGTCGTGTCATCGCTATCGCCAATCAGAAGGGTGGGGTCGGGAAGACGACCACGGCCGTGAATCTGAGCGCCTGCCTGGCAGACCTGGGCAAGCGGGTCCTCCTGATCGACATTGACCCCCAGGGGAATGCCACGTCGGGTCTGGGTCTTGACCGGAGGCGCCTGAAGGCCTCGGTGTATGACGTGCTGCTGGACGAACTTCCCCTGCTGGATGCCGTGGTGGAGACCAAGGTCAAGGGCGTGCAGGTGGTGCCTGCGACGATTGACCTGGCCGGTGCGGAGATCGAGCTGGTGCCGCGGATCGCACGGGAGAGTCGGTTGAAGCAGGCGCTGGATCCGGTGCGTGATCAGTTTGACTTCGTGCTGATGGACTGTCCGCCGTCGCTGGGTTTGCTGACGATCAATGCCCTGACGGCAGCCGATTCGATTCTGATCCCCATTCAGTGCGAGTACTATGCGCTGGAAGGGCTTACACAGCTCATGGATACCTTCCGGCTTGTCAGGGAGGCCCTCAATCCTTCACTGGAGGTGGAGGGTGTGGCCCTGACGATGTTTGATGGGCGGACCAACCTGAGCATCCAGGTCGTGGAGGAAGTGAAGCGGTACTTCCCGGGGCAGGTCTATCGCTCGATTATCCCCCGGAATGTGCGGCTGAGCGAGGCACCCAGCCACGGTCTGCCGATCACGCTGTACGATCCCCGTTCGAAGGGTGCAGAAGCGTACTTGGAACTGGCCAGAGAGGTGATCGAGCGTGTCGAGGAAAGGGCTGGGTAGGGGCCTGGGCGCCCTGATTCCGGAGATCGACCCCGCCGAGCGGGAACGGCAAGGCGTGGTGGAGTTGGAGATCGGGCAGATCAAGCCGAATCCGAATCAGCCCCGCAAGGAGTTTGACGAGGTCCGGCTGGAGGAGCTGGCGCTCTCGATCAAGGAGCACGGGATCGTGCAGCCGATTCTCGTGCGGAAGGCGGGCAAGGGCTACGAGATCGTGGCTGGTGAGCGGCGGTGGCGGGCCGCGCAGCTGGCGGGCCTCACCAAGGTGCCGGTCCTGGTGCGGGAGTTCACCGAGGCCGAGCGCATGGAGATCGCGCTCATCGAGAACCTGCAGCGGGAGGACCTGAATCCGATCGAAGAGGCCGAGGCGTATCGCACGCTCATGGAGAGCTTCGGTCTCACGCAGGAGGTCCTGGCGAAGCGACTGGGCCGCAGCCGGTCGCAGGTGGCCAACACGCTGCGGCTGTTGCAGCTGCCGGACCCGGTGCAGGAAGAGGTGCGGGCCGGCCGTCTGTCGATGGGCCACGCGAAGGTGCTCGGGGGCGTTGAGGATCCTGCGAGGCAGGTCGCCCTGGCGCACAAGGTGGTGGCAGAGGGGCTTTCGGTAAGGGAGTTGGAGGAGCAGCTTCGGCCCCGGGAGAAGCGCGAGAAGGCCCCCCGGGGGAAGTCCAGGGCGAAGCTGCCGCCCGACCTGGCGGCTGTGGAGCAGCGCCTGCGGGAGCAGCTGGGAACGCCGGTGAAGCTGCACTGGACCGGGGAGCGGGGCCGTGTGGAGATCACGTTCTTCGGGGAGGAAGGGCTGAACCGACTGCTGGACGTGCTCGGCATGAGCCAGGGCGACGCGGGCCTGAGGCCGCCGCGTGAGCCGTTCCGTGTGTAGTGTGTTCCACGTGGAACTGAGGTGGCTGCTATGCCGTCTGCGCTGTTCCACGTGGAACACTTGTGTTTTTGGGGGTGTGGTTTCCCAGAGCCGTGGGTGGCTGGCGCTCCCTTCGTTCGCGGGTTGCTTTACGTGCAGTCCCCGGGGAACGGGGTGATTACGGTGCAACGTTGCTTGCGGGGTTGAGCGGGGCGAGGCCAGGTGGTGACTGCAAGGGCGGCCACCACTCGATGTAGGTGCAGTGTTCCACGTGGAACAGTGACGGACGCCCGCTTAGTTGCGGGTCCGGTCTTCGTTGTGGACACTATGGCGGTCGATGTTCCACGTGGAACAACGCGGCAGGCTGTGCTCATTCATGGGGTAGCGGCACGAGGACGCGGTCCGGTTGGCCGGGTACGGGAATTGGCTATCACGACTCACGTAGGGCTGGCGGGATGTCTGCACTCCTCAGTTGGCAGAAGTCTCCTTACGCGGGCGTCGCGGCGCTCAGGAGGCGATGATGTTCCACGTGGAACACTTGTGGTGCTGGTCCGGCCCGGAGCGGCGACACGGTGGCGGGTTCATGGTCGCCATGGGTGTACCTCCGGGCGATGGAAGTGGCGGTTCACCGCGGCCTTGGCCCCTGGGCGTTGTCCCTGTCGCAAGGGTGGAGGAAGGTCTGGCGCTCTACGTGGAACGATAACGCCCTCGTGCTTAGGTGTCCGGCAGGCCATGCCAGTGGGGGCCAGGTGGAGCGATGTTCCACGTGGAACACAGGGAGAACGGTCCTCCTGTCGGCCGGCTGCGTGAGTCCTGGCCGACGTGTTCTCTTGGGCCTGGCTGGATGTATGCCGAAGTTTCTAGGAAGCTGGCCGCGGTCGTGTACCCTTGGCAGCAGGAATTTGGTCGTGTGGTTTGTGTTGTGTTCCACGTGGAACAGTGGCGCAGACGCGCTCTCGGCCTTGGCGGTCTGGCCGTCCTCTCCCAGTGGGCGCAGTGGCGTGTTGTTCCACGTGGAACACTGTGACAGTGTGCCGGCCTTCGTGAAGGAGCCACGGGGGGTAGGTAGCACCAGATGTGGTGATGTTCCACGTGGAACAGTGGACCGATACCAGTGGAGTTGTCGGCTCGTTGCCAGGGCGATCGAGCATCGCATATGGCAGAGGGTCGTCTGTTGAAGTGGTGGCGGCGAGTTGAGGGTTACACAGCACAATCGGGCGGGTGGATGATGTTCCACGTGGAACAGTGGCTGGCCAACAGGTGTTGGATTCCTCGCGAGGGAACGTCATCAGGTACGAATGCTACCTGGGAGCCGAGTGTCTAGGTGGATGGGTGACATGATGTCCGGCCAATCTCACTGCTCGCTGGCCATTTCAGGCCCAGTGCTTGGACTGACGACGGCATTGTTCCACGTGGAACAGCGACTGCAACCCGGGCGGAGGATTGCAGGACTACTCTGTTACGGCAGAAACGCAGGTTCTCGCTCGGTTGGTGAAGAGTATGGTGGGCGACGCCAAACCCGCGTCCCGCATTCTTCGGCTGTGTTGCGGGAGGAATGTTCCACGTGGAACACTGAGAGATGGATGGACTCAGGTGCGGCTGTTTCCACTCAGGTACTGAAAGCAGGGTGGCGAACCGCGATGTTCCACGTGGAACAGTGATCACAGCTCAGGCAAGGGCAGATGGCAGGATTCAGCGCCGCTGAGGCCACGGTCGGGCCAAGGAGAACATGTGGCCAGGAACAGCCGACACGGATGGGGATCAGTGCCTCCGGGGCACACGGCCGTGACCTGATACGAAAGCAACAAGATGTTCCACGTGGAACAGCGGCTCCAGTTGCCCGGTACCGGAGAAGGAATCCGTTGGCCCTGCCTGGTTATGCGAGGGCCCGCTGTTGCATGAGGAACACTGTGTTAATGAGAGGATCTACCCGACGGAACTTAACTGATCGTACGGAGGCAGGCGAGAGGGATGATGTTCCACGTGGAACAGTCGAAGGCCATAGCGGACCACGATTCTGACCGGAGGCGGCAACAGGCGGGAATTCGTTGAGAAGCTCCTGGCTACCAGCGGCTGGAACACACAAGCTTCCAGCGTAAGCCGAAGGCAATGTCCCTGAAGCCCCGACAGCCGCAGGGCAGGATGTTCCACGTGGAACACTGACGCTTCACCGGTAATGGAAGACGGTGGCACATAGCGGCTGCGAGCGGGTGGTGCCAGCGAAGTTGAGCGCCCTCGAACCGGGGCCTTAATGTTCCACGTGGAACACTCTGGCGGGGAGAAGGGACCCCGGTCGCCTGCGAACTGAGAGGACGCCCCTGGTCATCCAGCCCTGAACCGAGGTTGCTATTTCCTGGAGGCGTCGGCGCCAGCTGGGCTGAAGCCGTGCCCGGCACCCCGGGCTGCCCCCTGTAAGATCCCAGGTCGATGTTCCACGCGGAACAGTGTTGGAGGGTGCGTCCGACCAATCTCGGGCGCGCCCGCCAGGTCCAGGCCCCTGTCGATCACGCGGGCTTGTTGCAGCAGACGAGCCATACGGACGCCAGGCCGACGCCCTTTCGTGAGTGAACACCCGCCTGAGCAGCAACCGGCGCCCCTGTCGGGGCGTCTATCAGGTGTTCCACGTGGAACATCACAACCGCACGGGCGAATGCGTTTGGGGCCACGAGTCATCCCACCGTGAGAGATGTGGCTCTGCTGAGGACCTTGAGGCTGGTGGCATCTGTGACACCATTCATCAAGAAAACCAAACTGATGTTCCGCACACGGCACCGCTAGGGAACCAGAATCAGGTAGGGAAGCTAGTCGTTGAGATACGTCACACCAAGTCGTGGGACTGGGTTGGGCAGCCGCGAAGGGAAACGCCGCTCACACCGCACCCCGACGGAGGGCAGGGTGCGCCGCTCGAAGAACTGTTAACGGCGGGACCCCCGTAGTTTAACATCCAAACACCGGCAAGAGGATCCACGGCGCAGCCCGGCGTAGTTCATCTGGAATAAGAAGCACCAGTGTTCCACGTGGAACACCGGGGCCCTGTCAGGCTTCTAAATAACACGGTCACGAATACAAGCGAACCGGGGGCTGGTCAGCCCCCGGCTTATGAAGAAATGAGGCAGCACAGAAGGAGGCCCACCCGGTGGCAGTTCCCTTTTACGAAGACCCCCTGGCCATGGCATTCACCGCGCTTGCGTTTTGCATTCTGGCGATCATCATCCTGCTCATCGTTCTCGTGCGTCAGTCGGTCCTCCTCAGGCGGTACAAGACCCTGCTCAGCGGCAACACGCAGGCCAACATTGAAGAGTTGCTCATCCAGCAGCAAGAAGCCACGGCCGAACTGCGTGCCGCCCAGGAGGCGCTCCGCCGGCGCCTGACAGAACTGGAGGCCGCCTCGCAGAAGTACGTGCAGCGCATCGGCATCGTCAGGTTTAACGCCTTTCCCGACGTGGGCGCAGACCTCAGCTTCTCCTGTGCGCTCCTGGACGGGCAGGACAACGGCGTGGTGGTCACCTCCCTTTACGGCCGCACGGAGTGCCGCACCTACGCAAAACCCATCCGGGCCGGCGCCTCCAGTTACGTGCTCACCGATGAGGAAAAGCAGGCGCTGATGCAGGCGCGCGGCATAGGCAACGAAAAAGTGTAGCTACAATAGTCACAAGTAGGAAGGAAACAGGCAACGTTGGGTTGAATCCCCACATTGCCTGTTTCGTCTTTCCAGCCGCAGGCCAGAGCCCTGAAAGAGAGCCTGAAGGGAGCGAGACCCGGTGCCGCGTGGGCCCAGACGAGTACAGCTCATCGTCGTGCCATCGACCAACCGACAGAGTTACAGCTTCTACTTCTACCCGGCCCTCCTGGCAGCCGGCTTCGGGCTCGTGGTTTTGGTCGTCGCGGCGCTTGTGTTTGGCCTCAGGTTCTACCAGGCGGAGACCGCTCGGCTCAGGGCCGAGCTGGCGGAGATGGAGGCGCTGAAGCAGCAGGCGAGGCTGCAGCAGGAAGAGCTGGAGCTGATGAAGGAAACGGCGAAGCAGGTTGACCAGGAGTTGAGTCAGATCCGGCGGCTGGAACAGGATCTCGAGACCATGACAGAGGGGGAGGAGGTCCAGCTGCCCTCTCGTTCCTCCTTCGCAAGGAGCGCGCCTGCGGCCGACGCGGCGCGCGGCGGGCCGGAGACGAGCGCGCAACTGGTTCCCGCCCTCAGTCTGGCCAACATCCTGCCGGACGACGTGAGCCCCTATGTGCTGGGCAAGCGCAACACCCTGGCGATGGACCTGAAGCTGGGGCGGCTCACCACTCCGATGGACAGCACCCTGGAGAGCGCGCGGGATCTGCGGGCCAGGCTGGCGGGACAGCTCGCCCGCCTGCGGGATTCGGCCAGGTCTCTCGCGGACGGGCGGGATCAACTGGCGGCCAGGCTGCACTACCTGGCCCACAAGCCGTCCGGCTGGCCGGTGCACGGCGCCGAGATCACCGACGGTTTCGGGCCCCGCCTGAGCCCCTTCGGCTGGGGCTGGCAGTTTCACGACGGCATTGACATGGGCCAGGATTACGGCGAGCCGGTCTACGCCACCGGCGCCGGAACAGTGGTTTACGCCGACTGGCTGGCCGGTGGATACGGAAAGTGCGTGATCATCGATCACGGCTACGGTTTTCGCACGCTGTACGCCCATCTGCAGGACTGGAACGTGTCAGCGGGCCAGGAGGTATCGCGCGGCGATGTGATCGGCTGGGTCGGCAGCACCGGCCTGAGCACGGGACCGCACCTGCACTATGAGGTGCTGTTGAACGGCGTCGCCGTCGACCCCGAGCCCTACCTAGATTAATGACCGGAGGAATGACCGTGTTCCGCAGTCGCAAGAAAGCCACAACAGACAGCCTGTCCTACGGCAAGGTGGAGACCCTGATCGGCGAAGGAACGCAGATCAAGGGGTCGTTTCAGTCGTCCGGCGTCGTTCGGGTGGACGGATTCCTGGAGGGTACCATCGAGCATGACGGCGACCTGATCATCGGGCCCACCGGCCGCATCCAGGCCACTGTCAAGGCCAGGAGCCTGGCCATGGCCGGTGAAATCCAGGGCGACGTGGAGGTGGCCGAAAAGCTTGAGCTTCTGCCCGGCGCACACCTGAAAGGGGATGTGCGCTGCGGCCACCTGGTCATTCACGAGGGGGCACGCTTCCACGGCAGGAGCCTGATGTCTGAGGCTGACTTGTCCACGCCCCAACAGCCCGTCCGCTCCCAGGAGGAATGAGCACCGCCGCATCGCCCGCCCTGTGCAAACAGGACGGGCGATCACGTCACTTTCCCGTGTGGCCCTGGCTCTGCCTGAGCAGTAGCGCGCGCAGGCCCTGCTCGAGGCCGGCGGCAGCCACCTGGGCCATCCGCATGACCAGGCTCAACCGGGTATTCTGGAGCACAAAATACTCCATGAAGCCCCCCACGTTGACCACGCCGGTCAGGTAGACGTCGCCCGCCGGCGGCAGCGACTTGGCCACGCCTGCGCCCGGGCGCAGGCTCCCCGTTCCGACGGAAAGGTAGCCGACCGACTCGGCCCTGCCCAGGCAGGCGTCGACGGCCAGCACCAGGGGGCGCCGAAACCTCCGCTCCACCCAGGCCAGCGCATCGGTCAGGTTGCCTGCGTGAACGGGCTTGTCCAGGGTGCCGAGCACCGTGATACCCTCCGGCAGGGCTCCCTGCAGCCGGCTGCCCACCAGCGGCCCCAGGGCGTCGCCGATGGAGCGGTCGGATCCGATGCACAGGGCGACCATCCCGTCGCACCGGTGGATCAGCCCGGCTGCGCAGCTTTCCAGCGCAGCGGCAATCACCGCGGGGGCCGCCGCGTCGTCCATATGAATGCGCGTCTCCTCGCGCGGGGAGGCTGTGCGCCGAGCGGACAAGTTGCCACCATCACCCAAGGCCCTTCCCTCCGACTCCGGTCCCCGGGGACCGTGGTACAGGGAAGTATACTGCAATCCCTGGCAGCCTATGTGCAGCCAGTGCCATAGGAGGCGCTTATGGAACAGGAGGAGCGGTCACCGGTACTGAAGCAGGCGGATGACCTGTATGCCCGGGGCCGGCTGGAGGAGGCGCTTCAGCTCTACCGCGAGGTCCTGGCGGAGGACGAGACCATCGCCTGGGCCCACAGCCGGACCGGGGCCATCCTGGCCCAGTTGGGCGACTTGGAGGCGGCCGAGGCCCACCTGCGGCGAGCCATCGAGCTTGATCCGAACCTTCCCCAGGCGCACAGCAACCTCGGGAACCTGGATTACTCCCGCGGGGCCTACGAGGCCGCTCTCGAGAAATACAAGACTGCCGTTGCGCTGGACCCCAACAACCCCACTTTTTATGAAAACCTCCACGCGGCATATAAGCGACTCGGGCGGCTGCACGAGGCCGTGGAGGCCATCAAGAAGGCCCAGCGCCTGAAGCGCACTCACTTTCAGGAGGAGGCCAGGCAGGACATGGCGGCCATGCGCGGCAGCCTGAAGCGGCGCGCCGGCTGCCTGCCGGTCGGGCTTTTCCTCGCGCTGGTCGCGGTGGGGGGTGCGCTTCTTCTCTGAGGGCGCCGGGATGTAACAGCGCTGTAAAGGCAGGGATAATATGGACCTGAGTGCTTTCACCGCACTGGACTGGGCCATCGTCGGCGTGCTGCTCGTGGCGGTGGCCGCGGGCTGGGTACGGGGCATCGTGCGCGTACTGCTGGGCTTTCTTTCCTTCCTGCTCGCGGTCATGATCGCCGGGCGGCTGACCGGGCCCCTGGTGGCCTGGCTGGACCGGATGTGGAACATACCGGGGCGGGTGGCCGACGGCATCATCCAGCGCTCGGCCCGCTCCGGCGAGACGCTGGCGGCGTCGCTGGACCAGGTGGCCATCCCGCTGCGCTACAAGGAGTCGCTGCTGCAGGACGTCGCCCGCGTGTCCACCGAGATGGGCGAACTGCCGGCGGTGGAGATGGCCGCCCAGCAGATCGCCCTGGGCGCGACCACCGCAATTTGCTTCATCGTACTCGTCCTCCTGCTCACCACGGCGTTGCGGTGGCTGGGAGGCCTCTTCGCCGACGTGCTGCAGAGCCTGCCCATCGTCGGACTCGCCGACCGGCTGCTCGGGGCCGCGGCCCTGGGCACGGCGGCGGTGCTCGCCCTGACGCTGCTGGTGATCTGGGTGATACCGACCCTGTCTGTTTTCGGCATTCAGGGTCTGGGGGAGATGGCGAACCAGTCGGTTACGCCGCCCTACCTGATTCAGGCCTTCGAGTGGATTCGCCGGGTGGTCATCGGAGGAGGGATGCGGCTGTGGAACGAGTGAGGTACGAGGTCGGCGACCATGTGCGGTTGAAGAAGCCGCACCCCTGCGGATCATACCGGTGGGAGATCTACCGGACGGGCGTCGACTTCGGGCTGAAGTGTCTCGGCTGCGGACACCGGGTGATGATTCCCCGGCCCAAGTTTGAGAAGAGCGTGCGGGAGCGCTACCCGAAGGATCAGCTGGGGGAACAGCCGGAGTAACGCGCGGTGAAAGGCTTGCGCGGCCTGTCCGCGCGTGTTATATTGAATTGGATGTGCACGCAGGTCGTGCCGTCACAGGGCGCAGCCCGCCCGGGCTGCTGCCTCCCTGCTCCACCGGAAGTGGAGCCATCAGTCCAGAGGGAGGAGGTGCTACCGTTATGCGGAAGTACGAGATGATGGTGATCGCTCGTCCGGAACTGGATGAGGCGGGTCTTCAGGCCCTGTCCGAGAAGATCACCGAGCTCATCACCGGCAATGGCGGGGCGATCGAAAGCCAGGATGCCTGGAAGAAGCAGCGCCTCGCGTACGAGATCAAGGACATGCGCGAGGGCTTCTACTCGGTCGTCAACTTCACCGGTGAGCCCCGGACCGCGGATGAACTGAACCGCGTCCTGAAGATCACCGACGAGGTCGTCCGCTTCCTGATCGTCCGGCCTGAGGAGTAAGCCGATAAGAGGAGGTAAGGATGTGCTCAATTCCGTCGTTTTGATTGGCCGCCTTACCAAGGATCCTGAACTGCGGTACACGCCGTCCGGCAAGGCTGTCGCCAACCTCCGGCTGGCCGTGGACCGCGGCACCGTCAATCAACAGGGCGAGAGGGAGACGGACTTCATCGACATCGTCGTGTGGGAGCGCCAGGCCGAGACCGTCGCCAACTACCTTCGGAAGGGCCGGCTGGTGGCCGTGCAGGGCCGCCTGCAGATCCGGCAGTACACCAACCAGGAAGGTCAGAGGCGGGAGCGGGCGGAGGTCGTCGCCAGTACGGTCCGGTTCCTGGACAGCGCCCGTGACCACGCAGGCGGTGAGGGCACTGCGCCCGCACCCCGGCGCGATGAGGGCATGGGCAGCGAGCTGACCTTCAACGATGACGAGGATGTCCCCTTCTAGGACCAAAGGAGGACAGACATCATGCGCCGTGAACGTGGCCGTCGCGCGAGGCGCCGTGTGTGCAGCTTCTGCGTCGACAAGATCGAGCACGTAGATTATAAGGATGCCGCTCGCCTGAAGCGGTACATCACCGAGCGGGGCAAGATTCTGCCCCGGCGCATCTCGGGCAACTGCGCCCGCCATCAGCGGCAGTTGACCGTAGCCATCAAGCGGGCCCGCATCATGGCCCTGCTGCCGTTTACCGTCGAGTAAGCGGCTAACGCAACGGAAAGAGGGGGGCACCGCATTCGGCGGGCCCCCCTGTTCGCTCAGCCATCAACGCTCATCCATCAACGCTCACCAGAAGGAGCATACCGCATGGAAAGCCGATCGACCCGCTTGCAGGGACTCGTCTTTGGCGGGCTGATGGCGGCCATGACCGTGGTTTTCAGCCTGGTGCCGGTGCTCTCCGTCCTGATGCCGATCCCGCTGGTGCTGGCCTACGTCCGGTATGGCGGGCGCATCGCCGTGATGACGGCGACCGCCGCCACCCTCTTCACCATGGCGTTCACCGGCGTGGTCTCCGGCATCCTGGCCATTCCGGCCGGCATCCTGCCCGGCCTGATCTTCGGAATGGGCTTCCGCCGGAAGTGGAAGCCACTCTCCATCGGTCTCGCCGCCGTGCTCACCTTCTTTTTCGGCTTCGCGCTGACCTACGTGGTCACCCGGGTGGCTATGTTCGACGGGCGCGATCCCTTCGTGGCCATGATGGAGACCCCGGCGTTCCAGAGCCAGGTGGAAACCTTCGCCGTCATGATGGAACAGGTGGCCGACAGCGCGGAGGCCCTGGCCGCGCAGCGCGGAACCGCCCCGCCCCAGGGCGCGCAGCTATACCGGGAGATGGCCGATCTTCTGCGCCGCGACGCCGTGGGCATCTTCTGGACCATGCTGCCTTCCTCACTGTTCCTGATGGGAGCGTTCAGCAGCTGGCTCAACTACATGCTGTGCAAGCTCATCCTGCCTCGGTTCGGCCACCAGTTGCCGCCGTCGACGCCCTTCGCCGAATTCCGGCTGCCGGTGTGGCTCATCTGGGCGTATGCGATCATCGCCCTGCTGGCGCCGTTGTTCGCCGGCGGCGACATGACGGCGCTGCCCTGGTGGGGCAAGCTCCTGCTCAACGTGTTCACGCCGCTCATGCTCATCCTGGTGCTTGCGGGGCTGGCCGTGGCCTACGGCTACCTGCGGAGGCGCGGGCTGGAGAAGGGCGTGGCCGTGCTGATCGTGGCGGCCGGCGTCCTGCTCCTTGGGCAGATCGGCATGCACATCCTGGTGCTGCTGGCCATGTGGGACACGGTGTTCGATGTGCGCGGCCTCGGGCACGGTTTGTGGAAGCGATCGGAGGAGATCCGTTAACTGGAGGGATAAGAATGAAGGTCATTCTGAAGGCCGACGTGAAGGGTACGGGGAAGAAGGGAGAGACCGTCGAGGTCGCGGACGGCTACGCGCGGAACTACCTGATTCCCCGGGGCCTGGCCGTGGCCGCCTCCGAAGGCGCCCTGCGCTCCATCGAAGCGGAGCGGAGAGCGCAGAAGGCGAAGAAGGAGCGGCAGATCGCCGAACTCACGGCCCTGCGGGACCAGCTCGAGGGCCAGACGATACAGCTACCGGCCAAGTCCGGCGAGGCGGGCCGCCTCTTTGGATCGATCACCAACAAGGACGTGGCCGAGGCGATTTCCCGCCACATCGGCAAGCCCTTTGACCGCAAGCTGGTCGACCTGAGCACGCCGATCAAGACCCTGGGCGTCCACTCGGTCACGCTGCGGTTCGGCCACAACATTACCGGCAAAGTCAACGTTGAGATTGTGCCCGAGTGACAGCCAGCGGCCCGGCCGGCGGTTTCCGGTCTGGGCCGTCGTCAACTTGGCCGTCCTCGCTTGGAAGGAGGTGTGGGCTTCGGCCGCCTATGATGAAGGAGATCCTGGACAAGCTGATGCGCGGCGCCCAGCCGGCTGATACGGAGTCCCTCAACCAGAGGCTCACTCCGGAGGAGCGGCACGGCCGGCAGGTCGGCGCGCTCTTCAACCTCCTCATGGCCATCTGGGGCCCGGAGCGGCTGGTGGTCAAGGCCGGCAAGCTGGACGCCCTCGGGCTGATGAAGTCGGACCGGGTGGAGGAGCAGGTGCTGGCCCTGCAGCGGCTCGTCTATGAGGACCCGACGCTCGACACCGTGCCGGAGCCCCGGGAGCTGCCCGAGATCCTGGAGCAGCTGGAGGACGCGGTGGCCGACCTCGCGGCCCGGCGCACGGTCGAAGACCGGATTGAGCGGAAGATCCAGACCCGCATGCAGGAGCGGCAGGAGGACTACTACCGCGAGATCAAGCAGCAGGTGCTGAAGGAGGAGGCAGGGCCCGAAACCAGCTCAACCCTGAAGCGCCTGGAGTGGCTGCAGACGCTGGAGCAGAAGTCGCTGCACCGCACCGCGGTGGAGCTGCTGCGCCCGCGTTCTTTGGCAGAGGTGGTGGGGCAGGACCGGGCGATCCAGGCTCTGCTGGCCAAGGTGGCGTCTCCCTTCCCGCAGCACGTCATTCTGTACGGCCCCCCCGGGGTCGGAAAGACCACGGTGGCCCGCCTGGTGCTGGAGAAGGCCAAGCAGATGCCGCAGACCCCGTTCGCGCAGGACGCGCCCTTCGTCGAGGTCGACGGCACCACCCTACGCTGGGACCCCCGGGAGGTGACGAACCCGCTCCTGGGCTCGGTCCATGACCCCATTTACCAGGGGGCCCGGCGCGACCTGGCGGAGAGCGGCGTGCCCGAGCCGCGGACGGGCCTGGTGACCGATGCGCACGGCGGGGTGCTGTTCATCGACGAGATCGGCGAGATGGACCCCATGCTCCAGAACAAGCTCCTGAAGGTGCTGGAGGACCGGCGGGTCTTCTTCGAGTCCTCGTACTACGACGCGAACGACCCCAACGTGCCAAAGTACGTGAAGAAGCTGTTCGAGGAGGGGGCGCCGGCCGATTTCGTGCTGGTCGCTGCGACCACCCGCGACCCCAGCGAGATCAACCCGGCCCTGCGCTCCCGCTGCGCGGAGGTCTTCTTCGAGCCGCTCACGCCGGAGGACATCGCCCGCATTGTGCGGCAGGCCGCCGAGCGGATCGGCGTGCGTCTGGCCCCGGGCGTGGAGGCGATTCTGGCGGACTACACCATCGAGGGGCGCAAGGCGGTGGGCATCCTGGCCGACGCGTACGGCCTCGCCCTGTACCGGGCGGCGGAGGCCGGCGAGCCGGCGGAACAGGTGACCATCACCGAGGATTTGGTCTACGAGGTGATTCAGGCCGGCCGCCTGGCGCCCAACGTGACCCTGAAGGCGTCGCCCACCGCGGAGGTGGGGCGCATCTTCGGGCTCGGCGTGCTGGGCTTCGTCGGCTCGGTCCTGGAGATTGAGGCGGTCGCGTTCCCTGCCCGCGAGAAGGGGAAGGGCGTGCTGCGCATCAACGATACGGCCGGCTCCATGACCAAGGACTCGCTGTTCAACGCGGCCGCGGTGGTACGCAGGGTTACCGGCGAGGACCTGTCGAACTGGGATGTGCATGTGAACGTGGTGGGCGGCGGCCGGATCGACGGGCCCAGCGCCGGCACGGCCATCTACCTGGCGATGATCTCGGCCATGCAGGGCCGGCCCATCCGGCAGGACGTCGCCATCACCGGCGAGGTCTCCATCCGCGGCCAGGTGAGGGCCGTGGGCGGGGTGTACGAGAAGATCTACGGCGCCAAGCAGGCGGGCATGGTCCGCGTGGTCCTGCCCGAGGAGAACCGCAAGGACGTACCGCAGCGCGTGCCGGGCATCGAGATCTGCTTCGCCGCCACCATCGAGGAGGCGATGCGTCTCGTCATGGCCGAGCCCGGCGTTGAGGGGGCAAGCCAGCCGTGAACGTCTTCAGTGAACGGGTTCCGCCGCAGAACCTGGAGGCCGAGCAGTCGGTGCTCGGCGCGATGCTGATCGACCGGGAGGCCGTCATCGCGGTCGCGAACAAGCTGGTGCCGGAGGACTTCTACTCGGACCGGCACCAGCACCTCTACGCCGCCATGATGGCGATCTACAACCGCGGCGAGCCGGTGGATCCCATCACCGTGCAGGACGAGCTGAACCGGATGGGCAAGCTGGAGGAGGTGGGGGGCCTCACCTACCTCACCAGCCTGATCAACCTTGTGCCCACCACCGCCAACGTCCTGCAGTACGCCGAGATCGTGGAGGCGAAGGCGACCCTGCGCCGGCTGCAGACGGCGGCGCGGCGCATCGTGGATGAGTGCTACACCTCCGAGGATGTGGAGACCACGCTGCAGGAGGCGGAGAAGTCCATCTTCGCCGTCACCCAGCGCCGGTCGGCCCGGGGGTACCAGCACATCCGCGACGCGCTGGTGACGGCGTACGGCCACCTGGAGCACCTGTACACCTCCAAGGGCCGGACGACCGGCGTGCCGTCGGGCTACCGTGACCTGGACGCGATGACCTCGGGCTTTCAGCCCTCGGACCTGATCATCGTCGCTGCCCGCCCGTCGGTGGGCAAGACCGCCTTCACCCTGAACATCGCGCGCAACGCCGCGGTGCAGGCCAAGGCAAAGGTGATCTTCTTTTCGCTGGAGATGTCGGCGGAGCAGCTCGCCCTGCGCCTGCTGGCGTCTGAGGCGACCGTGGACGGCCACAAGCTGCGCACCGGCCAGCTTCAGGACCAGGACTGGCACAAGCTCGGCACGGCGCTCTCGGTGCTGGGGGAGAGCGACATCTTCATCGACGATACGCCCAACATCCCCCTGCAGGAGATGCGCGCCAAGTCTCGCCGCATCGCGCAGGAGCACGGGCTCGACCTGATCATCGTGGACTACCTGCAGCTGATGTCGCTGCCGCAACGGCCGGGCCAGCAGACCAACCGGCAGCAGGAGATCTCGGAGATCTCCCGCTCCCTGAAGGCGCTGGCCCGCGAGCTGAAGGTGCCGGTCATCGCCCTGTCGCAGCTCTCCCGCTCGGTGGAGCAGCGGCAGGACAAGCGGCCGATGCTTTCGGACCTGCGGGAATGCCTGACCGGAGATACCCTGGTGAGTCTGGCCTCGGGCGATGTGCGGCCGATCGCCGACCTGGTCGGTGAGCAGCCGGACGTCGTGACGCTCGACGGCTGGCGCATGACGGTCGCGAGGGCAACACGCGTGTGGAAGGTGGGCACGCGGCCTGTCTACCGGCTGACCACCCGGACCGGGCGTGTCATCCGTGCCACCGCGAACCACCCCTTCCGGCAGTTGCACGGCTGGACGGCGCTGCGCGACTTGAAAGCGGGAGACAGAATCGCGATCCCTCGTTCTTATCCGGACACAGCAGGGGTTGACTGGGACGATGAGCACCTGATTCTGCTGGCACACCTGATTGGTGATGGAAGCTACATTCCACGCCAGCCCCTGCGCTACTACAGCAGTTCAGAGGAGAATCTGAAGGCTGTAGCTGAGGCCACAGAAAAGTGTTTTGGCATCCGGGCGAAACCGAGCCGGGTACCCGGCAGCGCCGTCCTGCTTCTGTCAGCAGGGGCTAACAAACACCACCCCGTCCTCGCCTCCTATGCAGCAGTGTTGGAAGACCCTGTACTGGAAGAAGTGGCCGCGGCCGACGTGTCCTGGGACGAAGTCGTCAGCATCGAGCCAGACGGCGAAGCGGATGTGTATGACATGTCTGTGCCGGGGACGAACAACTTCGTCGCCAACGGAATCGTCGTGCACAACTCCGGCGCGCTCGAGCAGGACGCCGACATGGTGGCCTTCCTCTACCGGGAAGACTACTATGACCAGAACACCGATAAGAAGGATATGGTGGAAGTCATCCTGGCCAAGCACCGCAACGGCCCGATCGGGACGGTGGAACTCTACTTCGCGAAGGAGATCCAGCGGATGTACGGCCGCGAGCAAAAGCGGCAGTAGGGGCGCGAAAGTGATGCGCGATGGTGAAGGTTTCCGCGACGACGCGCGAATCTTTGACGTCGCGAGTTACGAACATTAGTATCCACAGCTGTGGACAACGTTCGGCTTTCGCATTGACAGCGCGAGTGGGCGGATGATACACTGTGCCTGGGAAATCGGCAAGCGCGGACCGGGGGCCCCCGCTGCGGGGCCCCGGCGTGTTTCGTACGGGAGGTGCCGACATGCCAGTAGTCGTGGTCATGGGCGCGCAGTGGGGCGACGAGGGCAAGGGCAAGTTCGTCGACCTGCTTGCGGAGAAGGCGCACGTGGTGGTGCGGTCAACCGGCGGGTCCAACGCCGGCCACACCGTGTGGGCCGGCGGTAAGCAGTATAAACTCCATCAGGTTCCTTCGGGTATCCTCTACCCCGGGACGCTCTGTGTCATCGGGCACGGTGTGGTGCTGGATCCGCCCAAGCTGCTGGAGGAGATGGACCGGCTGGCGGGCCAGGGCGTTGATCTCTCCAACCTGCGGATCAGCGGGGGCGCGCACATCGTGTTCCCCTACCACATCCGGCTGGACAACGCCGAGGAGGACCGGAAGGGCGACCGCAAGATCGGCACTACCCGGCGGGGAATCGGCCCGGCGTACATGGACAAGTTCGCCCGGGTCGGGATCAGGCTGATCGACATGCTCGACCGGGAAGAGTTCCTGCCGAAGCTGACGGCCCTGGTGAAGGAGAAGAACCATCTCCTGGAGCGGGTGTACGGCCTTCCGGGCTTCACCGTCGAGGAGATCGCGGAGCCCTACCTGGAGTGTGCCGAGCGGCTGCGCCCGTACGTCGCCAACACCGTGGAGCTGATCAACGACGCGGTGGACGCCGGCAAGAACGTGCTGTTCGAGGGCGCGCAGGGCCACCTGCTCGACATCGATTTCGGGACCTACCCGTACGTGACCGCCTCGCATCCCATCGCCGCCGGGGCGATTATCGGGGCCGGCGTGGGGCCGACGAAGGTCACGCGGGTGGTGGGCGTGGTGAAGGCCTACACCTCGCGCGTGGGCGAGGGGCCCTTCCCGACCGAGCTGCACGGCGAGGAGGGCGACCGCATCCGCGAGGAGGGCCACGAATACGGCACGACCACCGGCCGCCCGCGCCGCATCGGCTGGCTGGATCTGGTGATGGTTCGCTACGCCTGCCGGGTCAGCGGCATCACCGACCTGGCCGTGCCGCACCTGGACACCCTGGCCAAGACCGGCCTGTCCACGCTGAAGGTGTGCGTGGGCTACCGCCTGCCCGACGGCACGGTTACCCGGGAGTTTCCCCTGGGGCTGAAGGCCCTCAGCGAGGTCGAGCCCGTATACGAGGAGCTCCCCAACTGGGAGTGGTCGGAGGCGATCAGCAACGCCCGGCGGTTCGAGGATCTGCCGGAAGGGGCCCGGCGGTACGTGAAGCTGATCGAGGAGGCGACCGGCGTTCCGGTCTCCATTCTGGGCGTGGGCAGCGAACGGACCCAGGCGATCTACCGCTCCGAGATCTTCTAGACATGTGCGCGGGACGGCTGGCAGCCGTCCCGCGATTTTCAAGCCGCACCTACCTTGCATTGCGGGTTTGCCGCCGCTATAATAGACGTTGTCGAGCAGCCGCGGGTGTAGTTCAATGGTAGAACGTCAGCTTCCCAAGCTGAAAGCGTGGGTTCGATTCCCATCACCCGCTCCAGGCAGGCGGAGACGGCAGCCGTCTCCGTTTTCGATGCCGATGTAGCTCAGCCGGTAGAGCAGCTGATTCGTAATCAGCAGGTCAGGGGTTCGAGTCCCCTCATCGGCTCCAGACGGCCCCCGAGGTCCAAGAGGCCTCGGGGGCTTTTTCGCGCCCGGCGACAGGCTTCGACAACTTTCGCACGGCAGGGCTGGTAAAGTATTCCTGAGGTGGTAATTCGTGAAAAGCGAACGGGCTCGCAGGAGGCTCCGGGCGCGCAGCCTGCGCCGAGACCTGATGGCGCTTCTCGTGTTTCTGCTCGTCTTCACGCTGCACGGGCTGCAGGGCCGGCTGGAAGCTGCGGACGTGCCGCAGGTGCGCCACCTGGCGCCCGTTGAGCCCACGATACCGGAGCACGACCTGGTGGTCGCGGAGCGGCGGGCGCAGGCGGCCAGGCGCAGCGCATCCGTGCTCGCCCGTGATTCCGCGGAGGCTGCAGCCGAGCTGACGGCGGCCCAGCAACTCCTGGTCCGGCAGGCGGACGCCGAGCGGCGGCGGGAGCTCGCGCGCATCGCAGACCTGGTGCCGCCCGAGTTCCGGCAGATGGTGCTCGACCTCTCCGCCCAGTACGGCGTCGATCCGCGGCTGGTGGCCGCGGTGGGCCACGTGGAGAGCCGGTGGAACCCGCGTACGGTGGGAAGCCACAACGACACCGGGCTGATGCAGATCCTGCCCGGTACCGCGCAGTGGATCGCCGGGCGCCTGGGCTGGTCGGAGTACGACCTGTTCGACCCGTGGACCAACCTGCACATGGGCATCTGGTACCTGCACGTGCTCCACCAGGAGTACGGCTCGTGGGAGAAGGCCCTGGCCGCCTACAACGGCGGGCCCCGCCACGCGCACCTGGGCGCGGCGCACCCGTACGTGGGCAGGGTGATGCGGGTGTACGGGGCGGAATGAGGGAATGGGACGGCCTTACAGATCATAGAAAGAGAGTCAGGCAGTGGTTCCGCAATCTCCAGACTCCTGGCAGGAAACAGAGTATACTAGGCGAAACTATATACCCTGTGACACTAAGGAGGTGGACCCGCCTTGCCACGCCGCCCTCTGTTGCTGGTGGTGCTCGCAGCGGTAATCAGTCTCGGACTTGCAGCCGACCTCGGCTGGCGAAACCTGCAAAGCTCACGGCCGGAAGTGGCGGCGGATGAGCAGGAGTCGGGAACAGATTCGGCCACTGATGCGCTCAGCCCGCTGGTCAGTGCGGACGGCGCCGACCGGGAGCGGACGGACATTGCCTCGCGCCAGGCGCAGGGGCCCCGGACGCTCCGTGAGCCCCAGGGGGAACCCACTGCGGGGCAGATGACCCCGGTCATGAAGGAGGCCACCGTGATCGCCGTTGACGGCGAGCCGGTGGTGGCTGTCGCGGACGCCGCGGCGGCCCAGGAGGTCGTCGACACCATCCTCGCGTCTTACCGGGAATCGTACCTGAGCGACGCCACCGTCATTGAGGACCTCTCCTTCGCCGAGGTCGTCACCTGGGAGGCGGGCGAGGTGGAGGCGGAGAGCATCAAGACGGTGGAGGAGGCCGTCAACGTCCTGCTCCTGGGCACCGACAAGGTGGCCACGTATACGGTCGAATCGGGCGACACCGCCTGGGATATTGCCCTGGAGTACGGCCTGACCACGGACCAGCTGGCCAGGGCCAATCCGGGCGTGGACATCGAGTGGCTGCAGATCGGCCAGGAGCTGACCATCACGTACAAGGAGCCCTACGTACACCCCCAGTCGGTTTCGCAGCGGGTGGTGTACGAGGGCATTCCGTTTGTGGAGGAGCGGATCGAGGACGACAGCCTCTGGCCCTGGGAGTCGTTCGTGGTAACGCCCGGGAGCTGGGGGACCCGTGAGAAGACCGTCCGCGAGCGCCGGCAGGAGGGCGTGGTGGTCAGCACCGAGGTGCTGGCCAGCCGGGTCACCGCGGAGCCGAAGAAGCAGGTGCGCAGGGTGGGCATCAAGCAGGTGCCCGACCTGGGCAGCGGCTCGCTGGTCCTGCCGCTGGTCGGCGAGATCACCTCGTATTACGGCCCGCGCTGGGGCTCGTGGCATAACGGCATCGACATCGCCGCGCCCACGGGCGCGCCGGTGGTTGCGGCCGACAGCGGGATGGTCACCTACGTGGGCTGGAACGGCAACTACGGCAAGATGGTGGAGATCGACCACGGCGGCGGGAAGATGGTGACGTGGTACGCCCACCTGTCCGACTACAACGTGTCGGTCGGTCAGACGGTGGGCAAGGGCGACGTGATCGGCTACGTGGGGAACACCGGGTATTCCACCGGGCCGCACCTGCATTTCGAGATCCGCATCGACGGCAGCCCGGTCAACCCGCTGAACTACTATCCGTAAGGAGGACAGGCCGCCTTCCGGCCGCCGGCGAGTCTGCCGGCGGTCGCCTTGCATGTGCTGCCAGCCGTGGGGAGAGGATAGAGCAGGAAAGGGAAATCTCGCGCAGCCAGGCGCATCCCGCCAGAAGGAGACGGGGTGGGATTGGTCGAATCATTCAGGAAAGTCATTGACCACAGGCAGCCCCGTCTCGAGTCCATCTCCAGGGAGGGTGCGGTATGGAAAGGCCCAGGGGGACGAAGAGTAAGGCTGATCAGATCAAGGCTTTCCTCGAGCAGTACCAGCCGAAGCTCTCGGAGGCTCGCGGATTTCTGCAGTTCATGCTGTCGAAGGAGGAGATCCTCCGTCGCACTGACCTGGTGTCTGACCTGACGGGCGCCGAGTGCGCCATCCTGGTTTCGGCCAAGGGCTCGGGAACGTGGCCGTTTCTGTTCCGCCGGGGGGACAAGGTCTACACCAAGACCTCGCAGGCGGTGGTGGAGCTGATGAAGTCCCTGCCGGAGCGCATCGCCCTCTGCCTTTCCACCGCTCCGCCGCAGTGGAGCGAGGAGCGGCAGGAGTTCCTCGACCTGCTGGCCCGCTGGCACGACGAGGTGTTCAATGAAGACCTGGAGCGGGTGACGCGGCGGCAGGAGCTGCTCCGGCAGATCGACGACGCCCTTGACCGGGGAGACCGGCGCCTGTTTGATCAGCTCTCAGCTGAGCTGCGCCGGTTGAACTGAAGTCATATACCGACATCGCGGGGCCGTCCGCCTGGACCGGCCCCGGTTTGCTTGTCTGCCAAAGTCTGCGGATGGCTGCACGCCCGGCCGTGAATTATACTAGACTATGTTAATGTACTATCTTATCGTTTTAGGAGTTTATAGCGATGAACAGAAAGCGCGCGCAGCGGCTGCTCACCGCCCTGGCGGCCGGGGCCTTCCTCCTCTGCTCGCTGCTGGGCTGGCCCGAGGCGCGGGCAGCCGCCTATCGCTATTACCGCCAGCAGGGGCGGGTGCGCATCCTGGCTGGCCTCTCCGGCTACCAGGAGGCGGGGTCGGCGCGGTTCGTCCTGTACCACCGACCGGGCGACGGCGACCTGGCGCCGCTCATTCTCGCGCATGCGGAGTCGGTTTACGACCTGGTGGTCAGCCACGTGGGGTACCGGCCCGTGGGCCGCGTGCCCCTGATCCTGTACCCTGACCGCACCGAGCTGCGTGCGGCCTACGGCTGGGAGAGCGGTCAGAGCGCAGTCGGGGTCTATTGGCGGGGGACGGTGGGGCTGCTCTCGCCGAAGGTGTGGATCGCGGCCCGCGACGCCGATGAGCTGGCCGATCGGTTCCGGCGCAGCAACCCTATTGCCCACGAGCTGACCCACTACGTGCTGGACGAGTGGACCGACGGCAACTACCCCCGCTGGTTCACCGAGGGGCTGGCCCAGTACGTCGAGGAGATGGCGACGGGCTATCTGTGGCTGGAGGCGGGCGCATCGCTGGATCAGCCGCTCTACGCCCTGTCTGAGCTGACGGAGCGCTTCGACGCCCTGCCCAACCAGCCCCTGGCCTACCGACAGAGCTACTCTCTGGTAGCCTACATGGCTGAAACGTACGGCGAGGACGGGGTGACCGAGGTCATCGCGCGCCTGGGCGAAGGGGCGCCGTTTGACCGGGCGGTTGAAACGGCCCTGGGGCGCTCCATGCAGGCGATCTACGCGGATTGGGCGGACTGGGCCCGGCGGCATGCGGCTTAGGGAAGGAACGGGCGGCTCACGGATCGAAAAGGCCTGCTGGAAGAGAGATAAGGAGAGGACGTTATGGCCGATCGCATCCTGGTCGTGGACGACGAGCGCCCGATCGCCGAGATTCTGAAGTTCAGCTTTGAGCGCGAGGGCTTCGAGGTGGAGATGGCCTTCGATGGCGAGGAGGCCGTCGCCAAGGCCCGCGCTTCCCACTTTGACCTCGTCATTCTCGACATCATGCTGCCAAAGCTGGACGGCTTCTCGGTATGCAAGGAGATCCGCCGCTTCTCCACGGTGCCGATCCTGATGCTGACGGCGAAGGAGGACGAGGTGGACAAGGTCCTCGGGCTGGAACTCGGGGCCGATGATTACGTGACGAAGCCCTTCAGCCCCCGTGAGCTGATCGCCCGCGTGCGGGCGATCCTGCGGCGCGCCCGGGTGGCCGAGGCCGGCCGGCCCCGGGCCGTGAACGACGAGATTCTGCGCGAGGGCGACATCACCATCAACCTGACGAGCTACGAGGTGCGCAAGGGCGACCAGCCGCTGGAGCTGACCCCCCGGGAGTTCGAACTCCTCCGCTTTCTGATGGCCCACGCCGGCCAGGTCTTCTCGCGCGAGTCGCTGCTGGAGGAGGTCTGGGGCTACGACTATTACGGCGACGTGCGCACCGTGGACGTGACGGTGCGGCGGCTCCGGGAGAAGCTGGAGGAGAACACGGCGCGGCCCGAGTACATCAAGACGCGGCGCGGGGTGGGCTACTACTTCCAGCGGTTTGATTAACGGAAAGGGTGCAGAGCGTGTTCCGCAGCATTCAGGGGAAGCTGGTGGTCGTCTACCTGCTCCTGATCGTGGTCGCGATGGAGTTGGCGAGCCTCTACCTTCTGCGGGAGCTGGAGCGCAGCTACATCGGCAAGGTCCAGGACGACCTGCACCAGAGCGCGCAGCTTCTGGCCGGACAGCTCTCCAACTTCATCCGCAACGACCGCCTCGACCCTGAGGCGGTTGACCAGTATATGGAACGCTGGCCGGGCGAGGTGCTGGTGCTGGACGCCAACGGCGTCGTCATCGGCGCGACGGCGCGCCTGCCCAACCGGGACGAGCTGCTGGGCCTGAAGTTCAACCACGACGACGTCTCGCCCGCCTTCTTCGGCAACATCAACCGGAGAACGGGCATGGAAGGCGCGCAGCGGATGGCCTACGAGGCGGTGCCGATCACCGTGGCGGACAACGTCATCGGGGTGATCTACCTGAAGGACTCCCTTGAGGAGGCCTACGCCCGGCTCCGGGACCTGCGGGACATCCTGCTGGTCGCGACGCTGGTGGCCATGGCCTCGACCGTGGTGCTGGGCTTTGCCCTGGCCCGCACCATCACCGGGCCGATTCGGGAGCTCACCCGCACCGCCGCGCAGATCGCCGGCGGCAACTTCGACCAGCAGATTCAGGTGAGGTCGAGCGACGAGATCGGCCAGCTGGCCGAGATGTTCAACCGGATGAGCCGGCAGCTGAAGGAGACCATGAGCGAGATTCAGGACGAGAAGAGCCAGGCCGAGGCCATCCTGACCCACATGGCCGACGGCCTCATGGCCCTGAATGCCAGCGGGCGCATCATCCGGCTCAACCCGGCGGCGCAGCGGATGTTTCAGGTGGCGGAACTGCAGGCCATCGGCCGCCGCCCCGGGGAGCTGGCGGAGGACTCGGGGCTGGAGGAGGCCCTGTCGGAGGCCTGGGATCAGAGCAGCGCGCTCACCCGGCAGATCCGCCTGAAGGACCGGGTGCTGCAGGCGTACATCACGCCGCTGAAGAGCGACGGCCGCCAGCCCGCCGGCACGGTCATCGTGTTCCACGACATCACGGAGCTGGAGAAGCTGGAGAGCCTGCGCCGGGAGTTCGTGGCGAACGTTTCGCACGAGCTGAAGACGCCGCTGACGACGGTGAAGAGCTACGTTGAGACCCTGCTGGACGGCGCGGCGGAGGACCCGGAGGTGCGGGACCGCTTCCTGCGGGTGGTGGACGGCGAGACAGAACGGATGACCCGGCTGGTGCGCGACCTCCTGCGCCTGACCCACATGGACGAGGGGACCAGCCGCTGGACCATCGCGCCCCAGGATGTGGGCGAACTGGTGGCCGAGGCCGCGGGCCGGCTCCGCGTGCAGGCGGAGCGGAAGCGGCTCGCCGTCGCCTGCGAGGTGGATCCCGAAACGCCCGCCGCCCTGTGCGACTACGACAAGATTCAGCAGGTGGTGATCAACCTGCTGGCCAACGCGATCGAGTTCACGCCGAATGGCGGGCGCATCCAGATCTCCGTGGCGCCCGCCGGCGACGAGGTGCAGGTGGCCATTCAGGACACGGGCATCGGCATTCCAGCTGAGGACCTGCCCCGCATCTTCGAGCGCTTCTACCGGGTCGACAAGGCCCGGTCCCGCTCGATGGGCGGCACCGGGCTCGGCCTCTCCATCGCCAAGCAGATCGTCGAGCTCTCGGGCGGCAGCATTTCCATCGAATCAGAGGTGGACCGGGGCACGACGGTCACCTTCACGCTGCCCGCTGCCGGAGCCCGGGAGGTGAGCGGCGCATGAAGCTCACGTTCCGGGCGCGCGAGGCGCTTCTGGACCTGCTGCTCGTGCTTCTGGTGCTCACCAGCCTGCTGCTCTCGGTGCGCATATGGTATCCGGAACCGCTCTTCAGCGGCCCGGACACCACCGAGCCCAGCCTGCAGCTTCAGCCCGTCCCCATCATGCGCGAGATGCCGGAGATCTTCCGGCCCGAGCGGGTGGTGGTGCTGAATGCGGAGGGAAGCCGGGCGGAACTGCACGCGGGCTCATCCACCTACAGCACCTCGTGGCAGCGGATTCGCAAGGCCCTCACCGGCCTGGACGTCCGGGGCGGTGCGGCGCTCATCGACCAGGTGCCCTGGGGGGAGGAGGCGGCCCCCGCGCTGGAGCTGCACCTGCCCACCGCGCTGCTCGTCAGCCAGTGGGCCGATCTGCTGCAATGGGAGACCCCGTTTCTGCGCAACGGGTCGATTCTGGTGGACCGGGTGATCGTGACGCTGGGCGAGCACGCCGCCGTCTACCTCTCCGGGCCGCCCGGCTTCCACCTCTTCCTGGCCGACCTGCCGGAGGCGCAGCGGTCGGCGCTGGCCGGCCATATCGAGCATTTGGATCCGGCCCTCTTCGGGCAGTACCGGGAGCTGGTCCTGGACGGGCTGGGCGTGACGGTCTCGCCCGGGCTGGTGGTGCCGGACATCGCTGAGCTGCCCGCAGCCGCGGTCGTCACCTCGATGCCCGACCTCAGGGAGGAGGAGGTCCGCTACTTCCCGGACCTCTCCGTCGTCCGGCAGATCGACGAGCACGACGCCCGAAGCCTGACCGATGGCAGGCGGCTGCTCCGGCTCACCGGATCGGGCCTGCTGCAGTACCGGACGGCGGAGGCATCCGCCGAGACCGCGGCGCCGACCCTGGAGCGGGCCCTGGAGGCGGCGGGCAACTGGGTCGGCTCGCGGGGCGGCTGGCCCCAGGATGTGGTACTGCATCGCTACGTACGGGATGCAGGCTTTGGGCAGCTTGCCTTCGAAGTTCATACCGGAGCCAGGTATCCGGTTCAGTCGTTGCCCGGCGTGATGCAGGTGCACGTCTCTGCGACAGACCGGGTCATCTACTTCGAACGCACGCCCACGGTGGCGAATGTCACGTTCGATGGCGACCCGCTTCCCCTCATGCCGCCCGAGGCCGCGCTGGCCCATGCGCTCCCGGCGGCGCCGGCCCTGAGGACGGAGCCCATCCGGGCGATGTACCTGACGTACCTTCTGAAGCCGCCGGCCGACGCCGGAGAGCCGTGGACGGCCGAACCGACATGGGTCATTCAGGCGGGCCAGACCGAAGTGTACGTGAACGCCGTGGCCAGGGAGTACCCGCTGCCGCCGAAGGTCGTTCAATAACGCGGACTAGCCGTAACCTTTTCTGCGCCTGTTTCGTTTAGGAGGTGGGGCATTGGACTGGACGCGGGCGCGCGCCATCCTGCTGGCGGCTTTCGCCGTGGTCAACCTGATCCTGGCGTACTCGCTCTGGGGTCCGAAAGGCGAGATGGATCCCAGCGAGCCCACCGCCCGGTCTCAGCTGGTCCAGCTACGGGCACGCCTGGATGAGCGGGGGCTCCTCCTGCCCAGCGGCGTCACCGTGCCCACCACGCCAGCCCCCATGCGTTTCTTACGTGTGGAATTTCGGCAAGACCCCACCAAATCGGGGTCGTCCGGCGAAGTCTCTGAGGGAGCGGCTGACGGCGCCGGACTGCGCGCCCGGTACGATGCGGGAACGCGCGAAACGGTGCTGGTGCCGGTTAACCGGGATGAGCAGACGCCGGTGGACCTGTCTGACCGCGTCGCGCTCCGCGAGGCGGCCGAGGACTTCCTGCGGGAGCACGGCCTTCTCCCCGCCGAGGTGCAGCTCTCGGGCATCTTCCTGCGGGAAGACGGGGCGATGGTGGAGTTCGTGCCCGCCTTCGAGGGGCTGCCGGTCTTCTCGGGCTACCTGCGCGTCTACCTCTCGGCGCAGGGGATAGAGCGGGTGGTGCAGCACTGGGTGGAGCCGGTGGGGTTCAAGGATGGCGCCGCGAAAGCGGTCCGCCCCGCGGCGGAGGCCCTGCTGCGGCTGGCCGGCCATCTGCAGGCGGGCGGCGAGCACGTCCGCACCATCGTGGACGTGAGGCTGGGCTACTACTCGGGCCCCTCGGTGACGGTGCCGGAAGCAGAGGAGATCAGCGCCTGGGATACGGTTCCGGTGTGGCGCATCACGCTGGACAATGGTCAGGTCTATTATGTAAATGCATTCAATGGTGAACTAGAGTCATAACTCGGGTGCCCCGGGAAGTATGGCCAGACCGGCAAGGAGGAAAGGCTTTGACGACATTGACGATTCGCGGCGGCCGCCCCCTTCAAGGGACGATTCGGGTTGGTGGGCGGAAGAACGCCACGCTGCCGTTGATTGCCGCAACACTGCTCGCCGACGGGACGAGCCGGCTGGAGAACGTGCCGCAGATTCACGACGTGAAGGTGTACCGGAATCTGCTCACGGGGCTGGGCGCCCGGGTGGACTGGGACCCTGTGAACGGCAATCTTACTGTACACACCGACGGGGTCAGGCCCGGCGAGCCGGACTACCACCTGGCGTCGTCGATTCGCGCATCCTACTACCTGCTCGGGGTCATGCTCGCCCGCTACGGCGAGGCCAGCGTGCCCATGCCCGGCGGGGACAACATCGGCCACCGCCCGGTGGACCAGCACATCAAGGGGCTTACGGCCCTGGGCGCGGAGGTCTGGGTGGACCGGGGGATCATCCGGGCGCGGGCCAGGCGGCTGCGCGGGACCAGCGTCTACCTGGACATCATCAGCGTCGGCGCGACCATCCAGGTGATGCTGGCGGCCTCGCTCGCGGAGGGCACCACCGTCATCCAGAACTGCGCCCGGGAACCGCACGTGGTGGCGGTGGCGAACTTCATCAACGCCTGCGGCGGCAAGGTGACCGGCGCGGGGACGGACACGATCCGGGTCAGGGGCGTGGAGCGGCTGGTGGGCGCGACCCACACGGTCATCCCTGACGACATCGAGGCGGGCACCTGGATGATGGCCGCGGCGATGACGCAGGGGGACGTGACGCTGCAGAATGTGATTCCCACCCACATCACGCCGATCATCGCCAAGCTCCGGGAGGCGGGGGTGGAGATCCACGAGCTCGGCGATGCCGTGCGGGTGATCGGCAGGGGCCGGCCGAAGGCGATCAATGTGAAGACCCTGCCGTACCCCGGCTTCCCGACGGACGCCCAGAGCCAGATGACGGCGATGCTTTCGCTGGCCGAGGGGACGAGCTATGTCACGGAGACGCTGTACGAGGACCGGTTCCGCTTCGTGCCGGAGCTGGTGCGCATGGGCGCCGAGATCCGGGTGGAGGGGCGCACGGCCATCGTGAAGGGCGTGGAACGGCTCTACGGTGCGCCGGTGGAGGCGACCGACATCCGGGCCGGCGCGGCCCTGGTGATCGCCGGGCTGGCCGCCGAGGGCGAGACGACGATCTACGGGATGGAGCACGTGCAGCGCGGGTATGAGAAGCTGGAGCAGAAGCTGCTGGCCCTGGGCGCCGATGCGAAGATGCAGCGGCAGGGGGCGGCGGTGGTTTAGCGGAAGACTAAAGGCGGTGCCCCGGGGCACCGCCTTTACGTATGTGTGAGGGGGTATCGCGTTGCGGATTCGGCTGGTGACGGTGGGCAAGGTGAAGGAGCGGTACCTGCAGGACGGGGTGCAGGAGTATCTGAAGCGGCTGCGCCCCTATGCCCGGGTGGAGATGGTGACCCTGCCGGACGAGCCGATTCCGGACGGCGCATCGCCGGCGCAGGAGGCGCAGGTGATGCAGCGGGAGGGCGAGCGGATCCTGCGCGCCCTCGACCAGGGCGGCCAGGAGCACGTGGTGGTGCTGGACGGCCGCGGCCGGAACATGTCGTCTGAGGAGCTGGCGGCCTTCCTGGCGGAGCGGGCCCTGCGCGGGGACTCCAACCTGGCCTTCGTCATCGGCGGTTCGCTGGGGCTGGACCAGGCGGTGCTCGCCCGGGCGGATACGACGCTTTCGCTGGGGCGCATGACGTTTCTGCATCAGATGGTGCCGCTGATCCTGCTGGAGCAGATTTATCGGGGGTTCAAGATTAATCGGGGGGAGAAGTACCACAAGTAGTTGCTGAATCTCGCAAACAACATAGGTGGCTTGATCATCGTTGAGCGGGTCGAAGGCCGGGGAAAACCTGGGCGACGCCCCGCTCGTTCGTTACGACGATAGGAACGATTGCCGCCGAACCACGCCACTCTCCAAGATCGGCGCCGTGTACACGGCCACAGGATACGGCGCCGATTGCCTACTGGGATCGGAGGCGCTCTTGTGCAAGACGCGTATTGACGCGGCCAAGCTCATAACCATATGCTTATAGCGTAGGGAGGGGGTCCTATGGAAGAACACGTGATCCTCATGAAGGCGCTCGCAGATACGACACGCCTCAAACTCCTGAAGCTGATCTGGGACCAGGAGCGATGCGTATGTGAGCTGCAGCCGATTCTCGGAATCAGCCAACCGGCGGTCTCGCAGCACATCGCCAAGCTGAAGGCGGCCGGGCTGGTCAAGGAACGCCGAGCAGGGATGTGGGTTCACTACCAGGCCAATCGCTCTCGACTCCTGGAAGGGTTGGAGGCGTTCAAGGCGTTTCTGGATGCGGACCTTGACACCATTCCAGAACTGGCCGGGATCAAGTCCGAAGGTTGCTGCTGACGATCGGCAAGGGGGAGGAGATCGCCTGTGAGGCTGGCGGTGTTTTCGGATGTTCACGGAAACATCCAGGGCCTGACAGCTGTGCTCGCAGATATCGAAGCGCATGGGGTCGATCTGGTCTGGTGTGGGGGAGACCTGGTCGGTTACGGAGCGAACCCTGGGGATGTGATCGAGGCCATTCGGCAGCGGGGGATTCCCACCATCATGGGCAATTACGATAACGCGATCGGTTACTTTCGCATGGCCTGCGGCTGCGACTACGCGGACGAAGACGCCATGAACCGGGGACTACGGTCCGTCGCCTGGACGAAGGAGCACACCAGCGAAGCGCACAAGGCGTTTCTGCGCAACCTTCCCTACCGGTTGCACCGTACGATCGAGGGACGCGAGGTGGTACTCGTCCACGGCAGCCCGGCTTCGTTGACCGAGTATCTGTTTGAAGACGTGCCTGAGCAGGTTCTCGCCGGCCATCTGGCAGCGACTGGCGCCCATGTGCTGATTTGCTGCCATACGCACAAGCCGTACCACCGGCGCGTGGGAGCCAGCCACGTCATCAACGCGGGGAGTGCCGGCAAGCCGAAGCATGGGAATCCCAACGCCACGTACGTGATCCTTGACATCAGTGCGAATGACGTCACCAGCGAGATCGTCGAGGTCCCGTACGACTACGAGGCCGCAGTCCGGGCCATTGAGGCGACCGACCTACCGCATGAGTTCGCGGCGATGCTCCGGACGGGCCGGGGCTAGAAAGCGTCCCACACAAAAGGCGTGTGGTTGGCCCCTACCGGGGGGTCCTGCCCGAAGTGGCGGTTGCCTCTATGGAGGAGCAACTCTCTGGGGCGTGCACCACCGAGATCGCCGCCTTCGACGAGTTTGCCAAGCTCATCGGCGATCCGAGTGCGACCGAGGGTTATGACCACGTGATCTTCGACACGGCCCCCACGGGTCACACCCTGCGCTTGCTCTCGCTCCCCCAGGCCTGGTCTGGCTTCATCGCCACCAGTACCCACGGGGCATCCTGCCTGGGGCCGCTGGCCGGGCTGGAGGCGGAGCGGGAGATTTACGCTGCCACCGCACAGTCTTTGGCCGACCCAGTGAAGTCCACGCTGGCGCTCGTGAGCCGACCGGAGCGAGCCGCACTCTCGGAGGCTTCCGTGCGTTTGCGGAGAGCGTGGACGGCGGGGACGAGCAGTTCGTCATTCTGGACACCGCCCCCACCGGGCACACGGTCCTCCTGCTAGAGGCGGCCGAGTCCTATGACCGGGAGATCCGGCGCAGCGCCGGGCATACGCCGGAGCCTGTGCGCCGCCTGCTGCCCCGTCTACGAGACCCGAACTTCACCAAGATTCTGTTGGTCACGCACGCGGAGGCGACACCGGTGGCCGAGGCTGAACGGCTTCAGGCCGACCTGCGCAGGGCTGGCATTGAGCCGTTCGGGTGGGTGGTCAATCAGAGCCTCCTGGCCAGCGGCACCCGGGATGCGCAGTTGCAGCATCGTGCCGCGGCGCAGCTGCCCTTCGTCCGCCGCGTGGCGGAGGACCTATCGGAACGGACGGCACTGATCCCATGGCTCACGGAGGTGCCGGTCGGCCCTGAGCGGTTGGCTGCGCTGCTCCGTGCCTGATTTGCGTGAGACCGAGGAGGGACAGAACATGTCGGCACCAAGCCCGCGCCTCTCAGTCCTGGACCGCTTTCTGACCCTCTGGATATTCCTGGCCATGGCGTTCGGGGTGGGCCTTGGCTACTTCGTGCCCGGCGTGGAGGGGTTCATCAACCGCTTTCAGGTGGGCACAACAAACATCCCGCTCGCCATTGGTCTGATTCTCATGATGTACCCGCCGCTCGCGAAGGTGCGGTACGAGGAGCTCCCCGACGTATTCCGGGACTGGAAAGTGCTTGGCCTCTCACTCTTCCAGAACTGGATCGTGGGTCCGAGCCTGATGTTCCTGCTGGCCATCATCTTTCTGCACAACTACCCGGAGTACATGGCCGGCGTGGTCATGATCGGTCTCGCTCGCTGCATCGCTATGGTCATCGTCTGGAACGACCTGGCCAGGGGCGATGCACAGTACGCCGCCGGGCTGGTCGCCTTCAACAGTATCTTCCAGGTGATATTTTACAGTTTGTATGCCTGGATCTTCATCACCGTTCTCCCGCCGCTCTTCGGGTTGGCTGGCTCGACGGTGAACATCTCCATCGGCCAGATTGCGGAGAGCGTGGCCATCTACCTGGGCATTCCCTTCGCGGCCGGCTTCCTCACCCGGCTCGGGCTCGTGCGGGTCAAGGGCAAGCGGTGGTATGAGACGCAGTTCATCCCGAAGATCAGCCCAGTCACCCTCACCGCTTTGCTGTTCACCATCGTGGTCATGTTCAGCCAGAAGGGGAACCTGATCGTTCAGATCCCCATGGACGTACTCCGTATTGCCATTCCGTTGATCATCTACTTCGTGGTGATGTTTCTGATCAGCTTCTGGTTGAGCCAGAGGATGGGCACCAACTATGCGAAGACGACCACGCTCGCCTTTACTGCTTCCGGCAACAACTTTGAGTTGGCCATCGCCGTGGCGGTCGCTGTTTTCGGCATCGACTCCGGCGCGGCCTTCGCCGCCGTGGTGGGTCCGCTGATTGAGGTGCCGGTGATGATCGGCCTGGTGAAGGTGGCGTACGCCCTCAAGCACCGGTACTGGCCGGAGATGGTGGCGTAAGCCTGATCGTCTGCCATCAGACGGTGGCCGCGCAACGTGTCAGGCAGTGACAGCGGCTGCCGCCGAGCACTTGCTGTCATGGGTGACCCCTGTGAGTGGGGGCATGTCTAGGGGAGGCTTTGCACTGTGAAGCCGAGCGCGGGGGTTGAAGGGTTGCCCGAGACGAAATGGAGGTGCATGGGGGAGATGGACGCACACACGCTGCGTGATGCGGTGAGGGAACGCTATGCTGAACGTGCTCGAAATACGGCCAACGGCGAGATGGGAGGATGCTGTGGTTCTCAACCGCAGACCGAAGAACTCCCGATCGCAGGTGGATGCTGTGGCTCCGCGGCCGGAGTGAATGACCTGGGGAGGGTCATTGGGTACTCGGACGACGAACTCTCTGCGGTACCTGCCGGAGCGAACCTCGGTCTGGGATGCGGAAACCCGCAGGCCATCGCGAACCTGAAGCCAGGTGAGA
Source organism: Bacillota bacterium (assembly GCA_023623185.1). Taxonomy (GTDB): domain Bacteria; phylum Bacillota; class Sulfobacillia; order Symbiobacteriales; family Symbiobacteriaceae; genus Symbiobacterium. The sequence continues at coordinate 60,153 of JAMNXV010000192.1, forward strand.
CTGTTCTCGACCTGGGATCAGGGGCGGGGTTCGATTGCTTCCTCGCCGCCCGCCAGGTCGGGGAAGGCGGGAAGGTGATTGGTGTCGACATGACCCCTGAGATGCTGAGGCGAGCCCGTGAGAACGCCCGGGCGGGTGGGTACACGAATGTGGAGTTCCGCCTCGGCGAGATTGAGCACCTCCCTGTGGCAGACCAGAGTGTCGATGTCATCATCTCGAACTGCGTGATCAACCTATCGCCCGAGAAGGAGCAGGTGTTCAAGGAGGCATTCCGGGTTCTGCGCCCCGGGGGGCGGATCGCCGTTTCTGACATGGTGAGTCGCGCGCCGCTTCCGCCTGAGGTGAGAGCTGACATGGCGCTCTACGCAGGGTGCGTGGCCGGGGCGGCGACGATTGATGAACTGGAAGCGATGCTCGCCGACGCAGGTTTCGTCGATATCGTTATCCGACCGCAGGACAGCCAGCAGTTGCTTCAGGCCTGGGGCGCATCTGAAGGCCTGGAGAATCAGGTGTTCTCTGCCTCGATCGAGGCCAGGAAGCCGTTGGGGTAGGACAACATGCAGCGGCAGGGCGCACGCGGTAGTGTGCATCCCTGCCGTTTCGTGTCTCTACCGGGTGTTGGCATCGCCCGACGTGACTTGCCGGTCCTGATCCCGAGACCCGCACGGTCGCAAACTGCTTGTTTCCCTGTTCCTAGCATGTAGTGATGAGCTGTTGGTCAGAGGATGAATCGGATAAGCCGGCTGTTACCTTCCCGAGTGATACGGTGAGAAGTACCATAAGTAGTCGTTGCGTGGAGCCGGCAACCCATCGGGCCCCATGCCCCGGCGACGCAGCCCTGGGACGGGACACTGACACGTTAGGCTTCGGGAGGGCAAGAAGTGCGGCGGATTTCCACTTAGCGCGCAGGCGAAGTCGAAATTCGCCGCAGTTCGTCCACGGCACGGCGGCATGTGGGGGAGATTGCCGTTGCGTGGGTCTCCCGGTTTCGGCCAGGAGGCTGCCGAGAACTGCCTCCAGCGAGAAATCCCGCTTTACCCCGCACGGTGATCGCCCCAACGAAAGCAGGCCACCATCAGCTTACCGAACTGCGTTCCCCAGTCGCTAAGATGGTTGATGCCCACGGCGCGCCAGCCCTGGTGCTGGTAGATCCTGACCAGGCTGTTTCCGATGACTGTGGAGCGCAGGAGGCCCAGGTGCATGGGTTTGGCGATATTCGGTGATGAGAAGTCGATGACCACCGTCCCCCCCCCCGGCCACTGCCCGTCGGCGATGAGCCGGCGCAGCCCAGCTGTGCGGGGCGACACGGCCAGGTCTGCCGCGATGGCGGCCGGCGACCGGCGCATGCTCCTCGGCACGGGGTAGCAAGGGAAGGCGATGTCGCCCATCTTCGAAGCCGGAGCCTACGCTAGGTGCGCGACGACCCATTCCGTATCGCAGGATAGGTGGCCCAGCCAAGGCTGCCGCCACCTGCAGGTGGAACACCTGCATTTACCATCCCTCCAGAACAGAAACGCCCGTCTCTCCGTCATGCCCGGAGAGACGGGCCGATCCCGCGGTACCACTCTCATTGCGCCCCCGAGAAAGGGAGCCACTCTGCCCGCTGTACTGGACGGACCCATCGCGTCCCAGGGGCCTGTCAAGAATTGTCCGCCCTCTCCTCCAGGTGCGCGGTGGAGTTGGCCAACAGCACCACGCGCTGCTGAGGCGTGATGCGCCAGAGGTGCACTCCCGTATCGCCGGTGCTCAGCCAGACGTTGCTCTGCAGGGGCAGCCCGAGGAGAGCGCGGAAGAGCATGGTGATGGTGCCGCCGTGAGCCACGATCGCCACCCGCTGATCCGGATCCACCGTGTGCACCAGTTCAGCGAAGACCGCTTCCACCCGGGCGCGGAACTCCAACTCCGACTCCCCGCCGGGAATCCGCTCGTGGTACCGCCGCCCGCCCGGGGGTGGCGGGTACTTCTTCCTGGCCTCATCCCGGGGCAGTCCGGCCAGCACGCCGTTGTCCATCTCCATCAGGCCGTCTTTGAAGACGAGCGGCGCGCCGGTTCGCGCGGCGATGGTCCGGGCCGTCTCGGCCGCCCGCAGCAGGGGGCTTGACCAGATGACGTCGGGTACGGCGTGCCGCGCCACCCAGTCGGCCACCCGGCCCGCCTGCGCCCGGCCGAGGTCCGTCAGGGGGAAGTCGGCACGCCCTTCGTGCCGGCCGGTCAGGTCGGCCTCCGATTGTCCGTGGCGTATGACGAGCAACTCCATGTCTCCCGCTCTCCCTTTCCCTGGTGTTCCCATCTGGAGAATACGGGAGAGTGAACATCCGGTCCTGCCTGTCGCGCAGGGGGCGGTTCATCCCCATTCCATCCCGCCAGGGACTGTGGCACTGCTGGGTTGCCGGCCCGAAAACCCGGGCGGGCGAGTTGCCCGTTGGGAGGATAGGGTCTAGCTCACGGATCGGGTCGCCGCCCTACCGGATGCGGAGCATGCGGAAGGGGGCGGCTGGTTCTACGGGTACGGCCGGTGGTCACCAAAGGCTGGGATGGAGGCACGACTCACTGGCTATGGGAATCGGCGGGGAGGGACGGTAAGATATCATTGTAATGAAAGGGTGAGTAAGTTGAGCATGAAACGAGGCGGCGAAAGGCCCGCCATTTTTTGGTTTGAGGACTTGCTGGACCCGTGCGTATTCCGGTCAAATCGACCAGTGATTCCGGTTCAAGCCGACCACCGGTTCTGATCCAAGTCGACCGCCGTTTCCGATTTCATCCGGCCAGCGCGGTGGCACTGAGGGGAT
>JAMNXV010000157.1 GCA_023623185.1 Bacillota bacterium
GGCGCCTGCGTTGGTAACATTGTGCAGTTTCGTGGAGTGCAGGCGGCGCAAGGGATTCAGGGTTCGCGGCTCCGGAAAAGCTTGTGGGACAAGGGGTTGGGGAAAGTGCACATTCGTTCCCATGAGTGCCGCCATGCGAGCTCACACTGCACCCCCGGGAACGCTGACAACCCCCGGGAGAGCAGGCACTTGCAAGCAATACCGCAGGAAATCACCCACGCCAGCCGAAAACTACGGAAACTGAAGGAAATCGGGCAGCAACCCCCTTGACGCCGCACCCCGCTGCTGGTAAGATGCCTTTAACATCCTAAAGGCGACGATGGGGAACAGTAGGGCGCACCTCCGCCGTGCAGAGAGCCCGGGCCCGCCAGTGGCGGCGCTGAGAGCCCGGGTCGGTACGAGACGCTCGAACCCGCCCCGGAGCCGGCGGCGATGAGCCGTCCCGGCCTGGCCAGCCGTTAGCGAGGGCCACGGGTCACAGCGCCCGGTTGAGTGGGTCGCCCCGCAGGCGGCCAATGAAGGTGGTACCGCGGAGGTTACATGCCCTTCGCCCTTCCGACAGGTTGGGCGAAGGGCGTTCTTGTTTACGGGGCTTTGGTCGGAGAGAGCGGAGGTGGAGCGGATGCTTACGGGTAATGTGGGATTCCTGGGTGCGGGCGCGATTGCGGAGGCCCTGATCCGCGGCATGCTGGACGCCGGGGTTGTGCGGCCCGAGCAGGTGCTGGTGAGCAACCGCTCCGATCGGGAGCGCCTGGCCGAGCTGAACCGGCGGTATGGTGTGCGCACCGCTGGAAGCAAGGGCTACGTGGCGGACGTCTGCCAGGTGCTGGTGCTGGCCTGCAAGCCGAAGGACGTGGCTGGGCTGCTGGCCGAGATCGGCGGCCGGTGCCGGAGGGGACAGATCATGCTCTCGCTGGCCGCCGGGATCTCTACGTCTTACATTGAAGAGCGGGTGCCCGCAGGCGTGATGGTGGTGCGGGCGATGCCCAACACGTCGTGTCAGGTGGGCGAGTCGGCCACCGCGATCTGCGCCGGCAGTGCGGCCACACCCGAGGCGATGCGGCTGGTTACTGAGATGCTGGCCAGCGTGGGGCAGGTATATACGGTGCCCGAGGAGCACATGGATGCAGTAACCGGCCTCTCGGGCAGCGGCCCTGCGTACGTGTATTACATCGTCGAGGTGATGATCGAGGCTGGTGAGGCCGTCGGACTCGCCCCCGATGTGGCCCGCGCGCTGACGCTGCAGACGCTGAAGGGCGCGGCCCTGACTCTGGCCACCACCGGGGCCGATCCCGCCGTGCTGCGCGAGCAGGTCACGTCGCCCGGCGGCACCACTGCGGCAGGTCTTCAGGTGCTTCGGGAGGCAGGATTTGCCCAGGCGCTGATCCGGGCGATTGCCCGGGCGACAGAACGCTCCCGAGAGCTTGGCCAGACGCCGGCGGAGGCGGCCACCGAAGTCGGCGACTGACCGCCGAACCACCCAGCAGGCCTGGATCGCACCAACGAGGCAGGTAACAACGGATGGGCGGAGACCGCACCAACGAGGCAGAGGCAACATCGGATGGCGGAGATCGTACCAACGAGGCAGGGACAGCATCGGATGGGGCGGGATCTCACCAACGAACCCAAGACAACATCCAACGGGCCGGGGAAAAATACCCCCGGCCCGTTGTTTAGTCGCGCAGGGCCACGAACCAGTAGATCGTCGTCTTGTCCCACCCCAGGTCGAAGGGCACGTGGTACCGGTCAGCAGTATGGGAGTTGGTCACCGGGTAGCCCCGGCTGTCGAAGCCGGTGATCACGGCGGAGTGGGTCAGCTTCCCCTTCTCCTCATACGCCAGCACGTCGCCGGGCTGGAGGAAGGAGCGGAACCCCTCCGGCCTGCCGGCGGCGAGCTGCCATACGGTAGCGAAGTCGCCCTTCACCACCAGGTCGCCCTTGCCCGAATACCGCAGGTGCGAGACCAGGCTCTCGACCCGGGTGAAGCCGGGCATTTGCAGCTTGCCCCCGTACCGGAGCGATTGCGAGACGAAGTTGGCGCAGTCGCCGCCCTCGCCCATGTAGTTGCGCACCTTGGGGTTGTACTTGTTGTCGTTGCCGCATCCGGCGGCCAGGCCGCAGTACGTGTCGGCGTACTCCACCGCGCCCCTGCGGTCGTAGCGGTGCGCCGTTGCAGTAGCAGCAGTTGCAGCCAGCGTGCGAGACCCAGTATGCCTCCTGCCCCCGGACGACCGGGGCCGGGGCAGTTCCGCCGGCGTCTCTGTCTCATCGCCCAGGGGGTCGGAGTACCACTCCAGGCCGATCAGCCAGCGCCCGTCCTCCGCCCGGTGCAGCTCGACGATGTGCCGGCTGCCCACGCCGAAGCGGTTCACTGTCTCCTCCCCCGGGTACTGATATCCCAGCTCCAGCGACTGGGCCACGTAGAAGCGGGCCCGGTCCTCCGTCATCTTGAGCTCCTTCACCCAGATCTTCGTGCGGGCGTGCACGAAGCGAACGCCCCGGGCCTCCGCCCACGCCTTCACGTATTTGTACTTGCCCTGCTCGTGCAGCAGGGCCCACTGCGCGGTCTTGCGCCCCGGCAGGAAGTCCTCTTCGAGCGGCGGTCCCTGCCAGCCGTCCAAGAACATCTGGGCCCTGCGCTCGTAGATCTCGCGCAGCCGGGACGTGAGATCGGGCTTTTCCGGTTCCGGCGGCCTCTCCGGTTCGGACGGCGGTTGCTGGGACTGGGCAGTGGCAGGCGCTGCAGCCTCGGCAGACGGCCACCGGGCACGTTCGCCCACGGTCGACACACGCGTGCCGACGGCCGGCACGTATCCGCTCAGCGACACCGGCGGCGCGGCGCCACTGAGCAGGGCTGCCAACCACAGCGCGTGGAGGATCAGGCGGTACCGCCGCTTCATGACAGAAATCCCTCCTGGCGGGCCATCGTCCGTGCTCTATTCTGTCCACCTGCGGCAGGCGCCGTGCATCCTCTTTCTGTCACGCGCAGCAGCGCCCGACATACCTGCGGCGCGCCTGGGAAAACTACGGTGCAGACCAGCAGCAGACGGAGGGGCAGACGTGCGCAAGAAAGTGGCAGTACCCGTGCTTCTTCTTACCTTGATCGTGCTCGCCCTCGGGAGCCTTCTGCCCCGCGGGCCCGGCGAGGCGGAGGCCGCGGCGCGGCCGACCCTGCGGCGCGGGGCCTCAGGCGACGCGGTGCGGGAGGTGCAGCAGCGGCTGAGGGACTGGGGCTACTACGAGGGCGCGGTGGACGGCAAGTTTGGCAGCCAGACGGAGCAGGCCGTGCGGTTCTTCCAGTCGCGCAACGGCCTTACGGTGGACGGCGTGGTGGGGCCGCAGACGTGGGCCGCGCTCGGCTACAGCGGCGGACAAACCGCATCGGTCGGTCCGCAGCGGCCGGGGGTCAACATCGATCTCCTGGCGCGGGTGGTGCGGGCCGAGGCGGAGGCAGAGCCTTATGAAGGAAAGGTCGCGGTGGCCGCCGTGCTGCTTAACCGGGTGGCCGATCCCCGCTTCCCCAAGACCCTCGAAGGGGTCATCTATGAGCCCCACGCCTTCGAGTCGGTCAGCAACGGGCGCATCTACAACACACCGCCCACCGCCGATGACCTGCGGGCGGCCCGGGATGCCGTGAACGGCTGGGATCCCACCTACGGCTCGGTCTTCTTCTGGAATCCGAGCAAGCCGGTCACCCCCTGGATCTGGTCACGCCCGATCGTCACGCAGATCGGCAACCACGTGTTCGCTCACTGAATCGGAAACAACGTCCTCGCTCACTGAATCTGCGGCAACGTCTTCGCTCACTGCGGCAATCGCACTGGCGCTCACTGCGGCAATCCCGGGTGCGCCCACTGAGTCTGGCACTTGCGTGTTCGCTCACTGAAATCGAAGTGCTGGAGCGGGCGCCCCTGATCGCAGGCGCCGTCACGTGCAGAAGGCAAAGGGGGATCGAGATGCGTCGGGGCAGGATGATCGGGGGAGTGATCGCCGGGCTCCTGGCGGCCGGGGTGCTGGCCGTCTGGGGCGCCTACACGGTCCAGCTGAACCGGCAGTACCGGGCCCTGGCCTACGAGCTGGAGGCCGAGCGGCAGCGCAACTTCGCCGAGATGATCAGCCACGTCGAGGCGATGCGCGGGCTGATGGGCAAGAGCCTGGCGGCCGGGTCCACCCGGCAGAACGCCCTGTACATGGGGGAGGTCTACCGGCGGGCCAGCCTGGCCGCGTCCAACTTCATGGCCCTGCCGCTGCCGCAGGAGCTGGGCACCGCCACGGGGAAGTTCCTGAACCAGATCGGCGACTTCTCCTACAGCGTGGTGCGGAGCGAGGCGGCC
>JAMNXV010000063.1 GCA_023623185.1 Bacillota bacterium
CTCCCCCAAGAGTCCACATCGACGGGGAGGTTTGGCACCTCGATGTCGGCTCATCGCATCCTCGGGCTGAAGTCGGTCCGAAGGGTTCGGCTGTTCGCCGATTAAAGCGGTACGCGAGCTGGGTTCAGAACGTCGTGAGACAGTTCGGTCCCTATCCATCGCAGGCGCAGGAGATTTGACGGGATCTGCCCCTAGTACGAGAGGACCGGGGTGGACGGCCCGCTGGTGTACCAGTTGTCCCGCCAGGGGCACCGCTGGGTAGCCAAGGCCGGAACGGATAAGCGCTGAAAGCATCTAAGTGCGAAGCCGACCCGAAGATGAGATCTCCCATCCCGTGAAGGGAGTAAGGCCCCTGGAAGATGACCAGGTAGATAGGCCGGGAGTGGAAGCGGCGTAAGTCGTGGAGCAGACCGGTACTAATCGGCCGAGGGCTTGATTTCGCAAAGCATGTCGGCGTATACAGGGGCGCTGCTGCGCAGCACCTGCTGGCGCCGGGCGTCTTCGGGGGCTGCGCCCCCTGCAGACGCCTCACTGTACAGTTTTGAGGGTAAGACCTCAGCGTTTTTGGGTGGCGATACCGGAGGGGATCACCCGTTCCCATACCGAACACGGAAGTTAAGCCCTCCAGGGCCGAAGGTACTCCGCAAGGGGGAGAATAGGTCGCTGCCCGACGTGCCTGCAAGTGCGGACTTCACGAGAAGGCCATTTGCGTGTATACTGGGGATTGGGGTAACGGTAGCCCGCCTGACTCTGGATCAGGTAGTCCTGGTTCGAATCCAGGATCCCCAACCAAGCTGGCCCCATCGTCTAGCGGCCTAGGATACCGCCCTCTCACGGCGGAGACACGGGTTCGAATCCCGTTGGGGTCACCATATTGTTAGTGTCGGAGTGGCGGAATTGGCAGACGCGTACGTTTGAGGGGCGTATGGGATAACCGTGCGGGTTCAAGTCCCGCCTCCGACACCAGGGCGCCTCACGGAGGGTTCTCCCTCCTGAGGCTGCTAATGCAGATGTGGCGGAATTGGCAGACGCGCACGGCTCAGGACCGTGTCGGGTAACCACTCCCGGTGGGAGTTCGAGTCTCCCCATCTGCACCACTCCTGTTCCCCGCTGATGTAGCTCAGGAGGTAGAGCGCGTCCTTGGTAAGGACGAGGTCACCGGTTCGAGTCCGGTCATCAGCTCCAGCAGCGGCGAGTCACCGCTCGCCGCACAGCCTTTGCGCCGGTAGCTCAGCTGGATAGAGTACCTGACTACGAATCAGGCGGTCGCAGGTTCGAATCCTGCCCGGCGCGCCAATACTGCGCCCGTAGCTCAGTGGATAGAGCGCTTGCCTCCGGAGCAAGAGGTCGTAGGTTCGAGTCCTGCCGGGCGCGCCAGTTTTTTAGGGGCATAGCTCAATTGGTAGAGCAACGGTCTCCAAAACCGTAGGTTGTGGGTTCGAGTCCTACTGCCCCTGCCATCCACACGCAGACCGTAGCTCAGTTGGTTAGAGCGCCAGATTGTGGCTCTGGAGGTCGCCGGTTCGACTCCGGTCGGTCTGCCCAGAGGATGGGGCTGTAGCTCAGTTGGGAGAGCGCTTGAATGGCATTCAAGAGGTCAGGGGTTCGATTCCCCTCAGCTCCACCAGTTTCATCGGGCTGTGGCGCAGCTTGGTAGCGCGCTTCCTTGGGGTGGAAGAGGTCGCAGGTTCAAATCCTGTCAGCCCGACCATTTGAATAGCAGACGTGCGCCAGCACGTCTGCTATTCAGACGGGAAACCCGGCACCGCTTTGCGAAGCAGGCTCGCCGCCCAACCACTCACTGCTCGCAACTGAATCGGGGTGTGGCTCAGCTTGGTAGAGCGCACGGTTCGGGACCGTGAGGTCGCAGGTTCAAATCCTGTCACCCCGACCAATACCTAAGGAGAAGGGACGTGTACCGCACGTCCTTTTTTCATACCCTGAACGAAAGCCTGCTTCGGAACGTCCCTATACATAAGGGGATGAAAGGTTCATATTGACCCGGCGTGTCCTGTCGGCCCCCCACGATCACCGTCAGCCGTCCAGGGCTTCTCCTACCGATGGAGGAGCCGCCCTCCTCCGTCCGTACGAACTTGCCACAATCCCTATCTCCCAACTTAGGCGATGAGGCTGTTCACATACCCGTTAACTTGATATCATGTAAACGTACAAGAAGTGGTTAACAAGGTAAGGAGGGGCTTGCCATAAGCACCCAGAGATTTGTGCCCGAGTCAGGAGCGGAGATCAACCGCCTGATCGAGGCTGCCAAGCAGGCTCAGGCCCGCCTCGCCGAACTGAGTCAGGAACAGGTCGACGCTATCGTCAGAGCCATGGCCCTGGCCGGCATCGATAAGCATATGGAACTCGCCCGTATGGCCGCAGAGGAGACGCAGACGGGCGGGTATGAAGATCTGGCGATCCAGAACCTGCTGGCGACGGAGCATCTCTACCACGACATCAAGTACGTCAAGACGGTCGGCATCGTAAACGAGAATTACGAGGACGGCTACATTGAGGTGGCCGAGCCGTTGGGCATCATTGCCTGCATTTCGCCGATCGCCAACCCGACGGCCGCGGTCATGATCAAGTCGCTGACCGCGCTGAAGACGCGCAACGCCATCGTCTTCAGCTTCCACCCGAGGGCGCAGCGGAGCTCGGCCGCGGCGGCCAAGGTCATGCACGACGCGGCGGTCAGCGCCGGCGCCCCCGCGGGCTGCATCGGCTGGATTGAGACGCCGACCGCGGAGGCCACGAACGCCCTGATGACCCACCCCGACGTGGCGCTCATCCTGTCTGAGACCGCGGACCACGGGCTGATCCGCGTATCCGACCATGCGATCGTCTGCCGCCGCGCCAACCTCGACCAGGTGCTCGCGACGCTGCAGGCCCAGGGCGCCTACATCCTGAGCCCCGAGGAGACGGTCAGGCTGGAGGCTGCGGTCACGGACGCATCCCGCCGGGCGGCCCATCCCGATGCGGTGGGCCAGCCGGCCGCCAAGGTCGCGGCGATGGCGGGCATCACCGTGCCGCCTGAGACGAAGCTGCTGGTCGCCCGGCTGGAGGGAGTGGGCCCGGAGTACCCGCTTTGCCGGGCGAGGCTGGCGTCTGTCCTCTGCCTGCACGTCGTGGATCATGACGAAGCGGACAGGTCCCGGGGTGACACTCCCTACCGGCCCGCCGCCTCGGTGCTGAACCTCCTGAACATCCGGCGGATCAACGTGCGACAGGACCCGATGAAGTGGTTCAGGGTGCCCTCCCGCATCTACTTTGAGCCCGGCAGCCTCGGCTACCTGGGCAAGCTGCACGGCACCCGGGCGTTCATCGTTACCGAAGGGACGATGGTGAAGCTCGGGTACGTGGCTACCGCGATGTACCACCTGGAGCGGCGGGGCATCAAGGCTGAGGTTTTCAGCGAGGTCGAACCCGATCCGTCGGTGGACACGGTGATGAAGGGCGTCGAGGCGATGAACCGCTTCCAGCCCGATGTGATCATCGCCCTGGGCGGGGGTTCGCCGATCGACGCGGCGAAGGCCATGTGGCTGATGTACGAGCACCCCGAGGTCAGCTTCGACGGGCTCCGGCTGAAGTTCATGGACCACCGCAAGCGGATCTTCAAGTTCCCCCGGCTCGGCATGAAGGCGACCTTCGTGGCGATACCCACCACATCCGGCACCGGCTCGGAGGTCAGCGCCTTCGCCGTCATCACCGACAAGAGGCGGGACATCAAGTACCCGCTGGCCGACTACGAGCTCACGCCCGACATCGCCATCGTCGATCCCGAACTGGTTTACACCCTGCCAAAGGGTGTGACGGCCGACACCGGCATCGACGTGCTGACCCACGCCATCGAGGCCTACGTGAGCGCGATGGCCTCCGACTACACCGATGCGCTCGCCGCCAAGGCCATCGAGCTGGTCTTCAAGTACCTGCCGGCCGCCTACGAGAACGGCAGCGACAAGCTGGCGCGTGAGAAGATGCACAACGCCTCGACCATCGCCGGCCTGGCGTTCACCAACGCCTTCCTGGGCATCAACCACTCCCTGGCCCACGTCATTGGCGCCAAGTTCGGGGTGCCGCACGGCCGGGCCAACGCCGTGCTGATGCCTCATGTCATCGCCTACAACGCGACCGAGCCCGCAAATCCGGGCGCCTACCCGGAGTACGACAGGTACCGGGCGCCGGAGCGCTATGCCGAGATTGCGCGCCTGCTGGGCCTGCCGGCAGAGACCCCCGAACAGGGCGTGGCGAGCCTGATTGAGGCCATTCGGGTCCTGATGGACCGGCTGAACCTGCCGCGCAGCTTTGCCGAATGCGGCATCGACCGGGCCGCCTTCGAGCGTGAGGTGCCGGCCATGGCCGAAATCGCCTTCGCCGATCAGTGCACGCTCACCAACCCGCGGCTCCCGCGGGTGAGCGACCTGGAGGCGATCCTCCGGGCGGCCTACGGGGCCCAGGATGGCGGGGGCGCGGCGGACTGAGTCGAAAAGATTGACCATGTGAGCCAGCCGACGCGTACGGCTGGCTCCTCTGCAAACGCGGCGGCCCTGCTGGAGGTTTGATTTATGAATGCAGAACGCGGGGTCATCGCCCTGCTGCGCAATCGGAACTACATGCTTTACTGGTTCGGCTTCCTTGTTTCCAACGCCGGGGCCTGGATTCAGGCGGTCGCCCAGGGCTGGCTGGTCTACGACATCTCCAACAGCGCAGCCTGGCTGGGCACCGTGGGATTCGTGCGGGCGTTTCCGCTCATCATCCTGTCCCTGATCGGCGGCACGGTGGCTGACCGGCTCCCGAAGCGGCGCATCCTCTACGTCACCCAGACGGTTCAGATGCTCAGCGCGGCGATTCTGGGCACGCTGACGCTGATGGGCCATATTGAGGTGTGGCATGTGGTGCTGGTGTCCGCTGTGTCCGCCTGTGCACAGGCGTTTGACCAGCCGGCCCGCCACTCGCTGGTTCCGCAGCTGGTGCCGAAATACAACCTGCACGCGGCCATCTCCTTCAACTCCATTGCCTTCAACGGCGCCGCACTGTTCGGTCCGTCGCTGACCGGCGTGCTGGTGCCGCTCATCGACTTTGCCGGCTGCTTCTACGTGAATGCGATCAGCTTTGCCGCCGTCTTCATCGCACTGGCCCTCATGGAGTTTCCGCCCCATAACCCCGGCGGGGGCAAGACCTCGATGCTGCAGGACCTCATGGCGGGGCTCTCCTTCATCCGGCACAGCCCGGTGATCCTGGCGCTCATCTCCATGGCCGCGGTCACCTCATTCTTTGCCCGGCCCTATCAGCAGTTCATCACGGTCTTCGCCCGCGATGTGGTGCAGGGCGATGTGGGCACCGCCGGCCTCATGCAGGCCGCGCCGGCGCTCGGCACCGTCATCTTCATGCTGGTGATCGCCTCGGCGACCAACATCCAGTGGAAGGGGAAACTGCTCCTGGGCTCCGGCATCCTCTTTTCGATCGGGCTCATCGCCTTCAGCTGGTCGTCCAACCTCTACCTGTCGCTGGCGCTGCTGGTGGTCGTCGGGGGACTGAACATGACCTGGCAGACGACCCTGAACACCCTGCTGCAGACGAACGTGGAGGACGACATGCGCGGGCGGGTCATGTCGGCGTACACCATGACGGCACTGGCGATGATGCCGCTGGGCCAGGGGCCGCTGGGGATGGCGTTCGACCGGCTCGGACCGTCGCTGGCCCTGACGTTGAACGCCGTGATTTCACTGGTCTGGATCGTCTACATGGGGCTCTTCCGCGTAAAGCAGATCCGTGCGCTTCCCTAGTGAGCACCACCTCTCCGGCAAACGGGCTTCCTGCGCTTGCAGGAAGCTTTGTCTTTGCCAGGGAATATGCATTATTGAATACCCTTGGTGCGAAGGAGGTTGCAGCGCATGGCTGTGGTGCCGTTCCAGAATGAGCCGCTGACCGACTTCTCCCTCCCCCAGAACCGCGATGCATTCCGTCAGGCGCTGGAGCTGGTACAGAGCCGCTTCGGCCGGGAGTACCCGCTGATCATCGGCGGGGAACGGATCATGACCCGGGAGCGGATCCTCTCGACCAATCCGGCCAATCCCAGCGAGGTCATCGGTTCCGTGGCCAAGGCTGACAGGGAGCTGGCAGACAAGGCCATGGCCGCGGCCCTTGCGGCCTTCGAGGACTGGAGCCGGGTGAGCCCGAAGGCGCGGGCCCGGGTGCTGATGAAGGCCGCCGCCATCATGCGCCGCCGTAAGCACGAGTTCTCGGCGACCATGGTGGTGGAGATCGGCAAGAGCTGGGTCGAGGCCGACGCCGACACCGCCGAGGCCATCGACTTCCTCGAGTACTACGCCCGTGAGATGTACCGGCTCAGCGAACCCCAGCCCCTGACCCGGATTCCCGGCGAGGACAACGAGCTGTACTACGTGCCGCTGGGCGTCGGGCTGATCATTCCGCCCTGGAACTTCCCGTGCGCCATCATGGTGGGCATGACCTCATCGGCCATCGTCGCCGGCAACACCGTCGTCCTGAAGCCCGCCTCGCTCACCCCGGTGGTGGCCGCGATGTTCGCGGAGGTAATGGAGGAGGCCGGCCTGCCGCCCGGTGTGCTCAACTACCTGCCCGGCCCCGGCGGCTCGGTGGGCGACTACCTGGTGGGCCACCCGCAGACCCGGTTCATCAGCTTCACCGGCTCCAAGGAGGTCGGCCTGCGCATCAACAAGGTCGCGGCCGAGATCGCGCCGGGCCAGAAGTGGATCAAGCGGGTCATCGCGGAGATGGGCGGCAAGGATGCCATCGTGGTCGACAGGGATGCCGACCTGGATGAGGCCGCGGACGGCATTGTGACGTCGGCCTACGGGTTCCAGGGGCAGAAGTGCTCTGCGTGCTCCCGGGCGATCATCCACCAGGATGTCTACGATGTCATGATCGAGCGCATCGTGGAGCGGACCCAGAAGCTGCTGCAGGGCGATCCCCGCAACCCGGAGGTCCACCAGGGTCCCGTGGCCGATAAGGCGGCCTTCGAGTCGATCCTGAACTACATCGAGATCGGCAAGACCGAGGGCAGGCTGGTGCTGGGCGGAGGCCCGTCTCCGCTGGCGAAGGAGACCGGCGGCTACTTCATCGAGCCGACGATCTTCGCGGACGTCGAGTCCCGGGCCCGCATCGGGCAGGAGGAGATCTTCGGACCGGTGCTGGCGATCATGAAGGCCAGGGACTTCAAGGACGCGATCCGGATCGCCAACGACACCGAGTACGGCCTCACGGGGTCGGTTTACTCCCGCAACCGGGCCAACCTGGAGTACGCCCGGCGCCACTTCTTCGTGGGCAACCTCTACCTCAACCGGAAGTCCACCGGCGCGCTGGTAGGGGTGCACCCATTCGGCGGCTTCAACATGAGCGGCACCGACTCCAAGACCGGCGGGCGGGACTACCTGTTGCTTCTGACGCAGGCCAAGGCGGTGAGCGAGAAACTGTAGGCGGCCGTAGTTACTTGAGCCAGGTGGCACCCGGGCCGGGGGAGACCGGGGAGACCCCCTTGGTCGCACATATCCGCTCTGTTCGTGCTCGCTGTGGGTAGGGGACGGGTGCCCGCCGGATCAGGCGCCAAAATCACCCGCGCGGGTGACCGCGCAGGGCTGGACAACGAACCGACGTTCGTGTAAAATGGCAGCATCAGCCAGACATGAGAGGTGCTGCCATCATGCAGCCGGAGCCCATCTGCCTGACCCACGCGGTTTCCGCTCCCATCGCACCGCCCGGTCCTATTGCGAAGGATGTCGCCACACCGGAGGCGCGCACTTGTTCGCGTGAGCCCTGTGTGGAGGGTGCGGCCCCGGGAGTGGTGCAGGGGGCGGTCCAGGAGGCTACCCCGGGTGCAGTTCGGGCAGAGCACAGGCGCTGTCCCGGCTGCGGAGGAGCGCAGGTGATCAGGCACGGCAGTTTTCGCATGGCCTCCGGGCAGCGGGTGCAGCGGTATCTGTGCAAGACCTGCCGGCGGACCTTCAGCCCCAACACCGGCACCCCGGCGTACCGGATCCGCAAGCAGGAGCAGTGGCGCGATATGATCGAACTGCTTGCGGACAACCTGCCGCTGCGCCAGGTCGCTTCCCGCCTGGGCATCGCCCTGTCCACGGCCTTCCACTGGCGCCATCGCGCCCTGGCGCCGCTGAGCGCCCAGGCCCGTGGAAAGCTGAGCGGTGACGTCAGGGTCGAGACCTTCCACGTGAAGTACTCAGAGAAAGGAAGCAGGACCACCAACGGCCCCGGTAGCTGGGGCTACTGGAACATCGTGCGCCGGGGAATCGGACCGGGAGGGCCCATTCGCCCCGGCCTGGCCCCCGCCGGCCGAAATGGGTTCCGGCTGCTGATCGACGGCCGGCCGGTGAACGTCATGGTGGCCGAGACCGACAACGGGTACGAGCTGGACATCCTGGGGCAGGGCAGGCGCACCGCGGAACTGATCGGCTCGGGCCTCGCCCGGACGGTCCGGCCGGGTTCCCGCGTGTTTGCCTTCGGCGGGAAGGAATACGAAAAAGCCTGCGAGATGCTGGGATATGAACACCGCGATGGGATCGCTGCTGTGAGCAAGCGCGCCGGCTCCATCGCAGGGGAGACCGGGGCCGAGGTGACCGGGGCCGAGGTGACCGGGCTCGGGGTGACCGATGCCGCGGAGATCGGTGCCGGGAGCGAGGAGAGCGCCGGTCCGATCCGGTTTCCCAACCTGCCGACCTGGTGGCTCCGCCGGTTCCGGGGTGTCGCCACGAAATATCTGGACCATTACCTGGCCTGGTTCCGGGACATCGTGCGGATCGTGCAGTATCCGGACGGCGCCAACATCGCGCCGGTGGATGGCCGCGCCCTCCTGCGTAGTCCCGCATAACGCCCCGCGTGCGGTCCCACTTGCTGAGGACCCGAGCCGTCCCACATGCTGAGGTCCCGAGCCCGCGTCTCTTGGGAGCCGCTGTCACCAACCAGCGAGCGCCACCAGCGATCTGGCGGCACGGCCTGCTGTCGGTCGCCTTCTGGCGTGGCATCAGTCGCGACTTGCTGCCCTCGGAACCTGGCGCCCTCGACCGCAGGACAGCCGTACGGATCCAGGAGCGGTCGTTCCCGAAGAACTGCGGCGCATGGGCAGCAACAATCGTGACCAAACAAGAGGTGCAGGTCAGGCAGAGACCGTATTGGCTGACTGGCACCAACACCCAGCACGAACAGACGAGATAGGTCGCACACAGGAGGAGGGGGTGGCGGCCCCTCCCCTTTCCAATGCCTGTCTTCTCGGGTATCCTTAGGCTATCAGAGCACCGCCAGGAGGGGTCCTGTTTGCAGATTCGCTGGACCAAGCTGCCGTTTGCTGCACAAAACGAGTCCGCGTACCGGCAGGGGTTGAACGACTGGCTGGGGCAGGTCTTCTACGATGTACTTCCGGAGCACGGCTTCGAAGTGCGGGAGGAGCAGATCTACACCGCCTTCCGCATCGCCCGGGCCCTGAACGAGGGGGCCACCCTGATGGCGGAGGCCGGGCCGGGCACCGGCAAGACCTTCGCCTACCTGCTGCCCGCCGTCTGCCACGCCCGCATGCGCGGCAAGCCGGTGGTCGTGGCCAGCGCCTCCAGCGTGCTCAAGGCGCAGCTCACCGGCCCAGGCGGCGACATCCAGACGCTCTCCCGGCTGCTGAACCTGAACATCGACGTGCGGGTGGCCGGCAATCCCGCCGACTATCTGTGCGAACTGAAGGTCGAGGCCGGCGACTTCGGCCCCGGTGAGGAGCCCGAAGGGTGGTCCGACCTGATCCACTGGGCCAGGCGCACGGCCACCGGGGCCCGCTCCGAGGTGCCCGGCGTGCCCGACGACCTCTGGGAGCTCGTGGGCTGGGATCCGTCGCTGAGCTGCGATACCTGCCCCCGGCGCGGCCACTGCCTCATGGTGGCCGCCCGCAGGCATCACCGGGAAGCCGCCGATCTGGTGGTCTGCGATCACCGGCTCTTCGCGCAGGATCTGCTCACCCGGGCAGATCTGCTGGAGGGCGGCCTGATCCCGATTCTGCCAAGTTACTCCGCCGTCATCTTCGACGAGGGGCACTACTTCCCCGAGACGTGGCAGCGCGCACAGGGCTGGGCCCTGAGCCAGCACCGGCTGCAGCGCACCCTGGAGCGGCTGGAGCTCTGGCACGCCCGGGAGCAGCTGGCCTGGCGGCTGGAGGCGGCCCTGGTCGCGGCGGAGAACTTCATGCGGGCGCTCGACATGCACACCAAACCCGGCGAGGGCAAGCGGGACGTCGACCGCACCGATATGCTCCTGCAGGCCGCGTCCCGGCTCGACCGGGCGCTGGACCTGCTTCAGACCGAACTGGTCACCGAAGAGGCCATGAGCGAGGGGCAGTCCGGCGAGGCCGAGCTGAACGCCTACCAGAACCGCATCGACGAGATCCGGGCCGCGCTGCGGCTCTTCCGCAGGCCCGAAGCGGTGGTCTGGCGCGAAGGGGACGAACTCTGGGTGGTGCCCGACAAGCCGAAGCCGCTCTTCGGCCGTGATCACCTGCAGCCCGGCACGCCAGTGATCTTCTCCTCCGCCACCCTGGAGCCGGAGTACCAGGCCCGGGTGCTGGGGCTCAGCCGGTTCGACCAGAGCCGCGTCGGGGTGCCCTTCGACCTGGGCCGGCAGTCGCTGGTCTACCTGCCGGCGGGCGACGGCGCCCACCGCGTTGAGGACGTCGTGGCCGAGGCAGTCCGCGTCATGCGCGCCACCCGGGGTCGCACCCTGATCCTGCTGCGCTCGCTGGCGGAGGTCCGCCGCTGGCGGGAGGCGCTGGCGGCTTACGACCTCCCCTGGCCGCTGATCTACGAGGGCGACGGTGACCGGGGGGCGCAGCTGGAGCGGTTCCGGGCGGAGGTGGATTCGGTCCTGATCGGCGCAAGCTTCTGGGAGGGCGTCGACGTGCGCGGCGAGGCGCTCTCGTGCGTCCTGATCCCGTATCTGCCCTTCCCCGAGCACGACCCGCTCATCCGGGAGCGGCGGGAGCAGGCGCAGGCGGCCGGGCAGGATCCCTTCCGGGCCGTCGACCTGCCCGAGATGCTGATCAAGCTGAAGCAGGGGGTGGGCCGGCTGATCCGGACCGCCGAGGACCGGGGGGTCATCGCCCTGCTGGACCTCTCCTACCGGGGCACCGACTGGGCCGATGAGGTGGAGGCCGCCTGCCCCGAAGACGCGGAGCGGGTCACGGACCTGGCGGCGGTGGAGGCGTTCCTGGCCGGCGGCGCCGGTGCGTGACCTACATCAGGCGGAACAGCGAGGCCATCTCCTTCATCCGCCGGTCGCCCACCTGGTGGGCCCAGTTCCAGAGCACCAGGTCCACCACCCTGATCCGCTCGCCGACCCGGGCGGCCGTCTCGTGGACAAGCTCATCCGGGGTGCAACCCAGGCAGGCGGCCAGCCTGACCACGGGGCCGCTTCTTACCACCACGTCCCAGCCCAGGTTGCGGGCCAGGTGGTACCGGCTGACCGGTCCCACCCAGGGCAGGGTCTGCATCCAGGCCAGGGCCTCGCTGGTCGGCATGCCCGCCAGGCGCTGCATCTGGCCGGGCTGGCGGTCCAGCGAGTCGGCCAGTGAGAGGATGGCCCCGATCTTGCGGGGATGCTTCAGGACCGAAAGCGCCTCCACCTGCACGTCCAGCGGGGATGCGGCGACGGCGGCGGGGTTCCAGCCCCGGAAGGCGGAGGTCAGCCGCGGCCAGAGCCGCCCGGTCACGTGCGCGGTCATGCCGCACGAGACGACGACCCAGGCGTACTCGGCCAGCAGGTCGCTGTCTGTCCGGTTCTCGGGCCGTTCCGACCGCCACTCGTGCAGCCGGGCTTCGGGGTCGGGGTCCGTCGCCCGGAGGTGGTCCAGAGCGTGCTCGTACAGCGCGGCGTAGTTCATGGAGCAGCCTCCTCGGGTCAAAGATGCGGAATGCCGCCGAACTGCCGACGGCGTTGCCGGGTCGACGATGGGGCCGCGCAGCCGGAGGCGCCGCACAGCCGCGTGCGCCGCACAGCCGCAGGTGTACACAGCCGCAGGTGCACACGGCCGCAGGTGCACACGGCCGCAGGTGCACACGGCCGCAGGTGCATACGGCCGCAGGTGCATACGGCCGCAGGCGCCGCCGCCGTGGAGGAGCAGGAGGGTCGTCGGCGGAACTCGAATTCAGTGTTACGGTACAGCGTTAAAGGAGGGGCTGTGGTTGGAGAAACAGACCATGCGGATTGCCATTTTGGGGCTCGGCACTGTGGGGAGCGGCGTGGTGAAGCTCCTGCAGGAGAGCCGCGAGATGCTGCACCTGAAGACCGGCCTCAACCTGGAGCTGGCGAAGGTGCTGGTGCGCGACGCCTCCAAACCGCGGCCCGGCTTCGAGGGACTTCCGCTGACGGAGGACGTGAACGAGATCCTCGACGATCCCTCCATCCGCATCGTGGTGGAGCTGATGGGCGGCATCGAGCCGGCCCGTACCTACCTGGTCGAAGCGCTGAAGCGCGGCAAGACCATCGTGACCGCCAACAAGGACGTGATGGCGGACTACGACAAGGACCTTTACGACGCCGGCGAAATCGGCGACGCCGAGATCTACTTCGAGGCGTCCGTCGGCGGCGGGATTCCCATCATCCGGCCGCTCAAAGAGTCGCTGGCGGCCAACACGATGCACCAGGTGATGGGCATCGTCAACGGCACGACCAACTATATCCTCACCCAGATGAGCCAGTACGGCAAGAGCTACGAGGAGGCCCTGCGGGAGGCGCAGGCGCTGGGCTACGCCGAGCCCGACCCCACCAATGACGTGCAGGGGTACGACGCCGCCCGCAAGCTGGCCATCCTCTGCACCATCTGCTTCCTCTCCCGGGTGAAGCCGGGCATGATCTACACCGAGGGCATCACGCGGGTCACGCCGCGGGACATCGAGTACGGGCGCCGGTTCGGCTGGGTGCTGAAGCTGCTGGCCATCGGCAAGGAGGTCGACGGGGAGATCGAGGCGCGGGTGCACCCGACCTTCATCCCACAGGACCATCCCCTCGCCAGCGTGGCCGGGTCGCTGAACGCCATCTTTACCGTGGGCGAGCCCGTGGGCGAGACCATGTTCTACGGGCGGGGCGCCGGCGCAGGCCCGACCGCCTCGGCCGTGGTGTCCGACCTCATCGCCGCCGCCCTCTCCAAGCGCACCCCGGGCCGGCGGGCGGGCGACGCCCACACCGTCTACTTCGAGAAGCGGGTCCTGCCCATCTCGGAGACCCGAAGCCGGTACTATCTGCGGCTGCACGCCGTGGACGCCCCCGGCAGCCTCGCCCGCATCGCCGAGCGGTTCGGCGACCACGGGGTCTCCCTGGCCGAGGTGGTGCAGGTTTCGGGCGGTCCGGACAAGCCCAACGGCGCCGGCAACGCCGAGCTGGTGCTGGTGACCCACACCGTGCAGGACGCCAACCTGCAGGCGGTGGTCCGGGACCTGAAGGCGATGCCGGACACGGTGCTCAGCGTGGACAACGTCATCCGCGTGGAGGGGTAGTCATTGGCAGCGGCGTTGCTGCACGGGATGTTGCTCGCCTTCGGCCTCATCCTCCCGCTGGGCGCGCAGAACACCTTCGTGCTTACGCAGGGCGCGCTGCACCGGCGCTGGTCCAGGGCCTTCCCGGCGGTGCTGACCGCCGCGCTCAGCGACACGCTGCTCATCACCCTCGCCGTCTCAGGACTCTCTCTGGTGCTGCTCACCGTTCCGTGGCTCCAGTCGACCCCGCAGTGGGCCGGCGTGCTCTTCCTCGTCTACATGGGCTGGTCCACCTGGCGGTCCTCCGGTGACGCGGGACACAGCGCCGGGGCGGGAACGGACTCGGCCAGGGGAGGGGCGGCGGGGATGGCAGCAGGGGCGGGTACGGGCACTACCGGGTCGGATGCGGCTCGGGGCGGGGCGGACGAGGCGTGGCCCGCACGGCGGCAGATCGCCTTTGCCGCATCGGTCTCGCTGCTCAACCCCCAGCATCGGGGTGTCCTGGATCTGGTTCTTCGGCCTCTCGCTGGCCGGCCACCTGATGGGCGTCTTCGCGGCGGGGGCCAACCTGCAGCGGTGGCTGATCCGGGCCTCGGCGGTGATCATGTGGGGAGTGGCTCTGCAACTACTGTTCGCGCTGCTCTCAGCGTGACGGACGGGGGGCATGGACATGTCCGCTGTGCTGCTTCGCAGGACCCGCCGGCGCCCCCGCCGGTGGCCACGCGTGCTCCTGGGCCTTGCCCTGGCGCTCGTCGTGCTCGGCGTCATCCGGGCCTTCACCATCCAGCCGCTGCCCGAGCGGCCGTACACGGCCCGCAGACCGGTGGTGCTCGCCCACCAGGGGGCGTCGGGCCACGCGCCGTCCAACACCATGGAGGCCTTCCAGCTCGCCCTGGAGCAGGGGGCGGACATCCTGGAGCTGGACGTGCACATGACCCGGGACGGCGTGGTGGTGGTGAGCCACGACGAGACCATCGACCGCATGACCGACGGGTCGGGGCTCATCAAGGAGATGACCCTGGCCGAGCTGCGCCAGTACGACTTCGGCTACCGGTTCACACCCGACGGCGGGCTGACCTATCCTTACCGCGGGCAGGGGGTGACGATCCCCACCCTGGAAGAGGTCTTCCTGGCTTTCCCCGACGTGCCCGTCAACATCGAGATCAAGCAGGCGGACCCGCCCATGGAGGCGCAGGTGTGGGAGCTGATTCAGCGCTATGAGGCGGAGGACCGGGTGCTGGTCGCGTCGTTCCACGGAACCGTGGCGAAGCGGTGGCGGGAGCTGGCCGGCGACCGGGTGGCCACCTCGGCACCCGTGCGGCACATGTACGTGGTGGCGGCGCACTACCTGACCCACCTGGACCGGCTCTACGCTCCCGTCTACGACGCCTTCCAGCTGCCGGTGGCCGAGAGCGCCGGGCCGATCACCGTGCGCTTCGACACCGAGCGGTTCCTGGCCATGGCGGATCGGCTGAACATCGCGGTCCACTACTGGACCATCAACGACGAGGACGAGATGCGGCGGCTGTACGCCCTGGGCGCCCACGGCATCATCACCGACTACCCCGACCGGGCGGTGAAGGTGCTGCGTGAGCTGGGGCTGCGGGACTAGTCGTGTCCGGAATCGGCCAAGATCCTGGAATGAAGAAGCCATCGAGGCTGTGGAGTCGTACTCCTTATCTCGATGGCTTCTCCTGCTGCTGTGGGAGGAAACTGGCCTGGGCGACATAAGAGCCCAGGGGGGGGTAGCATGTCCGTCACGCTGAACACGGCCTTCAGGTCATTTCTGGTCTGGCTCCTGGGAACCTGGCTCCTCGGGTCGGTGCTGTGGACGGTCTGGGTGATGTCCGCGGGATTCCCGTGGAACCCCCGGGACTCGCCCCTCGCCCAGATTGGCGGGACGTTGGTGGTGACGCTGCTGTTAAGCCTGCCGATGGCCATCACCGGCTCCGCCGCCATGACGCTGTTCCGGGAAGCGATGAGGCGCGCCCTTCCACCCGGCGCGTTCACGGTGGCAGCGCTCCTGCTTTCCATGGCGCTGGGGTACTGGGGCGTTGCGCTCGCCTGGCCGGAGCACACTTTCCTTCATGTCGTGGGCCTGATGGCGGCCGGAGGCGGAGAGTTGCTGGTCTTCTGGGCCTCACGCGTTGGGAGTCCCGGACGCGTCAGGTGACCCGAACGGGAACAAGGCAGTCCCGCCAACAAGGCGGTCCCGCCGACACACGGCGGGACCGCCTTGCACGCTAGAACTGGATCTCGTCCAGCTCGAACAGGTTGTTCTCCTTCATGATGTTGATCAGCTTCACCGGGTACTGGGGGTCGGTGGCGTAGCCGCCCTTGCGCAGGCCCCAGGCCCCGAGCACCGGGTCGCTCATCACTTCCCGGAAGACGTCGTACCACGGTCTGGTGAGCAGCAGGTCCTTGTGGTCCTGCCAGCTCTCCTCCACATCGTGGTAGGCCCGGAAGTAGTCATCCACGGTGTAGCTCTGGCCGTTGTACACTTCCCACGTGGTGGAGATGATGGAGCCGGCGCTGCCCTCGCCCTTGATGCCGAAGAGGTTGTTGGAGCGCTGGCCGGTGTACTTGTCCACCGGCACGTACTGGCCCCAGCCGGTCTCCAGGATCGCCTGTGCGACCTGCAGCGCGGCGGACATGCCGGTCTCGCGGTACGACCGCACCGCCATCTCGGCGGCGAAGTCCTTGAAGCGCGACTTCTCCACGATGGGCTGCGGCCCGTAGGTGGGCTCCATGTAGGCCCGCAGGTAGATGGGCTCCGTGGAGACGGTGAGCCGGCCCTGGTTGAAGGCGTCGGCGTAGATCATCAGCTCGCCGGAGCGGGGCGGGGTCCAGGGCACCTTCTGGCCGGGCCTGGCGGTGCCGATGGTGGTGCGCTCCCCGCCCTGCACGGCGTAGAAGCGGATCTCATCGGCGGGCACGTTGGGCATCGCCATCAGCTCGACCTCGCCCGTGATCACCTGCCCGGGGCCGACCCCGTAGAGCCAGAGGCCGGGCCGGGTGTCGATCCGGAAGGTGATCGGCCCGACCGTGTGCACCCGCCCGTCCGTGTCCGTCACCTCCACCCGCAGGGTGTGGGTGCCGTTATCGTCCGGGCCGTAGGTCCACCAGTAGTTGTTCTCCGAGGCCAGCAGGCGGCCGTCCAGGAAGAAGCGCACCGACTGGATGGGATAGTTGGCCGAGACCGAGAGGGTGCGGGCCCGGCCGGTGACGGTCTCGCCCTCCTGCACCGAGGAGAAGGCCGTGCGGGGGCCGGTGTTCACGGTCACCCGCACCGGATCGGAGACGTACCAGTTCCCCGCCCGGTCGTAGGCGTAGATGTAGAGCTCCTTCGGGCCGTTGAACGTGGTCGGCGGGTACCAGGTATAGCTCTCGCCCGGGCCTACCGTGGCCAGGTTGTGCCAGGAGCCGTCGGTCAGGTCGACCAGCTGGTAGATGACGTGGGTCGCCGCGAAGTTCAGCTCGTGCCTGAACGTGAACGGCCCGTCGATGACCCCGCCGTAGTCGATGCCCACCGGCCGGACGGTGGTGTCCGGCGCCACCTTCACGGTGACCGGGGCGGAGTAGACCAGGGTGCCGTCCGCCCGGCGCACCGCCGCCATGAGCTGCTGCTCGCCGGCCTGCGCCGGGTCGGGGGTGAAGGTGTAGGCCTTCCCGACGTCCGCGCCGGCGGCGACGATCCTGCCCCTGCGCGTGACCGGGTCCACCAGGTAGAAGTACGCGTAGGTGCCGCTCATGCCCCGGGCCCGCAGCGAGACGGGTCCGGTGATCACCTGCCCCTGCGCCACGCCCTCCAGCACCACCGGGGAGGTGGAAGGCGCGGAGCCCAGGTAGACGGTGCGGGCGGCGTTGTCCCACTCGATGTGGAGCCCCATGGCATCCGCCAGGGCGCGCACGGGGATGAAGGTGCGGCCGCCGCCGACGATCCGGGCCGGCACGTCCAGCTCCATGGTCTCCGTGCAGGCCGGGTTGAGGCACGCCACGTTGTCATCTATGGTCAGCTTCAGGTAGCGGTCGCCGCGCTGCACGACGACCGTGCGCTCCTGCGCATTCCAGACGGGCTCGGCGCCCAGCGCCTCCACGATGCCCCGCACCGGGGCCAGGGTGCGGTCGCCCTCGATGAAGGCGGCCGGACTCAGGTTCAGCTGACGGCCGTCCAGCACCACGTGAACGGGCGGCGCAGCCAGGACCGCAGGCGCAGGCAGCAAGGACGTGAGCAGGGCCAGGCCGGCTGCCGCGGCCAGCCAGTTTCGGGTTCGCATCGTTGACATACCTCCGTGAGTGAACAGGATACAGAGGCTCTGTCAACTTCGACGCAGTTTAACCCCGCGATGTTTCACGCCAATATCCGGATTTCCGTTTCCCAGGCCCGGAAGGAGGAACCTTGCGTGTGTCGTATGCGTCTTGCTTAGGGCAAGACTAAACGCGAGACCATCGCAGAAGAGGTGCAGAGATGCGGCGTGTCCTGTTTCCCGTACTGATCGTCTTCTCGCTCGTGCTCGTGCTGGCCGGCTGCGGCCGGGCGCAGGGGCCCGAGTGGGGCAACCTGAAGCTCACCCTGGAGAACGTGCAGCAGAACGAGAAGCACTGGACGGCCCGGATGGTGCTCACCAACCCCACCGACAAGGTGCAGGTCATAGAGTACATCGCCGACGCCCGCTACACCCTGATCGTCACGAAGGGCGGCGAGGAGGTGTTCGTCCAGCCGTTTGACATCCGGCAGGAGGGCGATCCTTCGATCCTGAACCTGTCGCCTGGCGTCTCGAAGGAGTACGTAGTGGCGTGGACTTACCGGGACGAGGAGGGAAACCGGGTCGAGCCCGGCACCTACGAGGTCACCGTCCGGCTGGAGGCGGTGACGGTGGTGCAGGAGCCGGGCAAGAGCCAGCCCACCCTCATTGAGCCGCGCACGGTGGGGCCGGTGAAGGTGGAGGTCCCGTAGCGCGGCGGGGGCCGTCCGCACATACGGAGGAAAGGCCGGGAGAGGTGTTGAACCTCTCCCTGGTGCCTTTTGTGTGAGGACGGTGATAAATCCGTGCATGCCGCCAACCGTGTCCTGACCGCGAAACTGCTCCCGCCCCGTGCCCGCCGGCACACGCTCGTGCGCCGGCGGCTGCAGGAACGCCTGCGCGAGGTGTGGGAGGTGCCGCTGACGATCATTCAGGCAGGTCCCGGCTACGGGAAGACCACCGCGCTGGCCTCGTTTCTCGCAGAGCAGCCCCACGCCCAGGCATGGTACAGCATCGGCGAGGAGGACGCCGATCCGCTGCCCTTCCTGCTTCACCTTGTCCACGCCCTGCGCAGGGTCAACCCGCTGATCGGCGAGAAGGCCCTGAGCATCCTGCAGGAGGGCGAGGGCCCCAGCCGGCCGTGGGACCTGGCCGTCGAGGCCCTGATCAACGACATGGTCTTCTCCGCCCAGCCCGAGACGCTGGTGGTGCTGGACGACTTCCACCTGGTCGACCAGGTGTCCCAAATCTGCTCCATGGTGGAGCACATGGTGGACCACCTGCCGCCGCAGGTGCACGTCATCATCTCCAGCCGCCGCCGCCCGCCGCTGCCGGGGCTGGCCCGGTGGCGGGCCCGGGCGGACCTTTTGGAGATCACCCAGGACGACCTGCTCTTCACGCCCAGCGAGGTGGAGGAGCTCTTCCGCGACCACTACGGCTGGGACCTGACTGCCGACCAGGTGGAGGCCTTGACGCGGCGGACGGAGGGCTGGATCATCGCGCTGCAGCTGGTCTGGCAGGGCCTGAAGAAGGGCTCCCCGCTGGGGGAGGTCTGGAGCGAACAGGGCGGCTCGCAGGACGCCCTGTTCGGCTACCTGGCGAAGGAGGTGCTCGACCGGCAGAAGCCCTTCGTGCGCCGGTTCCTGCTGACCACGTCTGTGCTCGAACGGCTGACGCCCGAAGTGTGCAACGCGCTGATGGAGATCGACAACAGCGCCCAGGTGCTGGCCGAGCTGGAGGACAACGGTCTCTTCATTTCGCAGGTGCCGGAGCGGGGCTACCGCTATCACCAGCTCTTCCACCAGTTCCTGCAGGAGCAGGCGCGCAAGGACGAGGAGACCTGGCGGAACAACCACCTGAGGGCGGCCGCGCACTACCGGGAGGCCGGTGCGCCCGAGGACGCCGCCGTCCACTACATGGCGGCCGGAGACTTCACCGCGGCGGCGGACGCCCTGCAGGAGGCGGCGAGGGGGCTGTTGGAGTCGGGCCGCATCGAGGTCCTGCTGGGACTGCTGAACCGCCTTCCCGGGGACGTGGTCGCCGAGCGCCCCGCGCTGCTGCTCTACTGGGGCGACGGTCTGCGGCTCACCAGCCGGTTCGACGAGGCCGTGGCGTACTACGAGCGCGCGGCAGAGGCCTTCCGCCGGCAGGGCGACCGGGCGGGGCTCAGCCGGGCCCTGGCCGGGCAGGGCCAGGTCTACCTGGACACGATCCAGCCGGGGAAAGCCGACGGGCTGCTCCGCCAGGCCCTGGAGCTGGCCGATGCCGTCAGCGAACACGAACGGGCTGCGCTGATGGCGCTCATCGCCGAGAACGAGACCAACTGGGGCCGCCCGGAGCACGCCGCGCGATTCGCACAGATGGCGGCACAGCAGCGGCCCCTGCGGGAGGACTTCGAGATCCGGGTCCACCTGCGGACCGGACGTCTCCAGGCCGGGCTCGGGATCCTGGAGCGGGTGGCGCGGGCGGACGCCGACAGCCCGGCGCGCAGCCACCGGGAGGCGCCGCTCCTGCTTTCCCTGTTCACGGCCATCATGGGTGACCACGAGCGGGCCCAGGTCTCGGCCGAGGAAGGCATCGCGTTGGGGCAGGCGAAGGGCTCGCCCTTCGTCGAGGCGGTGGGCTACATCCGCATGGGGCATGCGCTCCAGCTCAACCCCATCGCCTCGGTGGACGAGGCGGCGAGGTCC
Organism: Bacillota bacterium; assembly: GCA_023623185.1. Lineage (GTDB taxonomy): Bacteria > Bacillota > Sulfobacillia > Symbiobacteriales > Symbiobacteriaceae > Symbiobacterium. The sequence goes on from JAMNXV010000063.1 coordinate 20,422, forward strand.
TACCGCACGGCCATCGAGATGATGGACCGGATGAACGTGATCCGGGGCAAGTCCGAACCGCTGGCCGGTCTCGCCCTGCTGATGGGCCACCGGGCGGGCGACTGGGCCCAGGCCCGGCGGTACGGGCAGGAAGCCGCCGAGATCGCCCACACAGCCCGGGATCTCTGGTTCTACGGCTACTCCCTGCTCGCCCTGGGCAGTTCTGCGCTGGTCACCGATCACGGGGACGAGGCCGGTCGGTACCTGGCGGAGGCCGAGGAGACGCTGCGGCAGGCCGGAGACGCGTGCGGGCTGGCCACCGCGCGCATCTGGCGGGCCCTGCTCGCCCGCCGGCACGAGGACTGGGACGCGCGCATCTGGCGGGCCCTGCTCGCCCGCCGGCACGAGGACTGGGACGCCTTCGACCGGCACTTCGGGCTGGCCCTCTCGGCCGCCGAGGGCAACGGCTACGGCTTCCTGTTCCAGCGGGCGACGCTGTGGGGCGTGCGGGACCAGCAGGCGCTGATCCCCCTGCTCGCCGAGGCGCGGCAGCGGGGGGTGCAGGCCGACTACGCAGGCTGGCTCCTCTCGGAGATGGGAATTGCCAACCCCGAGCTCCACCCGGGCTACACCCTGCGCATCCGCACCCTGGGCACGTTCACGGTGTACCGGGGGCGGCACGAGATCACCGCGAAGGAGTGGCAGCGGGAGAAGGCGAAGCAGCTCTTCCAGCTGCTGGTCACGCATCGCACGCAGCTCCTGCAGCGGGAGCAGATCGTCGAGATGCTCTGGCCCGGGGCCGAACCGGCCACCGCGTACCGCGACTTCAAGGTGGCGATGAACGCCCTGTGGTCCGCCCTGGAGCCGAACCGGGCGGCCCGGTCAGGCTCGTTCTTCGTGCT
>JAMNXV010000113.1 GCA_023623185.1 Bacillota bacterium
CGAAGTGGAAGATCGCCGCAGTTAGGCGGCGGCTCCGCACTGCGCGCGATGGTTAAGGGGTGAAGGAGAGGAGCGGCGCGGCCCTGCGCCCGGGTGGCAAAGGCGTGAAGGAGTGAGGCGGCCGAGCCACGTGCGGCGGATTTCGACTTCTTAGTGTGGACGAAGTGGAGGATCGCCGCAGTTAGGCGGCGGCGCGGCCCTGCGCCCAGCGGTTAAGGCATGAAGGAGTGGGCGGCGGAGCGAAGTACGCCTAGTCGTTAAGGTCTGAAGGAGTCGCGCTGCGGTTAAAGCGTGAAGGCGAGGGGCGCGGGCGCAAATGCGGCAGATAGCGCTAATACTCAAAAAGGCGCCTACAGTATGTGGAGTACTGCAGGCGCCTTTGACGTCTCACCTCCTGAACCCCCTCGTCGCGGATAACCAAGACCAGAGGAGTGATCCCCGCGATGCAGACCGTTCGTAGCCGTCCCCGCGCCGACGGCCCCGTGATCGCCGCGGAGACCCTCACCCGCGAGTACCCCACCGAGGCCGGCCCTGTGCGCGCCCTGCGGGGCGTGAGTCTCGCAGTGAAGCCGGGCGAGTTCCTCTGCCTCCAGGGACCCAGCGGCAGGGGCAAGTCCACGCTGCTCTCACTGCTGGCCGGGCTCGACCGCCCCACCCGGGGGCGGGTGGCCATCGCCGGAAACGACCTGGATGGATTGGACGAGACCGGCCTGGCCCTGCTGCGCCGCCGGCACGTGGGCTTCATCTTCCAGTCCTTCAACCTGATTGCCAGCATGACGGCCCTGGAGAATGTGGAGCTGCCTGCCCGGTTCGGCCCGGCTCCCCTGCGGCAGGTGCGGGCGCGGGCGAAGGAGCTCCTACGGCTCGTCGGCCTGGCCGACCGGCTGCACCACCTGCCGGCGCAGCTCCCGGGCGGGCAGCGGCAGCGGGTGGCGATCGCCCGCGCCCTGATCAACCGGCCGGGCCTGATCATCGGCGACGAGCCGACGGGCAATCTGGACTCCGAGACCGGGCAGAAGGTGCTCGACCTGCTGGATGCCATCCGCCGCCGTGAGGGCTGCGCCCTGATCCTGGCCACCCACGACCCGCGGGTCGCGGCCCGGGCCGACCGGGTGATCACCCTGCAGGACGGCCGCATCCTGCGGGAGGAGGTGAACCGCTGATGCTGGTCCACCTCTCGGCGGCGATCCGCTCCGTGCGCCACGGCCGGCTGCGCAGCGCCATCACCGCCCTGGGCATCGCCGTGGCCACCGCCTTCGCCGCCACCGCCGCCACCGCCGCCTGGACCTACCAGTCCGCCGACGCCGTGCTGGGGGCCGATGCCCGGTCCAACCTGGGGGCCGATGCCCGGTCCAACCTGGGGGCCGATGTCGTCTGGTCGATGACGGCCCGGCCCGCCGATGAGGCGCAGCTTGCCGAGGCGCTGGACAGGCCCGGGGTGGCCCAGTGGACCCCGGCCCTGATCGGCCGCACCTACATCCGCTCTCCCCGGCGCTCCTCCATCGTCTTCGTGAAGGGCATCGACCCGACGGCCTACCCCTTCTATGGCCGGAGCCGGCTGGACGGCCCGGGGGACGGCCTGCAGCCGGGTGAGGTGGCCCTTACGCAGAACGTTGCGGACCGGCTCGGGGTGACTGCCGGCGACATGGTGGAGCTGCACGACGGGGCGGCGAATCACACCTTCCGCGTGGCCACGTGGTCAGCCTCTACACGGAGCAGGCGCAGGACGCCAACATCTTCGGCGTCGCTTACATGAACCTGGAGGAGGCCCGGGGCCTGCTGCGGGCGGCGCCGGGCGCCGTGCACCAGGTCCTCATCCGGGCTGACGACCCGGCGGCCCTGGAGGCGGCGCGGGCGGAGCTGGAGGCCGCACAGCCCCTCTCGAAGACCCACTCCGCCGTCGAGGAGCACCGGCGGCTCCGGGCCCGGGTCGATGACCTCATGCTCTTTCTGCACATCTTCGGCGCCGCAGCGGTGCTCATCGCCTCCATTGGCGTCGCCAACACCGCCCAGATGCTGGTGCGGGGCCGGGTGCGGGAGATCGCCACCATGAAGGCCGTGGGGGCCAGGCCCCGTCAGGTGCTCGCCCTGATGCTCACGGAGGCCGGGGTCATCAGCAGCGCAGGGGTACTGCTCGGCCTGCTGCTCACCCTGGCGGTCAGCGGCGCGGCCACGCTCTACCTGGGGCGCTTCCTGCAGCTGGACCTGGCCTGGCAGATGCGCCCGGCAGCGCTTCTGCTCGGCGGGGCGGTGGGCCTCGGAGCGGCGCTGGTGGCCGCGTGGCTGCCCGCGACGGCGGCGGCCCGCATCCCGCCTGCCCTCGCCTGGCGTGAGGACGGAACCGATGCCGCCGCCCGTGCTCTGCGGCCCTCGCTGGGCAACCGCCTGCAGGTGCTGCTTTTCGTCGGGGTGCTGGCCGGCGTCTACCTCCACCCGCTCCGGGGGGCCGACGCCTCGATCTGGGACAGCCTGCTGCGCGGGTTGTTCGCCGCCCTGGGCGGGGCGGCCGTGCTCAACCTGCTCGCGTGGGTTTCGGGACTGCTCCTGCGACTGCTGGGGATGGGCAAGGGGCTCGCACGCCGCACCGCCTACCTGGCCCTGCACGACCTGCGGGCGGGCAGCCGGCGCAACGCCCTGACGGCGCTCTGCCTCACCGTGAGCGTGCTGGCCGTGGGGCTCAGCGGGCTCATGGGACCGGCGTTGAAGCAGGGACTCCGACAGCAGCTGGCCACGCAGAGCGGCGGCAACCTCTTCGTGGTCGCGCCGGCGGACGCCGAGGCAGAGGTGGGGGCGGTGCTGCGCCGGATGCTCCCGGCCGAAAGCGTCGCCCGGGCGGTGAACGTGGATGCGGCCCTCATCACGGTTGGCGGCCGTCCCGGGGAGGAGGCCCAGGCGGAGGCCATCGCTGCCGGGGCCGAGTACCTGGCGGACCCGGCCTTCCGCCTGCAGGGAATGGACCTGGCGGGCGAGCGGCCGTCCTACGTGATTACGGCGGGCCGCGACCTGACCGCGGCTGACGCGGGCAGACCCGTCCTGCTGATGCTGGATGCCATGGCTGCCGACCTGGAGATCGCCGTGGGCGACGAGGTCGTGCTGGGGCTCGGGCCGGAGCAGGTGGCCTTCGAGGTGGTCGGCCTGATGAAGACCGAACTGGTGAAGACCGCCTTCATGCGCACATCGGCGGACATGCTGGAGCGGGTCGGCCCGCGTTCGGTCTCCTTCACTGCCCAGGTGCCCGCTGACGAGGTCCTGGAAGCGATGAAGGACCTGAACGACGCGCTGTCGTCCGCGGCCTACGTGCTGCACGTGGACGACCAGCTGCTGGCCGTCACCCAGACGCTGGACTTCCAGTCGGCCATCCTCGGCATCGTCTCGCTGCTCTCGCTGGTGGCGGCGCTGCTGCTCATCCTGAACGACGTCAGCCTCAGCATCGCCCAGCGGCGACGGGAGCTGGCCGTGATGAAGGTGACCGGCATCGCGCCGGGCCACCTGCTGGGCGGCATGGCCGTGCAGTACGGCCTGATCGGGGTCGTCGGCGGCGTGCAGGGCGGCCTCCTGTCGGTGCTGGCGGTCGCCGTGATCGCGGGGATCATCCTGCAGACCCGTGTGTATGTGGATGCGCTCGCGCTGGCCACTCCTCTGGTGACGGGCGCCGTGGCCGCGGCGACCGCCGCCCTGGCCGCCTGGCCCGGGGTCGCACAGCGGCCGGACGTGATCCTGCGCACCGGGTAGGCCTGACTGGGCCGGACTGAGCCGCATGAGTCGGACTGGGCCTGACTGGGCCGGACTGAGCCGCACGGATCGGACTGGGCCGGACTGGGCCACACGGGCCGGACTGGACCGGATGGGCCGGCTGCCGGGCAGGGATCAGTCCCGCTGCTGACGAAGCGCACAGCTTAGCGCACAAGCAGGGAGTGGACAACTTGGGCTACCAGCCGCCGGTGGGCGGATTCCGGATCTTCGTGATCCTCTGGGCTTCCCAGTCGGTCGCCGTGCTGGGCACGGAGATCACTCTCTTCGCCCTGAACGTGTGGCTGGCGACGACGGCCTACCCGCTGGCGGAGCACAAGTCGCAGCTGGCCTGGGCCCTGGCCGCCGTGGGGATGGCGATGGGCGTGGCCAGCCTCATCACCACGCCCATTGCCGGCGCCCTGGCTGACCGGATGGACCGGAAGCGGCTGATGCTTTCCATGAACCTGGTCAACGGCGCGGTGATGACCCTCGCCGCGTTCCTGGCGGCCACCGGCCTCCTGGAGGTCTGGATGGTGGTGCTGACCGCCGGGCTGCTGGGCATGACCGATGCCGTGCACAACTCGGCCTTCGACACCTCGTATGCCATGCTGGTCCCGGACGAGCAGCTTCCCCGGGCCAACGGCATGATGCAGACCATCTGGTCGCTCTCGGGGGTGCTCTCGCCCGCCCTGGCGGCCTCGATCATCGCTCTGCCGGCGCTGGCCCGCAGCGGCGTGCTGCCTTCCGGCCCGGGCGGTCTGCTGGGCCGGCTGGAGAGCGGCGTTCCCCTGGCGTTCGGCGTGGATGCCGCCTCGTTCCTGTTCGCAGGCGCCGTCCTGCTCTTCCTGCGCATCCCCTCGCCGCGGGGTATGCGCCGGGCCGGCCAGGCGGAGCCGCCCACCTCGCTCTGGGCCGACGTCCGCTTCGGCGTGGAGTACATCCGCCGGCGGCCGCCCCTGCTCTGGCTGCTGGCCACCTTTGCGGTGGCCAACCTCTGTCTGCCGCTGGGCGTCTTCCTGCCCCTGATCGTGAAGGTGGAGCTGGCCGCCGACTGGATGGCCAGGGGCATGACGTACGAGGCCGCCCTGGCCACCCTGAACACGATGATGGCGGTGGGCGGCCTGACTGGCGGGATCCTGGTGAGCCTGTGGGGCGGCGCGCTTCGGCGTCGCGTGGTGGTGCTGTTCCTCGCCATGATCCTGGGCGGCATCGCCCAGATGGGGCTCGGCCTTCTGCCCGGCCTCTACCTGGCCGGGGCGGCCGCGTTCTTCGTCAGTTTCTCGGGCCCCATGGCCAACGCCCACTCCCAGGCGATCTGGCAGGGGCTGGTGGCCCGCGAGTACCAGGGGCGCGTCTTTGCGGTGCGCCGGGTGATGGCGCAGTCGCTGGCGCCGCTGGGCCAGGTGATGGCAGGGTGGCTGGCCGCCCGGGTGGACCCCGGCGTGGGCCTCGCGCTGCTGGGGGCCGTGATTGCGGTGGTCACGGGCGCACAGTTCTTCAACCGGCAGGTGATGCGGGTGGAGGACAGGGCCTACGTCGATGCGTTCGCCGGCGGAACCGGCGTCTGACACCGCCTGCGCCGGCGGAACCGGCGTCTGACACCGCCTGCGGCGGCCAGAGCCGGGGTCTCGTACCTCCGCGCCGATGGCGGTTCTGCGGCTTATCAGTTAAGCTATGGGGTGACCAATCTGATAAGGGATGGGTTGCAGTTTGCAGTATGATCTCGTGATTTCCGACATGGACGGCACGCTGCTGCGGGAAGACAAGACCATCTCAGAGCGCACCAAGGCGGCCATCAGGCGCTTTGAGGCTGCCGGCGGCCGGTTCTCCTTCGCCACCGGGCGCGGGGTGGAGGCGTCGGAGCGGTATTTCCGCGACCTGCAGATCCGGACGCCCCTGGTCCTGCTGAATGGGTCGCTCCTCTACGACCCCACCACCGACCGGGACCTCGTGGTCCACCCCATGGATCCCGAGGCGGTGGCGGCGGTGTGGCCGCTGCTGGAAGAGGCGGGGCTGCACCTGGTCGTCCACGGGACGCGCCGGGCGGTGGTCCGGGAGATCACGCCCACCATCGACACGCACCTGCGCCTCGACGGCATTACCGTCGGCGTGCAGCCCGACCTCTCGCCGGCCACCTGCGGCACCATCATGAAGATCCTGACCATCGGCGAGCCGGAGCAGCTGGACCGGGCGGAAGAGGCCATTGTGGCGGCCGACCTGCCGGTGAAGCTGGTCCGCTCGTATGAAGCCTATCTGGAGGTGCTGCCGCCCACCGGAGGGAAGGGGGCGGGCGTGCAGGCGCTGCTGGAGCGCCTCGGCATCCCGCGGGAGCGCTCCCTGGCGATCGGCGACTTCCTGAACGACCTCGACCTGCTGGCCGCCGCCGGCCTGGGGGTGGCGATGAAGAACGCGCATCCCGGCCTGCGGGCCGTCGCACAGCGGGAGACCCTCTCCAACATGGAGGACGGGGTCGCCGCGGTGCTGGAGGCGCTGCTCGATGGGCGGGAGGTCGGCCGGCCGATCGAAGCGTAAAGGGATTGCGTCACCGACCTCCGTATGTTAACCTATTCCCCAAGGTAGGTTGACATATGGAGGGTGGGGGTTGCATGCGCACATCACGACTGCGGAATCTGGTGCTGGCCGCCGTGATGGCGGCGCTGATCGCCGCCGTCGCGCCGGTCCGGTTCTTCCTGCCCGGCGTGCCCGCGGTGCCGGTGACGCTCCAGGTGCTGGTGGTGCTGCTGGCCGGCGGCCTGCTGCGTCCCGCCTGGGGGGCCGCCGCCATGGGGCTCTACCTGCTGCTGGGGGCCGTGGGGCTGCCGGTGTTCGCCGGGGGCAGCGCCGGGCTGCAGGTGCTGGCGGGGCCGACGGCGGGTTATCTGTGGAGCTATCCGCTGGCGGCAGCCGTCGTGGGGGCGCTGGCGCCGGCGGGAACCGGGTTCGGGCCCCTCGCGGGCGCGATGCTGGCCGGCCTCGCGGTGATCTACGCCGGCGGGGCCGGCTGGGCGTGGCTGATCGGAGGCCAGGGGCTGGCGGCCGTGCTGACGGGCTGGGTGCTGCCTTTCGTGCCGTTTGACCTCGCGAAGGTGGCCGCGGCGGCGGTGGGGGCCGCAGCGGTGCGCCGCGCCCTGGCGCGGACGGGGCTGCTCGCCGTGTAGGGAGCGCGCCGCTTACGTCCGCTCACCGGGAGGCCAGCGAGAAAAATGGAATCCACCGGTAACCTTACCGGTGGGTTTTTCGTTGTGGAGGGTGTGGAAGCACTTTATCCCGTATGGAGGTCATGCACTGTGAAGCGCGTTATTCGTCTGACCCTGGCCCTTGCTGCCATCCTGGCCTGCTCGGTGGGCGCGGCCTACGCCGCCGCCCGGCCGGTGCCCGAAAACCTTCCTGACGTGGCCCTGCAGGACACGACCGAAGCCGGGCTGCCGGGAGACGTGGCCGCGCTGGAGGCCGCGCTGGCGGCCGAGGGGCCCGTACAGTACAAGATCCTGGTAATCGACAGCACAGAGGGGGAGGACCCCACCGCCTACCTGGACCGGGTCGCAGCCGAATGGGGCGTGCCGGGGCCTGATACGCTCTACCTGATCATTTTCACCGGGGACAACTACAACATGCGCTTCTACATGGGCGCCAACTTCCGCGCCGCCGGGGTGGACGTGGACGAGATGCTCGCCCTGGTGCGTACACATTACCTGGCCGGCAAGCGGGAGGGCGACGTGGCCGGTGCGCTGGCCGACCTGATCGGCGCGGTGAACCTGCGCATGGAGGCCGGCGCTGTGGCGGGCGAATAAACCGTGCAGTTCGCGCCCGGGCGGTGACGGGCCGCGAACCGTATCGAACGGCGGAGGCGCCGCCAGCCGGGCAGCTGGCGGCGCCTCCGGCGCGCAGGACAGGGTGGCGCAGGGCAGGACGGCGCGGGGCAGGCTGGCGCCGGCGCAAGGGTTCTCCCTTCACCGCCGATCCTGCGGGGTGGTAAACTAGGGGCTGTGCTTGTCACAACTGGAGGGACCAGAATTGAACGTGCGCGCACGAGTCGCTGCCCTGTTTGACAGCCACCCCCGTATGCTCTGGTTCCTGGCCTTCGGCAGCTTCCTCAACGCCACCGGCATGTCCTTCATCTGGCCGCTGACGACCGTGTACATCCACGAGCACCTGGGCCGCTCGATGACCGTCGCGGGGACGGTGCTCCTCGTGCACTCCGCCGGGGCCATGCTCGGCCAGCTGGTCGGCGGCTGGCTCCACGACCGCACGGGCGCCCGGCCCGTCATGCTCACGGGGCTCATGGGCGCCGCCCTGGCCACCGCGCTGCTGGCCGCCACGAGCGCGTGGCCGGCCTACGTGGCGGGCATGATTCTGTACGGTTTCACCGCCGCCATGGCGGTGCCGCCGGTGAACGCGATGGTCGCGCGGGCCTGGCCAGGCCAGGGACGCCGGGCGTTCAATTTCAACTACGTCGCGAGCAACATCGGCGTGGCCGTGGGCACCGCCCTGGGCGGCGTGTTGGCCGACCGCTCCTTCGCGCTGGCCTTCGGGGGCGCATCCGTCCTGTTCCTGCTCTACGCCCTGTTTGCCGCGGCCTTCATCCGTGAGGAGCAGCTGCCCGCAGAAGAGGCAGGTGCGGGTACGGCCGACAGGGCCGCGGACGGCCACGCGGGCCCGATTCCCTGGGCGCCCATCGTCGCCCTGTTCGTTGCCTTCGTCAGCCTCACGGTGGTCTACAGCCAGTGGCAGACGGGCAACTCGATCCGGACGCAGCAGCTGGGCTTCGGCCTCTCCGCCTTCTCTGCGCTCTGGACGCTGAACGGGGTGCTCATCTTCGTCGGCCAGCCGGTTCTGGGACTGATGGTGCGCCTGCTCCGGCGCGCCACCGCCCAGATGGTCGCCGGCACGGTGCTCTACGCCCTGGCGTTCGGCGTGTTGCTGACCTCCGACCGCTACGGCGTCTTCGTGACGTCGATGGTGCTGTTGACCTTCGGCGAGATGCTCCTCTGGCCGATCTTCCCCGCCACCGTGGCCCGCCTCTCTCCGCCAGAGAGGCGCGGCTCGCTGCAGGGGTTCATCCTTTCCGGGCAGACCATCGGGCGCATGATCGGCCCGCTCCTGGGCGGCATGCTCTACGACGCCGCCGGCTACGCCGCCCAGATGAAGGTGATGACCTCCGGCCTCATCGTGCCGCTGCTGGCGATTCTGGTCTACGCCCGCACCCGGCGGCCGGCTGAGGGGGCGCGGCAGCGGGATGCCGTCTGACGGCTGTTCAGCACCCGCCGGTGACGTTGCACCAGGAGATCACCTCTCGCACCGCGGCGGTCACCAGGAGCAGCAGGGCCACCGCCAGCAGCAGCCAGTCACGCCGCCGGAGGGGTGACGGTTCCAGCCGCTCGGCCCAGCCGGACAGCCATTCGAGCTGGTTCACCCGCCCGGTGGAGGCCGTGGCGATGGCCGCCAGCAGGTAGGCGCTGAGCTCCATGACCCCGGGCCGCAGCAGGAACCCGTCCAGCGTGGGCCGCAGGGGAGCCGGCCTGGGCACGCCGAACGAGTTGGTGCCCAGCAGCAGGCCGAAGATCAGCCACATGGCGTTGACGGCGGTGAGCCCCAGGGGCCAGCGCCGCACCTGAACCCTGTTGGCCCACACGGCGAAGAGCAGCATCCAGAGCAGGTTATAGCCGATGACCGCCAGGGTGCGGGGCAGGAACGGCAGGTGGTCGATGGGCAGCTGGGCGGCGATCAGCTTGCCCCGCAGGATGCCCTCGGGCAGCCAGAGGTATCCGATCCACCAGGCGCCCCAGAAGAGCGCCTGGCACCAGAGAACGGCCCGCAGCCAGAGTGGCAGGGAAGGCGCGAGACCGGGCCCGGCGCGCGGGCCGGCCGGCTGTGGGCGCATGCTCATGAGGCGATCCTCCTCTAGAAACACGGTTTTGACAATTCATTCGTACCAGCCGCCTGAGTCTGTGTCAACGGGCTGGCAGCAATTTCGCACAACAGGTGTTGACAGGCGGCCCAGAGCCGTGCTAATGTCTTTGTCAAACCAGAGCGACTTGCGGCGATGAATGGGGAGAGTACCCAGACCGATCCGTCTCAGCGAGCCGGCGGGGGCAGGCGCCCCAGGGTGTGAGGTCCGGTACGGAGGAGTCTGGCGAATGGTCCCAGGAGCTTGTCGGCCGAACATGCGCCGCCCTGGCGCATCAGTAGGCGGGCCGGTGTCTTCCACCGTTATCGGGTAGAGGGTATGATGGTACCCGCGAAAGAGCGCGCCTGCATTGCAGGCGAATTGGGGTGGCACCGCGTAGGCTGTATTCAATGGCCTTCGTCCCTGAAGAGGGGACGAAGGCCATTTTGCATTGTCAACCCGAGGGAGCGTGAGCGCAATGGTCCACCCCAGTCTGGGGACTTATCAGAGCCTGGCCAGAGAGTACAACCTGATTCCCGTCTGCAGAGAAATCCTGGCCGATCTGGAGACGCCGATCTCCGTCTTCATGAAGCTCTGCCTCGACGAGCCGGGCGCCTTCCTGTTCGAGTCGGTGGAGGGCGGCGAGCAGGTGGCCCGCTACTCCTTTCTGGGCTGCCGGCCGTTCTTCACCCTGGCGCACAAGGACGGCGTCAGCCGCCTCCTGTCGGGGGACGAGGCGGCTGAGTACCGCACCGTCGGCATGGTGACCGTGGGCGAGCGGGGCGAGCGGCTCGAGGGGGATCCGCTCGGGCACCTGCGGCAGGTGATGGGGCGCTTCGCCGTCTACCAGCCGCCCGGTCTGCCCCGGTTCGCCGGCGGTCCGGTGGGCTACCTGGCCTACGACGCCGTGCGGGCCTACGAGCACCTGCCCGGGGCCGCACGCGACGACCTCAACCTGCCGGACGCGCTCTTCATGGCCCCGGAGCTGGTGGTGGTCTTCGACCACCTGAAGCACAAGCTGCTCCTGATCGCCAACACGCTGCCGGGCGACGAGCCGACAGTGGCCTACCGGCGGGCGCAGGCCCTGCTGGACCGGGCGGTGGAGCGGCTGCGGGGGCCGGTGCCGCTGCCGGCGGGACTGCCCTGGGGCCGGCCCCGGCCGCTGGAGGTGCAGCCGGTTCAGACCCCGGAGGCGTTCGCGGAGGCGGTGGAGCGGGCGAAAGGCTACATCCAGGCCGGCGATGCCTTCCAGGTGGTGCTCTCGCAGCGGTGGGAGACCCGGGTGCGCAGCCGACCGCTGGACATCTACCGGGCCCTGCGCATGCTCAACCCCAGCCCTTACATGTTCTACCTGGCCTTCGGCGACCTGAAGGTGATCGGCGCCTCGCCCGAGCTCCTGGTGCGGGTGGAGGACGGCGTGGCGACCACACGCCCCCTGGCGGGCACACGGCCCCGGGGCGCCACGGAGGCGGAGGATCAGCGGCTGGAGGCGGAGCTGCTGGCGGACGAGAAGGAGCGGGCCGAGCACGTGATGCTGGTGGACCTGGGCCGCAGCGACCTGGGCCGGGTCTGCGCCTACGGATCGGTGCAGGTGAACCGGCTGATGCAGGTGGAGCGTTACTCCCACGTGATGCACCTCGTCAGCGACATCCGGGGCGAAGTGGCCGCCGACCGGGACGCCTTCGACGTACTGGCCGCCTGCTTTCCGGCGGGCACGCTCAGCGGGGCCCCCAAAGTGCGGGCGATGGAGATCATCGACGAGCTGGAGCCCGTGCGCAGGGGGATCTACGGCGGGGCGGTGGGCTACTTCTCGTGGGGCGGCGCCATGGATACGTGCATCGCCATCCGCACGATGGTGATGCAGGGCGACCGGGTCTTCATTCAGGCCGGCGCCGGCATCGTGGCCGACTCCGACCCCGCGGCGGAGTACCGGGAGGCCCAGAACAAGGCCCGGGCCCTGATCCGGGCGCTGGAGATGGCAGAGGAGGGGCTCTGATGATCGTCGTGATCGACAACTACGACTCTTTCACCTACAACCTGGTCCAGTACCTGGGCGAGCTGGGGGCGGCCCAGGCGGTCTACCGGAACGACCGCATCACCGTCGAGCAGGTGGCCGGCCTGCAGCCGGAGGCCATCGTCATCGGCCCCGGGTCCTGTGCGCCCGAGGAGGCGGGCATCACCCTGGAGGTGATCCGCCGGCTGGGGCCGACCACGCCGATCCTGGGGGTCTGCCTCGGCCATCACGCCATCGCCCGGGCCTACGGCGGGCGGCTCGTACCGGCCCCCAGCCTGATGCACGGCAAGGCCAGCCGCCTCATCCACAGCGGCGAGGGACTCTTCGCCGGGCTCCCCAGCCCGTTCACGGCGGCCTGCTACCATTCGCTGGTGGTCGAGCGGGAGAGCCTGCCTGCGGAGCTGAGCGTGACGGCCGAGACCGAGGACGGCCTCGTGATGGCCGTGCAGCACCGGCGGGATCCGGTGTACGGGATCCAGTTCCATCCGGAGTCGATACTGACTGAGGGCGGCCGGCAGCTGCTCAGGAACTTCCTGCAGCTGGCCCGTGTGGCGGCAGCCTGAGAGGGGAGGGGATGTGGCCGTGGAGATGGACATGAAGACCCTGCTGGCCCTGGTGGCGGAGGGGAAGGATCTGACTGAGGCCCAGGCGGAGACCGCCATGAGCCTGATGATGAACGGCGAGGCCACCCCCGCCCAGGTGGCGGCCTTCCTGATGGCACTGCGCATCAAGGGGGAGACGGTGGCGGAGATCACCGGCGCGGCCCGGGTGATGCGGGACCGGGCCACCCGGGTGCACCACAGCCGTCCCATGGCCGTGGACACCTGCGGCACGGGCGGCGATGGCTCCCACTCGTTCAACATCTCCACCACCGCCGCCTTCGTGGTGGCGGGGGCCGGGGTGGCGGTGGCGAAGCACGGCAACCGGGCTGCGACCTCGCTCACCGGCTCCGCGGACGTGCTGGAGGCCCTGGGCATCAACCTGGACCTGACTCCGCAGCAGGTGGGCCGCTGCATCGACGAGGTGGGCATCGGCTTCCTCTACGCCCCGGCCCTGCACGCCAGCATGAAGCACGTGGCGCCGGTGCGGCGGGAGATCGGGCTCAGGAACATCTTCAACCTGCTGGGGCCGCTGACCAACCCCGCCATGGCCCAGGCGCAGCTGATGGGCGTCTACGACCCGAACCTGACCGAGCCGCTGGCCCGGGTGCTGGGCAACCTGGGGGTGCAGCACGCCCTCGTGGTGCACGGCACCGACGGCGTGGACGAGATCTCGATCTCGGCCCCGACGGTGATCTCGGAGATGCGGGACGGGTTTGTGCAGACCTACCGGATCGTGCCGGAGGATGTCGGCCTCAGCCGGGCGCCCCGGGAGTACATCCGGGGCGGCACGAAGGAGGAGAACGCCCGCATCACCGAGGCGGTGCTCTCGGGCGAGACCGGCCCCCGGCGGGACGTGGTGCTGCTCAACGCCGCCGCCGCGCTGCTGGCCGCCGACCGGGTGCGCACGCTGCGTGAGGGGGTTGAGCTCGCGGCGCAGTCGATCGATTCGGGCGAGGCGCTGCGGGTGCTGGAGCGCATGCGGGAGCTGACGCAGCGGCTGCGGGCGGAGTCGGCCTAGCGAGTTGCACCCGGTTCCCTCACATCGAATCCGCCGCAGTTCGGGCCCTGCCCCCAGTTCCTTCACGCCAAAACCACTCGGTGCCGGGGCGCAGCGCCGGCGAAGTGAGGCGAATTTCGACTTCGCCCGTGTGGCAAGTAGAAATCCGCCGCAGTTGGCCCCCTCGGCTGATTGCGTCAACTCGAGAACGACCCGGCGCCGACCCGTGGCGCCCACTACTGCGAAACCAACTTCAGCAAAGTCACCTCCGGCGGGCAGAGAAGGCGGATGGGGAGGTGGGCGGTGCCCACGCCCCGGGTGGTGTAGACCTGACAGTGGGCGGCCTGGTAGAGCCCGGTGTGGTACTGGCGGCCCCCCGGGGGCAGGAGCACCGGGCCGATGAAGGGCAGGCGGACCTGGCCGCCGTGGCTGTGGCCGCTGATCATGAGCGCCACCCGGTGCTCGGGTCCGACCAGGCGGTCGGCGTAGTCGGGCTCGTGGCAGAGCAGGATGCGCACGGCCCCGGACGGTGCGCCGGCCAGGGCCCGGCCGACGTCGGGCTGTCCCAGGCTGGGCTCGTCGACGCCGCCCACCCAGAGGCCGTCGGCGGCCAAAACCCCCCGGTTCTCCAGCAGGTTCACGTTGGTGAGCGCCCGCCTGATCTGCGGGTCGTAGTAGTCCCAGTTGCCCAGCACGGCCAGGGCCCCGCGCACCGGCTCCAGGCACCAGTTGGCGGCCTCGACGCTCTCGGGGCTGCCGATGAAGTCGCCCACCGCCACCACCAGGTCGGGCTGCCGCTCAGCCAGCCGCTGGGCCACCTGCCGCACCCAGGCCGCAGGGGTCGTCGGCCCCACGTGCAGGTCGCTGAGCACCCCGATGGTGTATCCCTCCAGGTGGCGGGGCAGGCCGGGGATGCTGACGGTGCGCTCCTCGAACCGGACCCGCCGGGTCTCGACGAACCGGCCGTAGCCGGCGAGCCCCAGGGCCAGGCCGGCGATCCAGACCGCAGCCCTGAACAGAAAGTGCCGGCGTGTCAACGCAGGGTTCCCACCTCTCTGAGGGAATTCCAGGCATTTGACGAACCGTGATGCACCGGAGTTGTCGGCGGCGCGCAAGCCGCGTGCGATGATCGAAGATTCCGACGGCGCGCCGTGTCTGATCATCGAAGTTTTCGGCGGCGCGGTGGCCGTGTCTGACCATCAGAGTGTCGGCGGCGCTCACGCCGCGTGTGATCATCCCAAAGCCAACGTACAAAGGAGTGGACGTCTTCATGAGCACCAGGCCGATCAAGACCGTCTTCTCGGGCATGCAGCCCACCAGCGGGGTCACCCTGGGCAACTACCTGGGGGCCATGCGCAACTTCGTCAAGCTGCAGCACGAGGCCAAGTGCTACTTCTGCGTGGTCGACCTGCACGCGCTGACCATCCCCAAGGATCCGGCCGAGCTGCGCCAGAACACCCTCGACATGGCCCGCACCTACGTGGCGGCGGGCATCGATCCCAAGGTGGCCACGATCTTCGTGCAGTCCCACGTCCCGGCGCACGCCGAGATGTCCTGGCTGATGGAGGTCAGCTCGTATTACGGCGAGCTGCAGCGGATGACCCAGTTCAAGGACAAGGCGGCCAAGGCCGAGGTGGTTACCACGGGGCTCTTCACCTACCCCGCCCTGATGGCGGCCGACATCCTGCTGTACGACACCACCCACGTGCCCGTGGGCGACGACCAGAAGCAGCACCTGGAGCTGACCCGCGACATCGCCGTGCGGCTGAACAACCGGTTCGGGCGGGAGCTCCTGGTGGTGCCCGAGCCGTATATCCCGCCCCGGGAGGCCGGCGGCCGGATCATGTCGCTTCAGGAGCCAACCCAGAAGATGTCCAAGTCCGACACCAACGAGCTGGGCACCATCTACCTGATGGACCCGCCGGACGTCATCCGGAAGAAGATCAAGCGGGCCGTCACCGACCCCGGCCGCGAGGTGCGCTACGACCCCGAGAACAAGCCCGGCGTTTCCAACCTGATGGTGATCCTCTCGCTCTGCAGCGGCATGTCGCTGGAGGAGATCTCCGAGCGGTACGACGGCTACGGCCAGTTCAAGAAGGACGTCGCCGAGGCGGTCGTCGCCGTGCTGGAGCCCCTGCAGAAGCGGTTCAAGGAGCTGTCTGAGCCCGGCGTGATCGAGGAGATCCTGGCCAGGGGCGCCGAGGAGGCCGAGGCGGTGGCCACCCCGGTGCTCCGCCGGGTGCAGGACGCCCTGGGGCTGCTCCCCCGGAGGCGGCCATGATCCTTGCCGAGATCCTGGCCGCCAAGGAGGCGGAGGTGGCGGCGGCCCGGCGGGAGCGTCCGCTTGCCGCGGTGATCGCCGCCGCCCGCCAGGCCCCGCCGACCCGGGGATTCCGCCGGGCCCTGGAGGGAGAAGCCATTCAGGTCATCGCCGAGGTGAAGAAGGCCAGCCCGTCCAAGGGGCTGATCCGGCCGGATTTCGATCCCGTCGCCGTTGCCCGGGCGTACGCGGCGGGCGGCGCCGCCTGCCTCTCGGTGCTCACCGACGAGCGCTACTTCCAGGGGTCGCTGGAGTACCTGAGGGCGATTCGGCAGGCGGTGGACCTGCCCCTGATGCGCAAGGAGTTCATCATCGATGAGTACCAGGTCTTCGAGGCCCGGGCGGCGGGGGCGGACGCCATCCTGCTCATCGTGGCGGCGTTTCACGGCGAGTGCGCGGGCACCCGCACCCCGGCCGATCTGAACCGGCTGGCGGCCCTTGCCCAGGATCTGGGTATGGACGTCCTCATGGAGGTGCACACTGCCGAAGAGCTATCCCTGGCGGTGGAGTCCGGGGCCCCGGTCATCGGCATCAACAACCGGGATCTGCGCACCTTCCACACCACGCTGGAGGTGACGGAGCGGCTGGCCCCCCTGGTGCCGCCCGACCGGCTGCTGGTGAGCGAGTCGGGCATATGGACCCACGCCGATCTGCGCCGGGTGGCGGAGGCCGGCGCCCGGGCGGTGCTGGTGGGCGAGTCGCTGATGCGGCAGCCGGACGTGGCCGCCGCCCTCCGGGCCCTGCGGGGAGTCGAATAACGAAAGGAGCGAATGCCGCATGTGGGTGAAGATTTGCGGCTTGCAGTACATGAAGGACGTGGTGGCCGCCGTGGAGGCCGGGGCCGACGCGGTGGGCTTCGTCTTCGCCCCGAGCCGGCGGCAGGTGACCCCCGAGCGGGTGGAGGCGATCGCCAGCGGGTTGCCGCCCGAGACGGTGACCGTGGGCGTCTTCGTGGACGCCCCGATGGAGGAGATCCGCCGGGCGGTGTACCTGGGTGGCCTGAAGGCGGTGCAGCTGCACGGCTCGGAGCCGCCGGAGGCGATCGACCAGCTGGGGGTGCCGGTCATCAAGGCCTTTCGCATCAAGGGGCCGGACGACCTGGCCCGGCTGCCGGACTACAGGAATGCCGCCGGCCTGCTGCTGGACCCCTACGTGGAGGGGCAGCACGGCGGCACGGGCCAGACCCTGGACTGGACTCTGGTCCGCTGGGCGGCCCAGACCCTGGAGCGGGCCGGCGTTCCGCTGGCGGAGCCCGGCGAGCCGCTCACCCCCGGGAAGCCCCGGCTGATCCTGGCCGGCGGGCTGACCCCGGAGAACGTGGCTGAGGCCATCGCCCAGGCGAGGCCTGGCGGGGTCGACGTCTCCAGCGGGGTCGAGAACGGGGGCGTGAAGGACATCAACAAGATCTACGCCTTTGTGGCGGCGGCAAAGGGGGCGGAGCGATGAGCAACGCAGTGCCGGATGCCCTGGGCCACTACGGCCCCTTCGGCGGCCGCTACGTGCCCGAGACGCTGATGGCCGCCTGCATCGAACTGGAGGAGGCGTATCGCCGCTACAAGGACGACCCGGAGTTCCTGGAGGAGCTCACCTACTACCGGAAGCAGTACGTGGGCCGGCCGACGCCGCTCTACTTCGCCGAGCGGCTCACCGAGTACGGCGGTGGGGCGAAGATCTACCTGAAGCGGGAGGACCTCAACCACACCGGCGCCCACAAGATCAACAACGCCCTGGGGCAGGCCCTTCTGGCCCGGCGGATGGGCAAGAAGCGCATCATCGCCGAGACCGGCGCCGGCCAGCACGGCGTGGCGGCTGCGACCGTGGCGGCCCTGTTCGGCATGGAGTGCGACGTGCACATGGGCGAGGTGGACGTGGCCCGCCAGGAGCTGAACGTCTTCCGCATGCGGCTGCTCGGCGCCCGGGTGATCCCGACCCGGTCGGGCTCCCGCACCCTGAAGGACGCCACGAACGAGGCGATCCGCGACTGGGTGACCAACGTGGAGACGACCCACTACGTGATCGGCTCCGCGGTGGGGCCGCACCCCTACCCGATGATCGTGCGGGACTTCCAGGCTGTGATCGGCTTCGAGACCATGAGCCAGATCCAGGAGGCCGAGGGGCGGCTGCCGGACGCCATCGTCGCCTGCGTGGGCGGCGGCTCCAACGCCATCGGCATCTTCCACCCGTTCGTGCCCTTCGAGAGCGTCCGGCTGGTGGGCACCGAGGCCGGCGGGATGGGGCTCACGAGCGGCAAGCACGGCGCCACCATGACCGGCGGCGGGGAGGTCGGCGTCTTCCACGGCGCCAAGACGTACCTTCTGCAGGATGCGTACGGCCAGGTGCTGGAGGCCCACTCCATCTCCGCCGGGCTCGACTACCCCGGCGTGGGACCGGAGCACTGCTACCTGCGGGACACCGGCCGGGCGGAGTACGTGGCCGTCACCGACGAGGAGGCCCTGCAGGGCATGCAACTGCTCAGCCGGACCGAGGGGATCATCCCGGCGCTGGAGTCGAGCCACGCCGTCTACCACGGGGTGCGGATGGCGGCCGAGATGGAACCGGACCAGATTGTGATCATCAACCTGTCGGGCCGGGGCGACAAGGACATGGCCGAGGTGGCCCGCATCCTGGGAGGTGAGGGGGCATGACCCGCATCGCCGAGCGGTTTGCCGACCTGCGCCGCCGGGGCGAGAAGGGGCTGATCGCCTACCTCGCCGCCGGCGACCCCTCGCTGGAGACCACCCGCAAGCTGGTGCATACCCTGGCGGAGGCGGGGGTCGACATGGTGGAGCTGGGCCTGCCCTTCTCCGACCCGCTGGCGGATGGTCCGGTAATCCAGGCGGCCAGTCAACGGGCGCTGGCGGCCGGCGCCAACACCGACAACGTGCTGGAACTGGTCGCGACGCTGCGGGCCGACGGGCTGCAGATTCCGCTCCTGATCATGACATACTACAACCTGGTGCTCCGCCCGGGCGTTGGGAACTTCTGCCGCCGGGCGGCCGAGGCCGGCGTGGACGGCCTGATCCTGCCCGACGTGCCGATGGAGGAGGGCGACGAGATTCAGGCCGCCACGCGGGAGGCGGGGCTGGACCTGATCCAGTTCGTGGCCCCGACCTCGCCGCCGGACCGCATCCGCCGGGCGGCGGAGCTCGCCCGGGGGTTCATCTACGCCGTGTCGTCCACCGGCGTCACCGGCGTGCGTGACGCGCTGCCGCCGAAGATGACCGCTACGGTAGAGGCGGTGAAGGCGGTCACGGATACACCGGTCGCCGTGGGCTTCGGCATCTCCCGGCCCGAGCAGGTGCGGCAGGTGACGGCCGTGGCCGACGCCGCGATCGTCGGATCGGCCTTCGTGCGCCACTGCGGCGATGACCTGCCGGAGCACGTGCTGATCGAGCGGGTCCGGATTCTGGCCGAGGAGCTGAAGGCCGGAACCCGGCCGTCGCTGCTGGGGATGGGTTAGCCGACTTGTGAAAAAAGGGGCTTGACGACACCGTGGTACCGGTGTAAACTTGGCTTCAATAACTTAAAGCGATGAGCGGGAGAAGTAGACCCAAGGCCGGAGAGCTGCAGAGAGCCAGCGGTTGGTGCAAGCTGGCGCCGAAGGCGGGATCGAATACACCCGTGAGTGCAGGCTGAAAGACCTGCCCGAAGGTGGGCGGCGCACGCCGAACCGGGCCGGTCGAGTAGGTACGCCGGCACGCCCCCGTTATCATGGGCGCAGGGGATGATGGTCCCCGGTAAAGAGTGGGTTCGCAGCGCGCGGGCCAAGCAGGGTGGTACCACGAAAGCCTTTCGGCTTCCGTCCCTACACGGGATGGAAGCCGATTTTGATTTCCCGTGAAACCAGTAGGAAGGGCGAGGTGTTGAGCGGTGATCATCGTCATGCGGAAGGGCGCCACCGAGGCGCAGGTAAACGACATTGTGGAGCGGGTTCGTGAGGCGGGATTCGGCGTGCACCTCTCCCAGGGGGAAGAGCGGACGATCATCGGGGCGATCGGCGGAGACCGGCGCGTGCTGGCCGACCTGAACCTGGAGGCCAGGCCGGGCGTCGAGCGGGTGACCCCGATCTCGAAGCCCTACAAGCTGGCTTCGCGGGACTTCCATCCGGAGGACACGGTGATTCGCATTGGCGGGGCCACAGTGGGGGGCAGCGACTTCTGGGTTGTGGCCGGGCCCTGCTCCGTGGAGGGCCGCGAGCTGCTGCTGGAGTCGGCCCGCCTGGTGCGGGACGGCGGCGCGCATGCGCTGAGGGCCGGCGCCTTCAAGCCCCGGACCAGCCCGTACTCCTTCCAGGGTCTGGGTGAGCTGGGGCTGAAGTACCTGGCCGAGGCCCGGGCGGTGACCGGCCTGCCCATCGTCACCGAGGTGATGGACACCCGGGATGTGGAGCTGGTGGCCGAGTACGCCGACGTCCTGCAGATCGGCACCCGCAACATGCAGAACTTCAGCCTGCTGCGGGCCGTCGGCCGGACCAACAAGCCGGTGCTGCTGAAACGGGGCATGTCGGCCACCATCGAGGAGTGGCTGATGGCCGCCGAGTACGTGATGAGCGAGGGGAACCACCAGGTGATCCTCTGCGAGCG
>JAMNXV010000001.1 GCA_023623185.1 Bacillota bacterium
CGCCGGCTTCACCAAGTAGAAGAGGCAACAGAGGCATTCGGCGCCAATTCATGAACCAAAATCATACAGAACACTTTTGGAAGTGCGACGTACCCACTTTCACTTGACAGACCCGCAACACCCTCTGATATTGCAGCCGCAATTGGAAAATCGTATCATACAAGGCAGGAGGCGATGCACTATGTTCATGAAGAGGTGGTCCTATCGGAAGGTTGCCACTAGAGTAGCCGCCACCCTGGTGGCATTCGGAACGCTTATCAGCGTAGGACTGGTTGGACCGCAGACGGCGTATGCGGGACCGTGCGTTGTGATGCCGGACGGTTCCTGCAAGCCGGCGAACACGGATGGGATCATCCGAGACCCGATTGACGCGACGAAGAACTGGGATCCCCGAGTGGCAGACGAGATGAAGAAGGACATGTCGCAGCTCACGAGCGGCACCCCGGAGCATCCGGTGGTGGCCGTGGACCGCAAGCAGGTTCACTTCGACGTGCTGCCGTGGGTGAACCCGGCAACCAACCGCACCCTGGTGCCGATCCGGTTCGTTTCTGAGGCGCTGGGTGCCAAGGTGACCTGGGTCGAGGAACGGCCTGACGAGGTGCTGATCGAGCGTCCGGGTCTCAGGATTTTCTTCAGGATCGGGGACAACAAGGCTGACGTGAACGGCAAGACCGTCTACATGGATCAGCCGTCGATCCTGGTCAACGACCGCACGCTCGTACCCCTGCGCTTCATCAGCGAGGCGTTTGGCTGTAAGGTGGACTGGGTGGGAGCTGACGGCCCCGACGACCCGAGAGCTCACCCCTGGGACGGCGGCAAGTATCAGATCTGGATCTGGGCGCCGTGGATGTTCTGGGGCAACTACAGCCTGGGGGATCGTAGGGAGGCAGGTAACTGGAACCTGCACTAAACTGCAAACAACGGCACAACCGGAAGGCGCTTGCCCTCCGGTTGTTGCTTTCCATAAGGAGTGATGGGCTGTGCGGCGAGTTCTCGCAGTGCTGCTCTCGCTGGCAGTAGTGATGTCTGCGGCGCCGGCGTATGCGGCCTTGCCTGAAGGCTGGTATACCCGCGGCGGCCAGCTCAAGCGCACCTCGATGGTGGAGGGGGACTTCGGTTTTCTGTCGCCCACTGAGTCCTTCCGGCTAAACACAGGGCTGTCTGCCAGCCAGGCGCTGAACGTAGACGGCAAGATCTACCACATGGGCGGAAACGCCCTGTACGAGATCGACCCGATGGTGGCCTCCCAATACCCCGACAACGAGGCGGTGCCGCCAACGCCGGGGGCCAACCCGGGGGTCAAGTTGCTGGCCATGGGGATTAACGACTGCGTGGGGCCCAACGGCGTGGACTACTGTGCCGCGTCGGGCATCACCGACCTGTCCTACCGGCCCTCCAGCAGCGGACTGACCTACCGCACTATCAACGGCAAACGGGTGCTGTACTTCGGGACCGGCAACAACCGTGTCTGCGCGTTTGGCCTCGACCGGGCGTACAACGACCCCAACAGGCTCAGGTGTGCCCAGCTGGGCGGCACGGAACCGATCACTTCAACGCCGCTGGTGTTCGAGACCGCGACCAGCACGGGGCCGCAGGATGTGGTCATCATGGGCGACAAGGCGGGCCAGGTCTGGATAATCCAGAACCTGGCCGGAGACGGCCCGTTCCTCGCACAACCGTATTGGCTCGGTGGTTGGGTGACGGCCAGCCCTTCATGGTCAGGTGACAACCTGGAGTTTGTGGTTGCTGCTGACGGTACTGGCGATCCGCGGGGCAACGGCAAGGCTGTCCAGTGGACGGTGCTGGCATACAGCGGCGTGTGTGTCTATATCATGGGCCACGTCCACAACCTGACCGGGCTGATTGAAAATCGCCAGGTAGCCAATCACCGGAACTGCACTGTGACCTTCCTGCTCGTGGCCTACGTGATCGCCGGGTCTTTCCTTTGGTACGGTGACTATGCTGAGGTTGGCGGTGACGTGCCCAACACCGTGTCAATGCCGATTCTGCGGCTGTTCCAGGTGGGGCCGTGTGACCGAACCAAGCACATGGAGTTGATCCTTCCACGAAGATTCGCCGCCAGCGGGTCTGGCCTGCGGCGTCATATGAGGTAACAAAGGATGGCAATGGATGTGAAGCTCCCCGAGTGCGGTGCAGAGGTCCCGCCGCTCAGCCCGGTTTGCCCGTGGTGCGGCGCCCCGAGCTCCTGCTGAGGGTAGCAGGGCGCCAGGATGGCGCTACCACGTGCGCTCCAGTTCCCGCAGGCCCATGACGATGCGGCCGGCCAGCCGCTTCATGCGCCGGGGGCTCACGTACCTGGCACCGAAGAAGCGGCCGAAGACCGTCTCGCACAGCCGAAGGACCGCCGTCGGGTCCGGCCAGGCATCACCCAGCCCAGCCACCAGTTCGCGGATCTCCGGTTCGTACTCGTCATCTGGCGCTCCTATCGACAGGAGCCCCATGGGGTCGGTCTGGTTCACCGCACGGGTCACTACGGCTGTTACGGCCGCAAGCCGCTCCTGATCTCGCATCGTCATCGCTCCTCCTTCCGGCCTGCCGCCGAGGACCACAATACCCCCTTGGCTTGGCCAGAGGGGGTGAAAAGTCGTATATAGTGGTCACCGTCAGGATAGCACGCAGACGCCGAGCAAGCAAGACGGCGGCGGCCTGCCTAACCTGCGGCACCCCGAGGTCCTGCCGAGAACGATGGCTGAGTGCCGGTCGGCGCCTTATGGACCGCCGAAAGGAGCGGCTGGCGCCGCTCTGCTGCTCCAACGGCCCCCTGCTGGTGATTGGCGGCCCGTGCGGATAATGGCAGGGGGGCTGGTAGCGGCACAAACCCCACCCGGCGCAGCCGCCGGGCGATGCTGGCGGACTTGTCGGCTTGCGGGCGGCCCCTGCCTGTTGTCCGTCACCCTGACTGACCATCGCCCGGGTCACCCCCACCCAGCCCAGGGTGCTCCAGGCCACCGCCCCCTGAGGTGAAATCAGGGGGCGCTCGACGTCTCCGGCCCGTCGGTAGCCCCTCAGACGAGCTGACCCCGTGCCCTATCAAGAGGACACGGGGTCAAGTTGGACGGTAATCCGGTCGGTAACCGCGTCGGTAACCCAGTCGAAATCGGTCGTGACCGAACATGATGCGAACGGATGGAACCCTTACAGGACAAGGCGGCTCGTGTTTGGTGGGGAACGGGCGGGATGGCTTCGGCGAAATTTACACGCATGGGGTCGGGGGTTCGAGTCCCTCAGCGACCACCAACTGCCACAAGGGTTGGCGGGATTGGCTCCCCACACAACACCCTGAATGTGGGGAACGTGCGGGGAACCGGCCACAAATGTTTAGGCCGGGGCTTGCGCCCCGACCGGTTTCGGTGTCTGCGGGCCCTTCACCGGTCCTCTCTGTTGGCCGCCTGGAAGAAGGCATCGACCTTCTGGGCGGCTTTTTCTTTTTGTCTTTCCAGCACGTGGACATACAAACTCTTCGTGATCGTGACGGTCGAGTGACCCGGGACCTTCTGCATCACCGTATCCGAGACGCCTTCGAAGGCCAGGAAGGTGGCGCAGGAGTGGCGCAGATCGTCGAAGCGGATGCGGGGTAGGCCGGCGGCCTCGCGTCCCTCCTGGGACCGCGCGGATCTGCCGTTGAATGGTGTCGGCTTCCCCGACATCCTGCGTTGAACCAATTTCCCATAGCCGAGAAAATGGTAGAGGAGGGGGTTCAGTTAGACTGATACCCCCACCTCCAAGTACACGAATTTCGTAGAGTTGGCGCCTTGCTCTACGAAACACGTAGAGCGGACCGGGTAAACGTGGCATCAGGAACCGCAGTTTGATCCGCGGTCTGATTCCGCTGGCCGCCTTGAGGGTGGTGGCATGCTTCCCGCCTTCAGTTCCCGCTCCATTTCCAAGGCCCAGGCGACCCACCTTCTGGCCAAGTCCAGATCCCCTTTGGCTATGAAACGGTCCGCTACCGCCAAAGCCACGGCAATTCGATCCTTAAGGCTTAATTCCGCGAACTTCAAAGCGAAGGCAAGGAGAAACTGCTCTCTCTCCTCAGCGGTGGATTCGGACGCTTTCTGGGTCACGGTTTGAGACCTCCTTCGTGGGAGGCCCCGACGAAGGGTGATAGTATCTAGATGCGCAGTCGGGATACTTCGCCAGGGCGGCTCCTCGTGGTGCCGTCCCGCCTGGGCCGGGGGTGTGCGAGCCCCCCGGCCTTTGGCGTTTGGACGGTGGCTAATCTAGCAGCCGGACTCGCTTGGAGGCGGTCCGCCGTTGCCGTTACCGCCGTTGCATGCACTTACCTGGCTAGGCAACGCCAGTAGTGAAGCAGCCGCGGTGAAGCAGATTAGCGCTGCCACGAGAAGACGCCGCACGTTCAGGAGGATCACCTCCTCCTGCCCGTTCACTCAGGAGCAGGATGTCGAGAAGTTCCCACTCTTGGAGGGCTGCAAAACCTGCGGCGTAGCTGATTAGAGCCGAGGCAGCCCCGTCCTGTCGGAGGCGCTGGTAAGCGCTGGCCAAGAGCAGAGCTACCTCTGCTGCGTCTACGAAGTCATGGGTCCGGCGGCCGGGAGCTGATAAGGCTGCACGACCGAACTGGATGGCATCGTTGAGCCGGCCCTCTGCAATCAGAACGCCGGCCATTGCGCCATCGAACAGGTAAGCCAACTCTACAGGGAAGGCTTCCCGAGGCGACAGAACCGCCCGGGCCCTTTGTGGGCGCCCAGCCCGTATCAGGGCCCAAGCCATGTTGTGGCTCGTGACCACAGCCTGGACGGAGTGCTCCAGACGGCAGAAGAGCGTATGTGCCTTCCTGAACCACCGGAACGCATCATGGAAACGGCGCTCCTGGTAGGCAATGTGGCCCATAGCACGAACGACATATGGCGTGTAGGGTTCCAGCTGCGGGTGGGCGGCCGCCTGGCGCAGATAGGCACGAGCGTAGGGCCGAGCTCGGCGCGGTAGCCCCGCATCCACGTAGGTACATGCCAGCATGTGCAGGGCCCAGGGGTAGAGGACGCTGTCAGGTTCGGCCATGCGCAGGCATGCATGGGCTGCCTGCAGGGCCTCCCGCCAACGGCCCTCAGAGGCCAGCTGAACCGCGAGACTTCCGAGAGTCCTGGCATCCTGTGGCAACGTCCTCACCTCCTCCTGCTTAGGCAGTGCAGGCCGGTCGAGTGTCCGTTAGGGAAGCGGAGCGAACGTAGCCCGACTGTCAACCGGCTCTGTCCTTGCGCAACCGGAAAGAAGAAGCCCCATGCACAAGACCAGACATAGGCACAACTGCTTGTTCACATAGAGGACCTGCTTCCAAGATCCATTCATTTGGACGATCCCAACCCGAGTAATGTGTCGCAGATTTAACACAATTCATCTCTCAATGGCATTGCTCGCAATTGTTTCTGTAGATGGCATCCTATCGTGCAGGAGGAGGTTCAAACCGATGCAGACCCGTTCGTGCAAGGGATCGTGAACCACTGTGATCAGCGAAAGTGAGCCACCCGCCAGCCCCCCAGGGCTGTTTCGCCGGCGCTGTCCGGATGGAAATGCCTGTGACACAAGCTCCTGGACAAACTGCACATTCGTTCCCCTCAACGATGCCCCCCGCATGCGCATATGCGCCGGAGAATCCGAGCAGGCTGTGACTGACCATGGAAGGACGCCCTGAGCCGGACCAAGGGTCGTCGCCGCACTCGGTACGACCCCAGGACGGGGGAGCGGCTGCCGCCCGGCGTGGAGCCGGAGATCAATCCTGGCCGGCTTCCTGAGCAGGAATAAGCGAGCGGGCACGGGGATGTTCCCCGCGCCCGCAAGTGCTGTCAGCCTGGGGCGGCTCATATTTCTCGATCGAGCTGTACCCAATCGCGGATGACCGGCGCACCGCACCTCGCGCAGTCGTAGTGCGGCTTGTCCGCCGGGGCGTCCTGCCGTTCCCCGCAGGACGGGCAGGTCACGGCCACGACGGGTGGCGGTTCGGGCTCTACCACACGCTGGCGGGTTTGGCCTGTAAGGAGATCCAGCCGGTCAATCACGGTACCGAGGCCGAGCAGAATGGCGCCTGTGGCTGCGCCGCCCAGGCCAATCCCCGCGGCCACGGCCCGCCCACAGCCTGGGCTACGGCGGCTGCCAATCTCCGTTAGTCTCTGTCCGATTCTTATGATAATATAGACGATGCGGTAGATCCACCTCACGGGGGCGGCAGAGCGGATGATCCAACCTGTCGAGGATGCGATGAAGGACCTGTTCCTCAGTTCGCTGGCCACGATTCCGGTTGTCGTGATCCTCACCTTTGTTGCGGGCATCGTGATGGGCTACACGGTTCTCTCCTTCGTGCAGATCCTCCGGTCTGAGCAGAGCGAGTTCTTCTGGGGCGTCGTCAAGACCAGGCGAGACCAGCGCCTGCGCACCCTCCTGGAGAAGGTCAACCAGGAAGCCGTTGCGCTGTCGGCTCTCGTCCCCCTGTTCAGCTTCTTCAACGCCGAGCTGGCCGACCTGATCGCCGATCTGGGTGACCGCCCCGACTCCACCAGCGGGCAGATCACGAAACTCTACAACGCCGTCCTGGCCGGCGCGACGCAGGTCCTGCGGTCACCGGGCTACCACCGTGTCGCGATTCTCTTTCCGGAAGGACAGGGCGGAACGCCCCCGCTGGGACTCACGTGGTCGCTCCACTTCTCGGCCTCGGCCCGGCAGAACTTGAAGTTCGACGGCAACTCGATCCCCGGCAGGGTTTTCAGCTCGGGAGAGCTGTACTACTGCCGGGACACCGAGAAAGACCGCCATTTCCAGCGGAACCCGCACAGCACGCATACATACCGCTCATTCGTGTGCGTCCCGATTCGTGCCCGGGGAAAGACTCTCGGAATCTTGCAGGTCGACGCGGTTCCCCCCGATGCCTTCTCCAACGACGACATCAACCTGCTGCACGTATTGGCACGATACACAGCCGTTTTACGTCAAGTCGAACTTCTGGTAAAATACTCCACAGAGGAGGTGGCGCGCCATGGTGACGAAGAGTGAGCGTCTGATCGAGCGCGCCCGGAGGGAGTTCCGGTACGGAAAATCCAACGAACTCCACGTTGTGAAACAGGTCATCCGTGCCGGGGCGGCAGGCTCCGAGCGGGGCGATCTGTTCCGGCAAGTCAACCGACTCCTTGAGAAGGACAGGGGCAGCAAGAATACCGAACGGCACCCGGCCCTGGTCCCTTGAACGATCTATACATTGACCTCTCATCGCGGAGGGCTTGACAAGAGAACCCACCGGCGCCCGGTGCGCCGGCGGAAGAAAAGGCCCGCAGGTGATCAGCGCCTGCGGGCCTCCCATGTATTACAACTTCGTCAGAATCTCCGGCCCATCGTCCGTGATCGCGATGGTGTGCTCATACTGCACGCAGATCGAACCGTCCACCGTCCGGGCCGTCCAGCCGTCGGGGTCCAGCTTCGCCCGCCAGTCCCCCAGGGTGATCATCGGCTCGATGGCGATGGTCATACCCGACCGCAGCACGAGGCCCGTGCCCGGCTGGCCGTAGTGGGGCACCTCCGGGGGCTCGTGCAGGTCCTGGCCCACACCGTGGCCGATGTAGTCGCGGACCACGCCGAAGCCGTGGCTCTCGGCCAGGCTCTGGATCGCATGCCCGATGTCGCCCATGCGGTTCCCCGGCAGCGCGACCGCAATCGCGGCGTACAGCGCCTCCTCGGTCACCCTCATGAGCTCCTGGACCGAGGGCGAGACCTCACCCACCGCGTACGTCCACGCCGAGTCGCCGTGGTACCCCTTGTAGTACGCGCCGATGTCGATGGTGACCACCTGGCCGGCCTTCAGCCGCTTCCGGCTGGGGAATCCGTGGCAGATGACGTCGTCGACCGACGCGCAGATGGACGCCGGGAAGCCGTTGTATCCCTTGAAGCTCGGTGTGGCGTTGTGCCGGAGCAGGAACTGTTCGACGAACTCGTCCAGCTCCCGCGTGGTGATGCCGGGCTCGATCTTCTCCGCCAGGGCGGCGTGGCACTCGGCCACGATGCGGCCCGCATCCCGCATAATCGCAATCTCCCGCTGCGACTTCAGTTTGATCAATATGAAGCCCCCTACTGGATCTCATTCTCCCTCCATCCTAGCGCATCTCGGCCCTTATCGGAAGCCGTGTGATGAAAACTTCGGGCCGGAAGGAGACCGCGGCGCCGGAGGCGAACACCACGGCGGGAGGAGGGAGAGTCCGCCGTGTTGAACCGGCTCGCGGATTACCACATGCACACGGTGCGCTGCGGCCATGCCGTGGGCACCATGGAGGAGTACGTCGAGACCGCCATTGCCCGGGGCCTGGCCGAGATCGGCTTTTCGGAGCACGTGCCCATGTACTGGCTGCCGGAGGAGCAGCGCGATCCCACCGGGGCCATGTCCATGGGGGAGATGGAGGCGTACGTGTCCGACGTTCTGCGCCTCAGGGAGCGCTACCCCGAGATTCCCATCCGGCTCGGGATCGAAGCCGATTTCATCCCGGGGCATGAGGAGGCGCTGGTCAGGCTGCTGGAGCCGTACCCCTGGGACTACGTCATCGGTTCGGTCCACTTCCTGGGCGACTGGAACTTTGACCACCCGGATCTGGTGCACCGCTATGCCGAGTGGGATATCGGCGAGCTGTACGACCGGTTCTTCGCCCTGGAGCGGATGGCGGCCGAGAGCGGCCTGTTTGACATTCTAGCCCATATCGACCTGATCAAGAAGTTCGGCCACCGCCCCGATAAGGATCTGAGCCAGGCCTACGCGGCACTGGCGGACGCCATCGCCGGGGCCGGCGCGGCCATCGAGCTGTCGACCGCCGGGCTGCGCAAGCCGGTGGGCGAGCCCTACCCCGCACCGGCCCTGCTGAAGGCCTGCTGTGACCGGGGGGTGCCCCTGGTCATCTCGTCGGACGCCCACGCGCCGGGCGAGGTGGGCTGGGGCTTTGAGCAGGCCCGTGACCTCGCCCTGCGGACCGGTTTCACCCACACCGTGCGGTTCGAGGGGCGGCGTCGGCGGCCCGAGCCCCTGGCCTGAGATGGGCGGGGCCCAGCGCCTGGCCTGAGATGATCCAAGATGCAGAGCGAGCGGGTCCTCCCTGACGGGAGCCCCGCTCGTCTCGCTGCTGTGCGGCGCAGGAGGTCTAGATGCCGAAGCCCTTGCCCGCCGGGTAGGCTGCGATTCCCGGGATGCCGGCAGTGGTTGGGTACGCGGAGGGAACGGTCGCGACGGTCGTCACCGGAACGGCGTACTCGTAGACGCGGTAGACCGTCGCGTTCGCGGCCGGGTACGCGGCTGCGCCCGGGGCGATGAACAGGTCGTCGGCGCCGGCCTGCGCGCCAATAAACGGAGAGAAAGCCGGGATCTTGCCAAAGCCACCGTAATGCAAAGCGGTGCACCTCCTCTCCTACACAGTCTATGGATGCGGGAGGCGGCTGGTGAAAGGGGCCGCGCTCAGCCCATCATACGTCCGTCAGGTGGAGGGAGTGCCCAGGGCGGAGCTCCAGGCGCAGGTGGTTATATGCCACCGCAAAGTCGAGGCGGCGGTTCACCGCGCGCATGGCCGCGTTGGCCTCCTGCGTCGCTGTAATCACCCGGTGGAAGCCGCTCTGCTGTGCGTACCGGGTGACGGTTCCCTGCACCCAAAAAATCGCCCTCCTCCGCAACGGGAGGAGGGTTTTGCGCGCACGGGCGTACTGGCGGCGCCAAATGGGTTACCGCTGGTTCCGGAAGGAATCCCCGGTGGCCCCTGTGAAGGACTGCGTCTGACCGGCTGTGCTGCTGGTGGGCCCGGACTCGGAACCCGGTACCGGCTCCCAGGCGATCAGCGTCAGGCCGAGGTTGTTCTCGAGGGCCTCGATCTGCCGGAACTGCTGGTCTGTAAGCTGGGCCAGACGGTACGAGGGCATGCGGTTGCCTCCTCTCCCTGAAGATAGGCGATCCTGTCAGAAGGATTCCCTTCCGCACCGGGTTAATACTTGGGGGGAGGAGGTTGAGCGGACATGTTGCGTACCCGACTGTGCGAGCTGCTTTCGATTGAGTACCCGATCATCCAGGGCGGCCTGGCGTACCTCGCCCGGGCCGAACTGTGCGCGGCGGTGTCGGAGGCCGGCGGCCTGGGACAGATTACCGCCGCGACGCTCCCGGATCCAGAGGCGCTCCGGGAGGAGATCCGCCAGGTGAAGGCCCGCACCGCCAAGCCCTTCGGCGTCAACTTCGCGATGGGCTACCGGTCGCTGGAGCCCTACATCGACGCGGCCCTGGAGGAAGGGGTGCGCATCGTCACCATCACCGGCGGCAACCCCGAGCCTTATATGAAGTATATTGACGCCCGCGTGCCCGGCGTGAAGAAGATCATCCTGGTGGCCGGGGTGCGGGCCGCGCTGAAGGCGGAGTCCCTGGGGGCAGATGCGGTCATCGCCGTCGGGTACGATGGCGGCGGCCACCTGGGGCGCGACGACGTGGGCACCATGGCCCTGATCCCCCGGATCGTGGACTCGGTGAAGATTCCCGTGGCGGCCAGCGGCGGCATTGTCGACGGCCGCGGGCTCGTGGCCGCCCTGGCCCTGGGCGCCGATGGCATCGAGATGGGCACCCGCTTCGTCGCGGTGAGGGAGTGCCCGGCTCACGAGAACTACAAGAAGCTGCTGCTGGAGACCCGGGAGAACGAGACCGTCATTATGGAGCGCTCCATCGGCCGCCCGGCCCGGGTGCTGAAGACCGGCGGGGCGCAGCGGGTGCTCGAGGCCGAGGCCCGGGGCGCCACCCTGGAGGAGTTGCTGCCCCTCATCTCCGGCAAGGTCAACGCCAGGGCCGCGCTGGAGGGGGACATGGAGGAGGGGTTCGTCTACGCCGGCCAGGGGGTGGGCCTCATCCACGACATCCCCACCGTGGCCGAACTCTTCGACCGGATGCTGGCGGAGGCCAGGACCATCGGGCAGCGGCTGCGGGGCCTGGGGGTTTGAGCGGCGCCGGCGCGATTCTCCGGAAGCATCAGAAGGGGCTGTTCCGCGGGTCATCCGGGATGAATCCGGGATGACTCGGGCACAGCCCCTTCGAAATTCTAGTGTACCTTTCCGTCTGACACCATCTTCGTGAGCATGCTTGCCAGGGCCTTCTGCTCTTCCTCCGTGCCGACGTCCCACAACTCCTTCAGCAGCCGCTGCTCCCGGTTGCGGGGGTCGACCTTCTCCGCCAGGAAGGCGCCGATGCCGGCCGCGGCGTTGGCGATGGTCTCCTGCGAGGCCCCGGTGCGCTTTGCCTCCTTCACGCGTTCCGAGAGGAACTGTTTCCACTGGTCGAATGACTCCAGGATCGGGGTGTTCGGGGAGATGTTATCCATGTTCACGCTGACCTCCTGTGCCGAATCCATCGGATTTAGACCGTGGTCTCAGCGGTAGTCTGCGCACTCGCTCCCCCGATCATCCCTGTCGCAGCCGATCACTTGCGCGCACAGCGCCTGTGGGCGTAGACAAAGCGCTTCCGGCCCAGCTGCGCGGCCCGGGTGCCGGCGCGCATCACCCGCCCGCAGACGGAGCAGGTCATGTCGGAAGGCAGCGTGACCGTTTTCAGCGGCTCCGGCGCCTGCCGCCGTGCGGGCGCGGCCTTGCACTTGGGCTTCCAGTCGACGATGCCCTCGGCGGCCAGCCATTCCAGGGCCGCCTGCTTTTCGGGCGCAACGATGTAGACCTCCTGAACTGCCGTGCCGTTCTTCGCCAGCAGCCGGAGGCCTGTGTCGGTAAACCGTTGGAAGGTGACTTCCGGGTTCTGGGTGCTCAGCGGGCGGATCGGCCCGGGAATGATGCTGGTGACCAGGTCGCACTCGGCGATCTGCTCCAGCACCGGCCACAGGTTCTCGATCACGCTGTGCTCCCGCTTGATCTTGCCGGCCCGATACTTCAACTGCAATCAGTCCTCGACGAATGGCCTCTTTTCCTCTACTGTAACCCAGGCCGGGCCCGCTTTGCCACCCCTGCTCCCCCGGCGGGCCGCGCCGGGGCTAATTGCCGAAGATTGCGCCGAGCGTTGCCTGCAGCAGATTCTGCTTGCCGGCGACCAGGAAGAGGGTCATGCCGCAGATGAACAGGAACGTGCTGAAGAGCGCCGGGACCCGCGTCCGGGCAAAAGGTCCCACCCGGGCCAGCAGACCGGTGGCCACGGCCAGGATGCCGTTGGCGATCAAGAACAGGACCCACCACAGGATGAGCTCGCTGACACTCATCGGAGCGCCTCCCCCGTCGAAAGGTGAAATCATGACAAGAGATGGTTGCCGCTGCCTAATTATAGACGAAAGTTTCGGTATGGTCTAGTCCGAAAGGGGGAACGAGGCGGGCTCTTTGGGCCTTCCGTTCCAACGGTTGACGCTGCCGAGCGGTCTGTGATAGAATGAGCGGTGCCTCCGAACGGTGGGTTGGCGAAGTGGTAACGCGGCGGTCTGCAAAACCGTTATCCGTGGGTTCAAATCCCACACCCACCTCCAGGTGCGCTGCGCCCGGCTGGTCGAAACCCGCCGGGCGCTTCGTCTTTGTGGCGACTGGTTAACATAACTGCACGCGGCCACATACCATGGACCGGAGGTGGGGCGTGTGCTGTTCGGCATGTTTGGCAAGCCCTTTGGCAAGTTTGGCAAGCCCTTCTTCAAGACGCCTTACTGGAAGTTCTTCAAGTCTCCCTGGGGCATATAAACTAATGAAGGGCGGGCCTGCAGACGGGCCCGCCCGCTGCGCGGGTGATTCTGGCGCACGGCGGGAGGAGAAGCGGTCGACGCGGCTAAAATATGAGGTTACGAGCGCAGGCATCAACCACGAGTCAAAGGGTGTGCTACAGCAGTGAACGCGAAAAAGCGCGGCAAGGGACGTTCCTCTGCGATCTGGGTGGTCTCTGCGGTGGCCGTCATCGTTGTGGCCGGGCTGATCGGGGCCAGCGTGTGGTCGGCCCGGGGCGGGGGGCAGGGCACCGCCGGCGGCGCTGCGTTGAGCGACGCCGAGCTGGGGGCGGTGCGCAACGCCATCGGCCCGGCGGATGCGCCGGTCACGGTTATCGAGTACATGGACTACGCCTGTCCGGCCTGCGCCACCGCGCATTCGGTCGTGGTTCCGGAGCTGGCGGAGATGGCCGCGGCGGGCGACGTGCGCTTCGAGGTGCACTTCCTGCCGATCTTCGACGTCACCGGCCCGGCGATCTTTGCGGTGGAGTGCGCCGGCGAGCAGGGCTTCTGGTGGGCGATGCACAGCCTTATCCTGGAGAATCAGACGAACGGGATCCGCGCGCAGAAGACCTTCGAAGATCTGGGCGCGCTGCTGACGGGGTACGCGGCCGATCTCGGGCTGGATATGGACGCGTTCCGCCAGTGCCTGGCCTCGGAGGATAAGCTGCAGGGCTACATCGACCGGGTGAACGAACAGATCGCGGCGTCGGAGGCCCTGGGAATCCGGGGGACGCCGACGTTCGTCGTCAACGGCGAGCCGCTTGCGCTCGATTCCTGGAACGACCTCCTGAAGGCGGTGCGAGAGGAGTTGAACCGCGAGTGAATCTGCGACGGCTGCTTCAGGCCATCGGCGTGCTCGCCCTGCTCGGGCTGGCCATATCGCTCTACCTGACCTGGGTCTATACGACGGATCAGGTGGCGGTCTGCCTGGGCAGCGGCGGCTGTGAGACCGTGCAGCACAGTCCCTACGCCTGGATCATGGGGATCCCGATTCCCACGCTGGGCGCCGGCGCGTACCTGTTGGTGCTGGCGCTGGCGGCGCTGGGACTGCGCGGCCTGCAGCCGGCCGAGTGGACCGTGCTGGCCTTGTTCGGCACGGCCCTGGTCGGGCTGCTGTTCTCGGCATACCTGACCTACCTGGAGCTGTTCGTCATCCACGCGATCTGTCTCTGGTGCGCAGTCTCAGCGGTGATTCAGGTTTTCCTGTTTATCCTTGCCGTCATGACGTGGCGGCGCTATCAGGAGGCTGTATAGCTTTTTCGCGGCCGGTCATATACTACTACGGCAGATACCCTCGGCTTCGAGACGCTTCATGCGATCCCTCGGAGCCGATTTCCTGCAAAGAGGGGTGAAACGGCCGTGCAAGCGATCACGATAGGGACTGCGGCAGGAATCGACGAGATTCGCCAGCGTCTGGACGACGAGTTCCGGTTCCTCCAGGAGGAGGGCGTGAAGGTCCGCATTGGCCAGTCGCACAGGGGCGCCTTCGCCTTTCTCGACTGCAAGGTCGACGGCGACGCGGCGGACCGGTCGTCTCAGATGGATGCCCTCTTGCGCCACTATGTCGCCAACGCCCTGTCCGACGTGATCGTGGAGAAGTGGGAGAGCGATCTCATCCGGAAGATCATCCGCGGCTCGTACTCCTACTTTTCTCGGGACGAGCAGGATCTCATCGCCGATTACACCGGACGCACCCTCAGCGGCGGCAGTGACTCCCCCCACGGATACAAGGTCAACCGCAAGAGCCAGATCCTGCACCGGTTGCGGGATTACTTCGATACCGCTGACGAGCTGGTGCTGGAGGGCTTTGTGAACTTCCGGCTGCGCGATTACATCGAGGAGCTGGAAGACGCCGTGGATCGGGCGGTTGACGAGTTTCTGATGGAGCGGGAACACCGGGAGTTCATCAGGCTCCTCAGGCACTTTGTCGAGATCCAGGAACCCCGCATTCAGCATGTCCACGTGTTGTTGGGTCCCGGCAACTCCTTCCGGCTGCTCGATGACGACGGGGGCGCCATCCGCAGCGAGGCCCTGGAGGAGTTCGTCGTGGAGATGGTGGAGAGCGAGGTCAGCTATGAAGACCTGCTCATTTCGGCGCTGATCACGCTGGCGCCCCGCGCCCTCACGGTCCACGTGTCCGACCGGCCGCCGGGCCGGGATGAGGCCCTGGAAACCATCCTCGGCGTGTTCGGCGACCGCACTGTGCGGTGCGAGGGCTGCCAACTCTGCAGTCCATCTCAGGCTCAGGCCTGCGAACCTTCCCAGGCTACGCTGCACCACTAGGTGCGGTACCCACGTTGCGCATGAGGAGGGCGAAATGCCCTCCTCCTGGTTTTTGCCGACTAGTCCGTTGGGATTGACTCGTTGCCCGATTGCAGCGTACATTTGTTGCGTGTGACATAGGAGGAATTACCCCCTTCTCTGGATAACTAGCATTGGGTCAGTCTATGCTAGCGTTTGGAAAGGAGATCGGATCCCAGTGAACATGGCAAGTCTGGCCTGGACTGCCCCGGTGGCCGGCGCGCTGGCTCTCGTCGTGGCTGTGCTGCTCGCCAACAAGATCCGCCGGCAGGATCCGGGCACCCCGCGCATGCAGGAAATTGCCGCCGCCATTCACGACGGCGCCATGGCGTTCCTCAACCGGGAATATCGGACCCTCGTTGTCTTTGTGATTGCCCTCGCTATCATTATCCTGATCGCGGGCTTCACCACCGACGCCATGCAGTGGCAGACCGCCATCGCCTTCGTGGCGGGCGCACTCTGCTCGGTGCTCGCCGGTAACTTCGGCATGCGCGTGGCCACCCTGGCCAACGTGCGCACGGCCAACGCCGCGCAGCACGGCCTGAACAAGGCGCTCGACATCGCCTTCTCCGGCGGCGCCGTGATGGGCCTTTCCGTCGTCGGCCTGGGTATGCTGGGCGTAGGTGTGGTCTACTTGATCTTCCGTGACCCTGACATCGTGAACGGCTTCGCCCTGGGCGCCTCCTCCATCGCCCTGTTCGCCCGCGTCGGCGGCGGCATCTACACGAAGGCCGCGGACGTCGGCGCCGATCTGGTGGGCAAGGTGGAGGCCGGCATTCCGGAGGACGACCCCCGCAACCCGGCCGTCATCGCCGACAACGTCGGTGACAACGTGGGCGACGTGGCCGGCATGGGCGCCGACCTGTTTGAGTCCTACGTGGGTGCGGTCATCGCGGCGATGGCGATCGCCGTCGTCGACCAGGACATCGACCCCAACCTGGCCGCGCTGCCGCTCCTCATCGCCGCGGGCGGCATCATCGCCTCCATCATCGGCACGCAGTTCGTGCGCGGCAAGGAGGGCGCCAACCCGGCCAAGGCCCTCAACGCGGGCACTTATGCATCGGGCATCATCACCCTGATCATCGCCGGCCTCATCTCGTTCCTGGGCTACGGCACCCACGTGTACTTCACCGCCGTGGTCGCTGGCCTGATCGCCGGTATCGTCATCGGCCAGCTGACCGAGTACTACACCTCCGGTGACTACAACCCCGTCAAGTCCATCGCCGAGGCTTCGCAGACCGGTCCGGCCACCAACATCATCGCAGGCCTGGGCGTGGGCATGATGTCCACCGCCCTGCCGATCGTGGTCATCGGCATTGCCACCCTGGTCGGCTACCTGGTGGGTCAGCCCAGCGGTCAGGGGCTCTTCACCATCGCCCTGGCGGCCGTGGGCATGCTCTCCACCACCGGCATGACCGTCGCGGTTGACGCGTACGGCCCCATCGCCGACAACGCCGGCGGCATCGCCGAGATGAGCCACCTCGATCCGAAGGTGCGCCAGACCACCGACACCCTTGACTCTGTGGGCAACACCACCGCCGCCATCGGCAAGGGCTTCGCGATCGGCTCCGCCGCGCTGACCGCCCTGTCGCTCTTCGGCGCCTTCGCCACCGCGGCGGGCCTGGGCGACGTCTCGATGACCGATCCGAAGCTGATCGTCGGCCTCTTCATCGGTGGCATGCTGCCCTTCCTGTTCGGCGCCCTGACCATGAACGCCGTCGGTCGGGCCGCCATGCAGATGGTGGAGGAGGTCCGCCGGCAGTTCCGGGAGATTCCGGGCATCATGGAGGAGAAGGCCAAGCCCGACTACGCCCGCTGCGTGGACATCTCCACCGGCGCCGCGCTCAAGGAGATGATCATCCCCGGGCTGATGGCCGTCGCCGCGCCGCTGCTCATGGGCTGGCTGCTGGGCGTCACCGCCCTGGCGGGCCTGCTGGCGGGCGCGCTGGTCACCGGCGTCATGATGGCCATCATGATGGCCAACGCCGGCGGCGCCTGGGACAACGCCAAGAAGTACATCGAGGGCGGCGCCCACGGCGGTAAGGGCTCCGAGCCGCATAAGGCGGCCGTCGTCGGCGACACCGTCGGCGACCCGTTCAAGGACACCTCCGGCCCGTCCATGAACATCCTGATCAAGCTGATGACCATCGTGTCGCTGGTCTTCGCCGCCACGTTCGGCAGCGGGCTCCTGCCCTTCTAAACCCGATACCGACAGGCCGCCCCATCGGGGCGGCCGTCTGTTTTTCCAGGCAGGACTCCCGTGCCGGACAGGGGCGCGCGCCGGGGGGGCGGATCTGGGATTTCCCAGACAGGTATCGCGGCCCACGATGGCGAAAGGTTCCTGACCGAGGGTGAAAGTGTATGGAGAGGAAAATTTCTCAGGCGGCGCTGGCGCAGGCGCGCGCCCGGCTGACCCGGATGGTGGGCCCCGTGGCGCTGCGGGTGCCGGAGGGTGATGCAGAGATGCGGGCCCTCGCAGAGGCTTTGGCCGACGGCGAACTGCTGACGGCGGAGGCGTGGTCCGGCGAGGGGCTCACGCTGCTGGACGGGTACGGGCGGGAGACGGGCATGGTCTTCCGCGACCTGCCGGTGGGGCAGGAGCTGGTCGCCCTGGTCGAGGCGATTCTGGCGGCCTCCCGGGGTGGGTCCGTGCTCTCCCCGCTCGGGCGGCATCAGGCCGCCGGGCTGCCGGCGGGCACACGCCTCCAGGTGCTGACCACCCCGGCCTGACCGCGGTGCGTCCAGGCCGTGCGCCTGGCCCACGAGGTCGCCCTGGAGAGCCGGGGGCGCGTGACGGCCATCGCCGTCGACCTGCTTCAGCACCCGGATTTGGTGCAGCAGTTCGGGGTGAGCACTGTCCCGTATTTCATCCTGAACGATGAAATCGGGCTGCCGGGTCCGGTGGCCGAGCTGCACCTGCTGCAGTGGGTGGCGGACAACGCCGGCCCGTCCACCCCGGCATCGCCGCCGCCCGCGGATCCGTGGTAGAATATGACCGCGAGGATCTCCTGCCGAAAGGGGCCGGTGTCTATGAGCGAATCGTTTGTTTCGGAACGTGATCACCTACAGGGTTTACATTGGCAGTGCTTCGGCTGCGGTCAGGAGAACCGGCTGGGACTGCGCCTCAACATACGGCTGGTCGGCGACAGGACCGAGTGCACCTTCACGCCGATCCCCGAGTTTCAGGGCCCGCCGGGGGTGACCCACAGCGGGATCATCGCGACGGTGCTCGACGAGGTGATGAGCCAGCTCATCTACGCGCAGCTCCAGCTTGCGGTTACCCGCAAGATCGAGGTCACCTACCGCCGCCCGCTTCGCGTGGGGCAGACCTACTACTTCAGCGCGTGGATCGTGAAGCAGAACACCCGCATCATCGCGGCCAGGGCCGAAGCCCGGGATGCCGAGGGGAACCAGGTGGCCCGGGCCCGGGGCATCTTCGCCCCGATGGATGAGGAGCGGGTGGCCAAGTTCCTCGACAAGGACTAGCGTACGACGTGCAGACAACCCCTCGCCCGTACCGGGCGGGGGGTTGGTCCGAACGCGCTTGACACCTTTCTGCCCCCGTGGTATGTTAAAGCACAAATCCGAACAGCGATGACCGGGGACAAGACCACGTTCATCCCCTGCAGAGAGGGAGCGCCGCAGGCTGAGAGCGCCCCGGGGCCCTGTGCGTGGGAAACCACCCCAGAGCTGCCCGCCGAAGCCGGCGAAGTCCGGATAAGGGGGGAGGGAGCGCCCTCTACAGCGCACACGAGCGCCGGCGTGAAGTAGCCGGCAATAAGGGTGGAACCACGGGAGCCATGCCTCTCGTCCCTTGCGGGACGGGAGGTTTTTCATTTTCCGACCAATTTTCGCGAAAGGGGCTCAACACCATGTCCAGCGTCGTGCACGTGACGCTGCCTGACGGCAGCGTGCGGGAGTACCCGCAGGGGATTACCATCGCCGAGGCGGTGGCGCAGATCGGCCGGGGGCTTGCCAAGGCCGCCCTGGCCGCCAAGGTGGACGGCAAGGTCGTCGACCTTTCCGCCAAACTGGAGAGGGACTGCACCCTGCAGGTGCTGACCTTCAAGGACGAGGAGGGCCGGGAGGTCTTCCGCCACACCTCCACCCACATCATGGCCCAGGCGGTGAAGCGGCTCTTCCCCGAGGCCAAGCTGACCGTCGGCCCGCCGCTGGAGAACGGCTTCTTCTACGACTTCGACCTTCCCCGGCCGCTCACGCCCGACGATCTCGAGAAGATCGAGGCGGAGATGGCTGAGATCGTCAAGGCCGACTACCCGATCGAGCGCCGGGAGATGGACCGGGAGGAGGCCAAGAAGTTCTTCGCCGAGCGGGGCGAGGACTACAAGCCGCTTCTGGTCGACAAAATCCCCGAGGACGAGGTCGTCTCGGTCTACAGCCAGGGGGAGTTCATTGACCTCTGCATGGGTCCCCACCTGCCCTCCACCGGCCGGGTGAAGGCGTTCAAGCTGCTGAGCGTCGCCGGCGCCTACTGGGAGGGGAACCAGGCCAACAAGCAGCTGCAGCGGGTGTACGGCACCTCCTTCGAGTCGAAGAAAGACCTGGAGCAGTACCTGTTCCAGCTGGAGGAGGCCAAGCGGCGGGACCACCGCAAGCTGGGCCCGGAGCTGGGGCTGTTCCGCTTCGAGGACGTGGCGCCGGGCTTCGCCTTCTGGCTCGACAAGGGCTACCGGCTCTACCGGGAGCTGGAGAACTGGAGCCGCAGCCTGCAGGAGGCGCAGGGCTACGAGGAGGTCAGCACGCC
>JAMNXV010000128.1 GCA_023623185.1 Bacillota bacterium
GGTGCGCCCGTGGCTGCAGGACTTCTCGATGGGCCACACGTACGGCGCCGATGAGGTCCGCGCGCAGATCCAGGCGACGTACGACGCCGGCTACACCAGCTGGATGCTCTGGAATGCCGCGAACCAGTATACCGAGGCGGCGCTGCTGTCTGGCGACACCGCGCCTGCCCGCCACCTCCCGCCGTCTGAGGTCGGCGCCCCGGTGACGGTGAGCCTGAACGGTCGCACGGTGGCGTTCACCGACGTGGTCCCCTTTGTCGCCCGCAGCACTGGCCAGACGCTGGTGCCGCTGCGGGACATGGCGACGATGCTGGGCGGCACCGTAGACTGGGATGCCGGGACCGGCACCGCCCGGATCCGCCTGGGCGGCCGCACGATCGCCGTCTCGCCCGGGCAGGCCGACGCGCTCGTGGACGGCCGTCCCGTGGTCCTGACCCAGCCCGCCGTGCTCTGGCAGGGGCGCACCCTGGTCCCGCTGCGGTTCGTCAGCCAGGCGTTCGGCGCGAGCGTGGACTGGGACGGGGAAGCCCGCCACGTGATGATCCGCACGGCGCCGTGATGGCGTGAGCGCCGTGGCCTGCATACAGATTCAGATCATGAACGTGAGGTGACGCGCAGCCTGTGAAGCTGTCGATTCTCGACCTATCGCCCATTCCGTCGGGCTCCACCGCGAGCGAGGCCCTGCAGAACACGCTGGAGCTCGCCCAACTGGCGGACCGGCTGGGATACGAGCGCTACTGGCTGGCGGAGCACCACAACACCGCCGCCATCGCCAGCGTGGCGCCTGAGATCATGATCGGCCAGGTGGCCCGGGTGACCCGGCGCATCCGGGTGGGGGCAGGGGGCATCATGCTGCCCAACCACTCGCCGCTGAAGGTGGCCGAGATGTTCCTCACGCTGGAGGCGCTCTTTCCCGGCCGGATCGATCTGGGGATCGGCCGGGCTCCCGGGACGGACCCGGTGACGGCCCGGGCCCTGCGGCGGACGGCATCCGCCGGGGCGGAGGACTTCCCCCGGCAGCTGGCGGATCTCTTCCACTTTTCCCGGGGCGACTTCCCGGAGGGCCATCCCTTCCGGGGGGTGCAGGCCACGCCGCCCGGGGTGCCGCTGCCGCCGGTCTGGCTACTGGGCTCCAGCGACTACAGCGCCCGGCTGGCCGCCCGGCTGGGACTGGCCTACAGCTTCGCGGCCCACTTCAGCCCTTACGACCCCGTGCTGCCCATGCGGCTCTACAGGGCGCAGTTCCGGCCATCTAAGCACCGGGCCGAGCCCCACGCCATCCTGGCAGTTTCGGCCATCTGCGCCGAGACCCGGGCGGAGGCCGAGCGGCTGGCCCGCACGCTGGACCTGTTCTGGCTGCAGATTCGCCGGGGGGAGCGGCGGCCGCTGCCCAGTCCCGAGGAGGCCGAGGCCTATCCCTGGACGGCGGAGGAGTGGGCGGCCGTTCAGGAGCACAGGCAGCTGCTGTTTGTCGGCGAGCCGGATGAGGTGGCGGCCGGGATTCGCTCCCTGGCGCTGGCCACCCAGGCCGATGAGGTGATGGTCACGTCGCACATCCACAGCCACCGGCAGCGGCTGCGCTCCTACGAACTGCTGGCCGAGGCATTCGGATTGAAATCATAGCTGTCTGGGGCACGGCCGGGATCTCCCGGTCGTGCCCGCCTGCATGATGGGGCGGACCGTATCCCGCGACGAGCGGTCGGCCCGGGAGCTGGTGCGGATGACGGGCCAGACGGGGGTACCGGTGACTTTGATCGGCAGCCGGCCGGTGGGAGGGCCCCAGCAAGACCTCTTCGGGCCTGTACCTGCCGGACACGGCCAAGGACAGGCCTCGCACGGGCGTGGTGGTCGCGGTGGGGACGGACGAGGACCTCCAGGAGAAGATCGCGAAGGGCGACCGGGTGCTGTACGCCAAGTTCTCCGGAGACGAGATCGAGCTCGACGGGAAGCCCCATCTGCTGCTCTCCCGGAACGAGATTTTGGCGATCGTGCGAGAGTGACCCCAAGGGCCGGCGGCACCATGCCACCGGCCGTTTTTGTGTACTTTTCCGTCATTTTCAGCAGGACTCGCCCCGCCCTCGCCCGAACACACCTATGTGCAAGCGCGCGGAAGCAAAGCGCAGCGGGGGGATGGGCCATGGCGGCCGACTGGAATGACTTTTTGCAGGAACACCAGTCCCGGTTCCTGGACGAGTTCCTCGCGCTCCTGCGGATCCCCAGCATCTCGACCGACCCGGCCGCGGCGGATGACGTCCGCCGGGCGGCCGACTGGGTGGCCGACCGGCTGCGGCAGGCCGGGATGGAGGAGGTCCGCATCCTGGAGACCGGCGGGCATCCGGCGGTCTACGGCGAGTGGTGCGGGGCTGGGGGAAAGCCAACCGTGTTAATTTATGGACATTTCGACGTTCAACCGGTTGATCCCCTGCACCTCTGGACCCACCCGCCCTTCGAACCGGCCGTGGTGGAGGATCGGGTCTACGCCCGAGGCGCGACGGACATGAAGGGCAATCTGCTCCTGCCGATCATCGCCTGCGAGGCCCTGCTGCGCACCGAGGGGCAGCTGCCGGTGAACGTGAAGTTCCTGCTGGAGGGCGAGGAGGAGATCGGCAGCCCCCACCTGGGCCCGCTGCTGCAGGAGCACCGGCAACTCCTGGCCTGCGACGTGATGGTGAGCGCCGACGGCGGCTGCGGCACGCCTGACCGTCCCGAGGTCTGGTTGGGCCCCCGGGGGCTGGTGGCGCTGCAGATCAACGTGCGC
Organism: Bacillota bacterium; assembly: GCA_023623185.1. Taxonomy (GTDB): domain Bacteria; phylum Bacillota; class Sulfobacillia; order Symbiobacteriales; family Symbiobacteriaceae; genus Symbiobacterium. The sequence continues at coordinate 2,759 of JAMNXV010000128.1, forward strand.
ACCGCCGACCGCGACCTGCACTCCGGCAACGGCGGCCTGGCGCCAAACCCCATCCATGCCCTGGTGCGCCTGCTGGACTCCATGCGCGACGGCGAGGGACGCATAACGGTGGCGGGGTTCTACGATGCGGTCCGCCCGCTGAGCGACGCCGAGCGCGCCGAGATCGCCGCCGCCGCGCCCCCGCTGGCCCAGTACCGGGCCGCGACGGGCGTGCGGGGCTTCTTCGGCGAGCCCGGGTACACGCCCTTCGAACGGGCCTCCGCCCGGCCGACGCTGGAGGTGAACGGCATCTGGGGCGGCTTCACCGGGGAGGGGATCAAGACCGTCATCCCCTGTGAGGCTCACGCCAAGATCACCTGCCGCCTGGTGCCGGATCAGCGGCCCGCGGATATCCGCGAGAAGCTGCTGGCGCACATCCGGCAGCACGCGCCCGCCTACGCCGAGGTCACGGTGGACGTCCTGCCCGGCGAGGCCGATCCCTACCTGATCCCGGCCGACCACCCGGCGCAGAAGGCCCTGGTCCGGGTGCTGACAGCCCTCACCGGCCAGACGCCCCGGGTGACCCGCGGCTTCGGCACGGTGCCGGTGATGGGGATGGTGAAGCGCATCCTGGGTGTGGAGACGATCACCCTGGGGATGGGCCAGGCCGATGAACGGGGGCACGCACCCGATGAATTCTTCCGCCTTGATTCTTTTGTACGGGGCCAGCGTGCCTACGTCATGCTGCTGCACGAGTTGAGCCGACTGCGCTAAGATGCAGAAGCAATTGACACGCCTTTGTTACCTTGGAACAGTTGTGTTCTGTCGCCAAAGGGAGTAACCTATATAGTGGTTGGTCCGGTTGGTGAGCGGTGCGCGTCCGAGGTTTGCTCCGGGATCGTGTTCCCTCTCCACAGCAGGCAACCGCAAATTACCTGAAGTGAGGGAGGGAGAAAGATGATCAAGACTCTCTACTTCGGCAACCTCCCCTGGGCGGTTACCCCCGAGGATCTGGAGGCTGCTGTATCCCAGTACGCGGAGGTCAAGGCCGCCCGGGTGGCGACTGATCGGGAGACGGGCCGCAGCCGTGGCTTCGGCTTCGTGGAAGTTCCCGAGGAACAGGCGCAGGCCGTCATCGACGCCCTGGATGGCGCCGAGTGGGCTGGCCGCACCCTGACGGTGAACGAGGCCCAGCCGCGTCCTGGCCGTCGCTAAGGTTCGCTGAAACTACTGCAGGCACACACAACCGCCTGGCGCTAGCAGCCGCCAGGCGGTTGACTTTTTGAGTTGGGTGTTGGCACGGGGCCCGATCGCCCTTGCTGCTGGCGGGGGCTCAGCCGCCGCAGCTTACCCATCGACCCCGCAGCTATCCGTTCTGTTCCGGTTTGGTGTTGGCGTGGGGATTCTGCTGCCGCAGACAGCCCGGGCTCAG
>JAMNXV010000217.1 GCA_023623185.1 Bacillota bacterium
GTCTGGCTGGCCAACAAGATGTATGAGCTCGGTTCGCCCCTACGGAAGGGCGAGGTCATCATGTCCGGGTCGTTCACCCCGGTGTTCCCGATCGGCAAGGGCGACTACGTCGAAGCCGTCTTCGACCGGCTGGGCCGGGTGAGCGTCTTCGGCCAGTGACACGCAGGTTCCTTTTGTCGCACACGTCACAGCAAGGAGGACCATGGATGGGCAAGCGGATCAAGGTAGGCATCATCGGTCCGGGCAACATCGGCACGGACCTGATGTACAAGGTCATGCGCAGTCCCCTTCTCGAGATGTCGGTCATGATCGGCATCGATCCCAGCTCGGCCGGTCTGAAGCGGGCCGCGGGTCTGGGCATCACCACCTCGAGCGACGGCATCGAGTTCCTGGTGCAGAATCCGGACATGGCCGAGATCGTCTTTGACGCCACCACGGCCAGGGCCCACGCCCAGGTGAACGCCCCGACGCTGGAGCGGCTGGGCAAGATCGCCATCGACCTGACGCCGGCTGCGGTCGGCAAGATCGCCACGCCGATGGTCAACATGAAGGACTGCCTGAACGAGAAGAACGTCAACCTCATCACCTGCGGCGGTCAGGCGACCACGCCGATCGTCTACGCCATCAACCGTGTGGTGCCGCTGGAGTACGCCGAAGTGGTCACCACCGTGGCCAGCGACAGCGCCGGCCCCGGCACCCGGGCGAACATCGACGAGTACACCCAGACCACGGCCAAGGCCCTCAGGCTGCTGGGCGGCGCGGAGCGGGCGAAGGTCATGACGATCTTCAACCCGGCCAAGCCCCAGATGGCCATGCGGAACACGATCTTCGGCATTCCCAAGCACCGGGACTTCAAGATCGAGGACGTACGGGCGTCGGTGGAGGAGATGGCCGCGCAGATCCGCACCTACGTGCCCGGTTACGAGTTGACGGTTGCCCCCGTCATCGACCGGGACGTGATCACCACCACGGTGACCGTGGAGGGTCAGGGCGACTTCCTGCCCAAGTACGCCGGCAACCTGGACATCGAGACGGCCTCCGCGGTCAAGATGGCCGAGATGTTTGCCGAGAAGCTTTTGCGGGAGCGGGGTGAGCTGGCATGAGAACGGTGAAGCTGATCGACACGACGCTGCGCGACGGCAGCCACGCCATGAACTACCAGTACACGCCTGAGCACGTGTACAACATCTGCAAGGCGCTCGACGAGGCCGGCGTCTACGCGGTGGACGTCGGGCACGGCGCCGGCGTGGGCGGCTCGGTGCTGCAGTACGGCCTCTCCAAGCACAGCGACGAGGAGCTGCTGTCGGCCGCGGCGGAGGCCCTGAAGAATGCGAAGCTGTGCGTGCTGCTGGTGCCGGGCCTCGGCACGATGGAGGACCTGAAGGTGGCCTACAAGCACGGCGCGCGGATGGTGCGGGTCGCCGTCCACTGCACCGAGGTGGACGTGGGCGCGCAGCACATCCGCCTGGGCAAGGAGCTCGGCATGGAGGTTGCCGCCTTCCACATGATGACGCACATGACCACGCCGGAAGCCCTGGCGGAGCAGGCCGAGATGGCCGCCAGCTACGGGGCCGACATCATCTACATCGCCGACTCCTCGGGCGCCATGCTGCCCTATGACATCGAGGCCCGGGTGCGGGCCGTGCAGCGGGCGGTGCCGCACCTGCCCATCGGGGTGCACTGCCACAACAACCTCGGTCTCGGCATTGCCAACCCGCTCGCGGCGGTCGACGCCGGCGCAGAGTTCGTCGACGGCGCGCTGGAGGGCTGGGGGGCCGGCTGCGGCAACACCTCGACCCAGAACATCGCCGCGGTGCTGGAGAAGGCGGGCATCACCACCGGCGCGGACTGGTACAAGCTGGCGGAGGCCGGCCAGAAGTACGTGCGGCCCCTCATCAACCGCCCGCTGGAGGTCACCAACGAGGCGCTGGTCCTGGGCATGACGGGCATCTACTCCAGCTTCTACCAGAGGGTGCTCGCCGCCTCCGAGAAGAGCGGCGTGCCTGCCCGGGCGATCTTCGAGGAGCTGGGCAAGCGGAAGGTCGTCGGCGGTCAGGAGGACGTCATTCTGGACGTCGTGCTGGAGCTCCAGGAGAAGGCCAAGCAGCAGTAATCACTTGCCGCAGAGGCTTTGCACCAATCATCGAGGGAGGAGTCAGTCAATGCGCAGTGATGTAGTCAAGAAGGGTTACGAGCGCTCCACCCAGCGGTCCCTGCTCAAGGCCACCGGTCTCTCCAACGAGGATCTGAAGAAGCCGCTCATCGGTATCGTCAACTCCTTCAACGAAGTCAACCCCGGCCACGTGCATCTGCGGGACCTGGCGTTCCACATCAAGCTGGGCGTCGCCGCCGCCGGCGGCACCCCCGTGGAGTTCCCGGTCATCGCCCTGTGCGACGGCATCGCCATGGGCCACGCCGGCATGCGGTACCCGCTCGCCTCCCGTGAGCTCATCGCCGACTCCATCGAGGCCATGACCGAGGGCCACCAGCTCGACGCCCTCGTGCTGCTGACCAACTGCGACAAGATCACCCCCGGCTGCCTGATGGCCGCTGCCCGGCTGGACATCCCGGCCATCGTCATCGCCGGCGGCGTGCAGGACACCGGCAACTTCCGCGGGCAGATTGTCGACGGCGGCAAGATCTACGAGGCGGTGGGCGCCGTCGCCGCCGGCCACTGGACCATGGACGACCTGTACGAGCTGGAGGAGTCGGCCTGCCCCGGCTGCGGCGCCTGCTCGCTCATGGGCACCGCCAATTCCATGAACATCCTCACCGAGGCCCTGGGCATGGGGCTGCCGTTCAACTCGACGATTCCGGCCACCTCCGCCAAGCGCAAGACCCTGGCCCGGAAGGCCGGCGAGCAGATCATGTACCTGTACAACAACGACATCCGGCCGTCGCAGATCCTGACCATGGAGGCGTTCAAGAACGCCATCGCGGTGGACATGGCGGTGGGCGGCTCGACCAACACCGTCATGCACCTGATCGCCATCGCCTACGAGCTGGGGCTTGAGATCCCGCTGGACATGTTCGACGAGATCAGCCGCAAGGTGCCCCGCCTGTGCAACTTCGCCCCCGGCGGCCCGTACCATCTGCAGGACCTGCTGGCCGCGGGCGGCCTCCAGGTGGTCATCGCCGAGCTGGCGGAGGCCGGCCTCTTCAACCTGGACGTGCTGACGGTCACCGGCCAGACCATGCGCGAGAACATCGCCGGTGTGAAGAACCGGAACCCCGAAGTCGTCCGGCCCATTTCGAACCCGTACTATCCCGAGGGCGGCATCGCCGTGCTGCGGGGCAACCTCTGCCCGGGCGGCGCGGTCGTGAAGCAGTCCGCGTGCGACCCCTCCATGCTGAAGCACACCGGCAAGGCCCGGGTGTTCGACCGGGAGGAGGACGCGGTCGAGGCCATCCTGGCCGGGGAGATCAAGCCGCATGACGTGGTGGTCATCCGCTACGAGGGCCCCAGGGGCGGCCCCGGCATGCGGGAGATGCTGACGGCGACCGCTGCGCTGATGGGCGCCGGCCTGGGCACCAGCGTGTCGCTGATCACCGACGGCCGCTTCTCGGGTGCGACCCGTGGGGCCTGCATCGGCCACGTCACCCCCGAGGCGTGCGACGGCGGCCTGATCGGCCTGGTGGAGGACGGCGACATCATCGACGTCGACATCCCCAACCGCCAGCTGAACGTCCGGCTGACGGAGGAGGAGATCGCCGAGCGGCGTGCCCGGTGGGTGCCCAAGGAGCCCAACGTGAAGAAGGGCTACCTGGCCCGCTACGCCAAGCTGGTCAGCTCGCCCAGCGAGGGCGCGGTCGTCAAGTAGTTCCGGACCCAGCGGGGGAGAGGGGGAACGGCCGGTGCGCCGCGGGTTCCGCTCGCGGCGCCCCGGCCGGCAGGGTTAGCGTGCTTCTCGTCGGTGCCGGTAGCTTTTGCATGATCCAGCCATCGACCTAGTATAGGAGGTACCCGCATGTCGAGTACGCTGATCATGGTCAATCTGCTGATTACGATTGCACTGGTCATCTTCCTGATCCTGAAGCTGAAGCTGAACCCGGTGATCTCGCTGGTCCTCGGTTCCGTGTACATGGGTCTGGCGTCCCAGCTGGGGCCGGTGGAGACCATCGGCAAGATCACCAGCGGTTTCGGCAGCCTCATGAGCGGCATCGGCCT
>JAMNXV010000220.1 GCA_023623185.1 Bacillota bacterium
CGGGCGGCGACGACGCGGCCCTCGCCATCATGACCACCGACACCTATCCGAAGCAGACCGCAGTGCGGCTGCGCCTGGGCGGGGCGGACGTCACCATCGGGGCGATGGCCAAGGGCTCCGGCATGATCCACCCCAACATGGCGACGATGCTCGGCTTCGTCACCACCGACGCCGACGTGGACGCCGCGGCCCTGCGCGCCGCTTTGAAGGAAGCCACGGAAGCCTCGTTCAACATGATCACGGTCGACGGCGACACCTCGACCAACGACATGGTCCTGGTGCTGGCCAACGGCCTCGCGGGCAACCCGCGGGTCACGCCGGGAACCGATCTCTACCGGGCGTTTGCCGACGCGCTGACCGCCGTGCTCACCCACCTGGCGAAGGAAATTGCCCGGGACGGCGAGGGCGCGACCAAGCTGATCGAGGTGCGGGTGAGGGGGGCCCGCAGCACGGCCGACGCCCGGATGGCGGCCCGGGCGGTGTGCGGCTCCAGCCTGGTGAAGGCCGCGGTGTTCGGCGAGGACGCCAACTGGGGCCGGGTCTTGGCCGCCCTGGGCTATTCGGGGGCGCAGTTCGACCCCGGGAAGGTGGACCTGTGGCTGGGCGACGTGCAGATGATGCGCGCCGGCGAACCGCTGTCCTTCGACGAGGCGGCCGCGGCGCGGGTGCTGAGCGGGAAGGAAGTCGTCCTCACCGCCGATCTGCACGCCGGCGAGGCCGAAGCCACGGCCTGGGGCTGCGACCTGACGTACGACTACGTGAAGATCAACGGCAGTTACAGGACGTGACCGCGCAACAAGGATGCCCCATCCAAAGCAACAACCGAGCCCCGGAAGCCGACGCTGCTTCCGGGGCTTTCTGTGATGGAAGCCCACCGCCCGCCAGCCGCCTCCCCGGCGGTCGAACCGTCTTCCCAGACTTACATGATATCGTACTTCCGCAGCAGGTCGTCCAGCGCCTCCCGCAGCAGCACTGACTCCTCCTTCTTCAGTTTTTCCGCCAGCTTCTTCAGACGGGCCACCTGGGAGGTGGTGTAGTAGCAGGAGCGCAGGACCATCTCCTCCCGGCCGGGCAGCCCGACGCTGTTTTGCCCGGCCTCCTTGGCCTGAAACATGGCCTGAGGCCGCCGCGGCCCTCGCGGCGAAGTCGGCGCGAGCGGCGCGCTCGCTCCGCCCCTCCGCAAGCATCGCGATCAGCTGGTCGCCGACCTCCCGGCCCGCCCTGGCGTTGATCTCCCCAACTCCATCCAGATCCAGCGAGGCCGGCGAGCCGATCTCGTCCTGCTCCAGGGCGCTTCGGAGGGCCTCCCGAAACGGCTCGCGGGCGAGGATCCCGGACACCGCGTCGCTCACGGAAGTAGCGAGCGATGAGCCGCCGCGGAGGGTTGACCCTAAAGTTACTTGAAGGTTTATCATGGTGGCCAGGAGGTCGAGCGGCAGGTGCTGACGATCAAGCAGTTCAGCCGGATCACCGGCATTCCGGAGTCCACACTGCGCTACTACGATGCGCAGGCCGTCCTGCGGCCCGAGCAGCGGGGCGAGAACGGCTACCGGCTGTACGGGGCCGACCAGGTGCTGCCCGCCAAGTTTCTCTACAGCCTCCGGCTGGCCGCGGTGCCGGTGGAGGAGGTGCGCGCCTTCCGGCAGGGGGATGCGCAGCAGCAGCAGGCGGCGCTCTCCCGCTGGTACGACGAGCTGGGCGAGCGCATCGCCTGGCTGGAACTGGCCCGCAAGTATATCGAGAGCCTGAGGCGCGGCGGCTCCGAGGTCGTGACCCTGCAGGTCATCCCGCGCGAGCAGGTCGCCTGGTTCCTCCATGACGGGCCGGTGGGCGGCTTTGCGCCGCATTACGACCGCCGCCAGCGCGAGCTGACCGCGGCCGGCTTCACGCTGCACAGCGCCTACTTCCAGTACGTGGCCGACGTGGCGCCGGGGCGCGTAAGGGGCAAGGTCGGCTTCAGCGTCAGCGGCCTGGGCGCCCGCCTGCCTGAGGGCGGCGAGCTCGAAGAACGGCCCTCGCTCCTCGCGCTGTCGCTGGAGCACCGCGGCCCCATAACCGAGGTCGAGGGCAGCTACAGCAGGATCCACGCGTTCATGGCGGAGCACGGCTGGCAGGCCGCGGGGCCGGCCCTGGAGCGCTACCCGGTCGGTCCGCCCGACCTCTACGTCGAGATCCTGATCCCCATCCTGCGACTGGAAAGGTGATGTACGTGCAGCGGTTTACCAAAGAGGTCTCGTTTGAGCGTCTGCCCTCGCCGCAGCGCAGCCCCGGGGCCTGGCAAGCCCACATCTCCCGCCACTGGTCGCTGCGGACCAACCGGTCCGAACCGCCCTTCCTGGGAACCGCCGAAGTGCGCGCGTTGCTGGGCCGCCACATGCCTGAGCTGCTCCCGGACTTCGATGCCCTGCTGCCCCTTTACGACGATCAGCCGGGCGCCGCCCAGGGGCTGGCGCTCTACAACCAGCGGCCCTTCTGGTCGGGCTGCTCGGTGCAGGTGGCCCGCCGTTCCGAAGGCAGCACCCTGCTGCGGAACTACGACCTCGGGGTGGATGACTGCCCCTGCGCCTTCCGCTTCGAGGAACTGGCCGGGGGCGGCTGGATCCTCGGTTCCGCCGAGGGGGGCTGGGGCTATCTGGACGGGATGAACGACCGTGGGCTCGCCGTGGCCCTGACCTTCGGCGGCCGGTTCGTCACCGGTCCCGGCTTCACGGTTATCCTGGTCATCCGCTGGCTCCTGCAGGCGTGCGCCTCGGTGGACGAGGCGCTCCTGCGGCTGGCCGAAGCGGCGATTCCGCACCGCATGGCGCAGAATCTCGTCCTGCTCGACCGCTCCGGCGCGCATGCGGTGGTCTACCTCTCGCCCGATCGGGAGATGGTGGTGGAGCGGGGGCTCGTGGGCTGCACGAACCACCAGGGCCGGGTTGAGGTCCCCCAGCACGGGGCCTTCACCCGCACGGAGGAGCGGCTGGCCTACCTGCAGGCGCACGACGGCGCCCTCACCCTGGCCAACTTCCTGCGGCCGCCGCTGTATCAGCAGCGGTACCTGGAACACTTCGGCACGCTCTACTCGGCGGAGTACGACCCCGCGGCCGGTAGGCTGCGCCTGGCGTGGCCCGGGCGGGAGCTGGCGTTCACGCCGGAGTCGGAGCCGACCCGCTTTTCGGTGACCTACACCCAGGCGGCCCCGGCCGGGCCGGCGATGCCGGGCTGACCGGCGCGCGGCCTCGCCAAGGGCCGGGAATCCCGGGCGATCGGCGCGCAGCAACACACAGGCCCCGGAAGCGGCATGCGCTTCCGGGGCCTTTCCACACGCGATCCCCACTATCCGCCCGCCCGCATGGCACGCAGGCGGAGGCCTTTCTCCACCGCCGCCACCGCGGCGGCGTCGCCGGTGAAGGTCACCACCACCCGGGGCCACACCGCCCCCAGGGCGTGGTGCTCGCCGGCCTCCAGCCGGGCCGTCCAGCCCGGGCCGGCCACCGTGCCGTCCGGCCTGGGCGTGCCGCCCAGGCTCACCAAGTACGCCCGCACCTGCTCAGGCGTACTGCCCCGCAGGTCCAGGACCATTGGCCTACCCCCCTGCAGACGGCGGGAAGATGGCGACGCTGTCCTGCTCGGTTACCGGCGTCTGCAGGTCCTGCAGGTCGCGGATCAGCCGGCCGTTCAGCATAATGTTCACGTGGGGGAGGAGCGCGTCCCCCTCCGGCGTTACCACGTGGGGCCTGAGGGCAGGGCGAAGGGCGAAGAGCCGCTCCAGCAGGTCGGCGATCGTGCGCCCCTCGCCCAGGTCCACCTCGACCCGGCTGCCTCCGCCGTACTGGCGCAGGTTACCGAACAGTTTCACGATCACGCTCAATGATCTCCAGTTCGATCAGCTTCTCCTCGGTCACCACGCCGTCCTTCCAGCCCCGCAGCTTGTAGTACTCCTCCAGCATGACGGGCAGCTGCGACAGCATGCCGGCCGAGTTGTGGGTGGCGGGCTCGGTGAAGAACCGCTTGGGCAGCGTGTCGTCCTCGCCGGTGAACCCGTTCAGGTTGTTGTAGTAGCGCTCCAGGTTGTAGACCCGCTCGCCGATGCGCATGGCCTCCTCGAAGCCGGTCAGCGCGCGCACCTGGGCGGAGAACTCCTCGGCGCCCTCCGAGAAGCTGGCGAACTTGCAGACGTCCATGGAATCCATGAAGCCGAACAGATCCTGGAAGGTCTTCAGCAGCTCGGCCTTGCCCTCGGTGACCGTGCGGTCGGTGGCGAACGGAATGCCGGCGATCTCCGAGGCGATGGTGTAGCCCCGCAGGTGGCAGGCGCCGCGGTTGG
>JAMNXV010000054.1 GCA_023623185.1 Bacillota bacterium
CGGCACCGAGATCCGGGTCCAGGCGCGCGGCCCCGTCGTCGAGCAGGTGACGGGTACGATCGAGGCGATCCACGCCGTGTCGATCGACTTCACCTCGCGCATCGTCGTGAAGAGCGGCCGGGAGAGCCGCACCATCCCGTTGGCCCCTGACGTGAAGATCAGCCACGGGCGCCAGCAGCTGGAGGACCTGCGGATCGGCGATCAGGTGACCGTCATGGTGGTGGACGGCGTCGGCACCGAGGTCTCCGTGACCGAGCGGGGTCCGGCGACCGAGGAGATCACCGGGCGCATCGTCGAGATCTACCCGTTCTCCATCACGTTCCAGTCCAGCATCGACGTGGAGACGGAGTCCGGCATCCGGAACATCCCGCTGGCCTCCGACGTGTCCATCCGGCGCGGCGAGCAGCGCATCCGGCTGGACGACCTGCAGAAGGGCGATCTGGTGACCGTCACCGTGGTGGAGGGGCAGGCCACGGCCATCCAGGCGCTGGAGACCGAGCCCGAGGAGGTGACCGGCCAGCTTCTGGCGGTCTACCAGGTCTCCATAGACTTCCAGCCCAGCCTGCTGGTGTACACCGGCGAAGGGGAGCGGCGGATCCGGCTGGATGACAACACCGCCTACAGCCGCGGCGGCCGGCGCGTCGACCTGGACGACCTGCAGGCGGGCGACAGGCTGCGCATCCAGGTGGTGGGCGGTGTCGCGGACCGGGTGCTGGTGGAGGAGCGGCCCCGCACCTCGCAGCTCACGGGTACCCTGGAGGCCGTCGACGGGCGGGTGATCACCGTGCGGATCAACAACCGGCAGGAGCGGACGCTGCTCCTGGCCGAAGAGGCCGCACTCACCCTGGGCGGCGAGAAGATCGGGCTGGGTGAGCCCCGCAGGGGCGACCGGGTCCAGCTGAAGGTCCGTGGCGATGTGGTCACCGAGCTTGCGGTCCAGCGGCGGGACCGGAACGGCGGTTAGCGCCGGCCGGCACGGAGCCGACCCGGAGAAGACACAGAAAAGGAGCAGGGCGTGCGGTCACGCCCTGCTCCTTTATTGAGCCTGAGTCTCAGCCTGTGTGTGCTCGCCGGTCGCGCTAGTCGGCCGAGGAGGACAGGTCCATCTTGGCCAGGTGCTCGTACCGGCGCCGCCTGGCGGCCACCTCTTCCTGGGCCTGCCGGAGGAGCTCCTGCGCGGCCTCCGGGTTGAACTTGCGGAGCTGCGCATAGCGGGTCTCGTTGTAAATGTAGTCCTCCAGCGGCACCTTCGGGGCCGGGCAGTCGAGCTGGAAGGGGTTCTTGCCCTCGTCGGCGAGGCGCGGGTCGTAGCGGTAGACGGGCCAGTGGCCGGACTCGACGGCCAGCTTCTGCTGGTTCAGTCCCTTGGCCATGTCGATGCCGTGTGCGATGCAGTGGCTGTAGGCGATGATGATCGACGGGCCGTCGAAGGACTCGGCCTCGCGGAAGGCCCGGAGCACCTGGGCGTCGTTGTAGCCCATCGCCACCTGCGCGACGTACACGTTGCCGTACTGCATGGCGATCATGCCCAGATCCTTCTTGCCCACCGGCTTGCCGCCTGCCGCGAACTTGGCCACCGCACCCAGCGGCGTGGACTTGGAGGCCTGCCCGCCGGTGTTGGAGTACACCTCGGTGTCGAGCACGAGGATGTTGACGTTCTTGCCCGAGGCGATGACGTGGTCGAGCCCGCCGAAGCCGATGTCGTAGGCCCAGCCGTCACCGCCGACGATCCAGACCGACTTCTTCACCAGGTAGTCGGCCAGCGGCTCGAGCTGCCGCGCCCGCGGGTCGTCGATCGTCGCCAGCCGCTCCTTCAGCGCGGCCACCCGCTCGCGCTGGGCTTCGATGCCGGAGAGGTCGGACTGATCGGCGTCCAGCAGGGCGTCGGCGAGATCTGCCCCGATTTGCTCACGCAGCGCGTCGACCAGCTCCGCCGCCATGGTGGCCTGCTTGTCGACCGCCAGCCGCATGCCCAGACCGAACTCGGCGTTGTCCTCGAACAGCGAGTTGGACCAGGCGGGGCCGCGCCCCTCGCTGTCCTGGGCCCACGGAGTGGTGGGCAGGTTGCCGCCGTAGATGGAGGAGCAGCCGGTGGCGTTGGCGATGATCGCACGGTCGCCGAAAAGCTGCGAGATCAGCTTCAGGTACGGGGTCTCGCCGCAGCCCGCGCAGGCGCCGGAGAACTCGAACAGCGGCCGGGCGAGCTGCACGTTGCGCACGTTGGTGAACGGCAGCTGCGTCTCGGTGACGTCGGGCAGGGAGAGGAAGAAGTCCCAGTGGCCCTCGGTCTGCTCGCGGGCGGTCAGAATGTCGGTCATGTTGATGGCCTTGTGGCTCGGATCCTGCTTGCTCTTGGCGGGGCAGGCTTCCACGCAGAGGGCGCAGCCGGTGCAGTCCTCGGTGGAGACCTGGATGGTGTACCGCTTGCCCGGCAGCTCGCGGAAGCGGGCGGGCATGTGCTTGAAGCCCTCGGGAGCATCGGCCAGATCCGCCTCGTCGGCCACCTTGGCACGGATCACGGCGTGCGGGCAGACGAGCACGCACTTGCCGCACTGGATGCAGAGATCCGGATCCCAGACGGGCACTTCGAGACCGATGGACCGCTTCTCCCACTGGGTGGTGCCGGTCGGGAAGGTGCCGTCGTCAGGCAGCGCGGAGGTGGGCAGGTTGTCGCCGCGGTTGGCGATCATCTCGGCCGTCACCTTCTGCACGAACTCCGGGGCCGCAGGCGGCACCGGCGGACGCAGGTCGATGGTGCTGTTCACCTCGCCGATCTTCACCGGGTGCAGGTGCGCCACGGCGGCGTCGACGGCAGCGAAGTTCTTCTGCACCACGGCCTCGCCCTTCGCGCTGTAGGTCTTCTCGATCGCGCCCTTGATCTTGGCGATGGCCTCTTCCTTGGGCAGCACGCCGGAGATGGCGAAGAAGCAGGTCTGCATGATGGTGTTGATGCGCCGGCCCATGCCCGTCGCGCGGGCCACCTCGTCCGCGTTGATGGCGTAGAGCTTCAGGCCTTTGTCCACCACCTGCTGCTGGAACGACCGCGGCAGGTGGTTCCAGACCTCGTCCGCCGGGTAGGGCGAGTTCAGGAGGACCGTGGCCCCCGGCATGGCGGCATCCAGCACCGGGTACTTCTCGACGAACACAAACTGGTGGATCGCGACGAAGTTCGCCCGCTGAATCTGGTACGTGGACTGAATGGGCCGCGGGCCGAAGCGCAGGTGGGAGATGGTGATGCCGCCGGACTTCTTCGAGTCGTAGACGAAGTAACCCTGGGCGTAGTAGTCGGTCTCCTCACCGATGATCTTGATGGTGTTCTTGTTGGCGCCCACCGTGCCGTCGGAGCCCAGGCCCCAGAACATGGCCCGGAAGACGTCGTCGGCCTCGGTGGAGAAGCTGGGATCGTATTCGATGTGGGTGTTGGTCTGGTCATCGACGATGCCGACGGTGAACCCGTTCTTGGGCCGCTCTTTCTTGAGCTCATCGAAGACGCCCTTGATCATCGCCGGCGTGAACTCCTTGGAGCCCAGGCCGTAACGACCGCCGACCACGATGGGCAGGCTGGCGCGCTCGCCGGTCATCACCGCGGTGGAGAGCGCCGTCAGCACATCCTGGTAGAGCGGCTCGCCCGCGGAACCGGGTTCCTTGGTCCGGTCGAGGACGGCGATGGCCTTCACGCTCTCGGGAATGGCCTTCAGGAGGGCGTCGGCGGCGAAGGGCCGGAAGAGCCGGACCTTGATGAGACCGACCTTCTCGCCGCGGGCGTTCAGGTAGTTCACGGTCTCCTCGACCGCCTCGGCGCCGGAGCCCATCAGCACGATGATCCGGTCCGCGTCCGGCGCGCCGACGTAGTCAAACAGGTGGTACCGGCGGCCGGTCAGTTCGTACAGCTGGTCCATGCACTCCTGGACGATGCCGGGCGTGGCCAGGTAGTACGGGTTGGACACCTCGCGGGCCTGGAAGTAGACGTCGGGGTTCTGGGCCGTGCCGCGCATGACTGGGCGGTCGGGCGTCAGGGCGCGGGCCCGGTGGGCCTTCACCAGCTCGTCGTCGATCATGGCCCGGATAGTGGACTCCGGCAGCAGTTCGATCTTCGAGACCTCGTGCGAGGTGCGGAAGCCGTCGAACGCATGCACGAAGGGAACGCGGGCCTTCAGCGTGGCAGCCTGGGCGATCAGGGCGAAGTCCATGACCTCCTGGACGTTGTTGCTGAAGAGCATCGCCCAGCCGGTCTGGCGGGCCGCCATGACGTCGGAGTGGTCGCCGAAGATGGACAGGCCCTGCGTGGCGATGGCCCGGGCCGCGATGTGGAACACGGTCGGGGTCAGCTCGCCGGCAATCTTGTACATGTTGGGGATCATGAGCAGCAGGCCCTGGGAAGCGGTGAAGGTGGTCGCCAGAGCGCCGGCCTGCAGCGCGCCGTGAATCGCGCCGGCGGCGCCGCCTTCAGACTGCATCTCCTGCACCTGCGGCACCGTGCCCCACAGGTTCTTCACGCCCGCCGCTGCCCAAGCGTCGGCGAACTCGCCCATCGGGGAAGACGGCGTGATCGGATAGATCGCGATGACTTCGTTCGTTCGGTAAGCGACGTATGCTGCAGCCTCGTTGCCGTCAATCGTCACTTTCCTGGGCATCGTCTCACACTCCTATCTACAGGCTGCATCGCTTGCAGCCGTCATGCTGCCTAACCTACATTATTGTATCGTGAGCGGACTTTGGTCTAACAGGGCAACAAAGTCCCCATTTCGAGCATGATCCATGGACCAAAGTGCGGAGGCAGTGCTTGCTCCGCCCTAGGGCAATAGACGGATGCGCGCCTACCAGGCCGCCACGTGGCCATCCGTGCGCGGCTCGGTCGCGCCGACGAGCACGCCGTCCGGCATCCGCCAGATGATCTGTCCGCGGCCGAACCCCTCGGAGCCCAGGGCCCAGCGCACCGCGTGGCCCCGGCGGGCGAGCGCGTCCACAATGTGCGGGGGAACCGAATGCTCCATCTCCACCGACCGCCCTTCTACCCAGCGCCAGCGGGGCGCATCCAGCGCGGCCTGGGGGTTCATACCGAAGTCGATGGTGTTGGTGATCACCTGCACGTGCCCCTGGGGCTGCATGAACCCGCCCATTACGCCGAAGGGGCCGACGGCCTCGCCGTCGCGGGTCAGGAAGCCAGGGATGATGGTGTTATACGGCCGCTTGCCGGGCTCCAGGCAGTTGGGGTGGGCGGGGTCGAGGCTGAAGGTATGGCCCCGGTTGTTCAGGGCGATGCCGGTGTCGGGGATGACGACGCCGCAGCCGAAGCCCATGTAGTTGGACTGGATGTACGAGACCATGTTGCCTTCCGCGTCCGCGGCCGCCAGGTAGACGGTGCCGCCGCGCGGCGGCCGGCCGGGCGCGGGCTCCAGCGCGGTGCGGCCGATCAGCCGGCGCCGCTCCTCGGCGTAGGCGTCGGAGAGCAGGTCACGGGCGGTGACGTCCATCGCACGGGGATCGGCGATGAACCGCAGGCCGTCGGCAAAGGCGAGCTTCATGGCCTCGATCTGCAGGTGGTAAGTCTCCACGTCCTCCCGCGCGCCGAAGGTAAACCCCTTCAGGATGTTCAGCGCGAGCAGGGCCACGAGCCCCTGCCCGTTGGGCGGAAGCTCCCACACGTCGTAGCCGCGGTAGTGCACCCGGAGCGGCTCCACCCACTCCGGGCTGAAGGAGGCGAGGTCCGCCTGCGTGATGTAGCCGCCGTGCCGGGCGGCGAAAGCGGCGATGCGCTCGGCCAGCTCGCCCCGGTAGAAGGCCTCGCCGGCCGTCTCGCCGATGAGCCGCAGGGTGCGCGCGTGGCCCGGCGAGCGCCAGACCTCACCGACGGCGGGCGCGCGCCCCCTAGGGGCGAAGGTGTCGAACCAGCCGCGGAACTCCTCCCCGGTCAGGTTCCGGCGGTAGCTCTCAAATGCCGCCTGCCAGTTGCGGCCGAGGGTGGGCGAGATGGGGTACCCGCGCTCCGCGTATTCAGCTGCCGGGGCGAGGACCTGCTGCAGGGGCAGGCGGCCGAAGCGGCGGTTCAGCTCCACCCATGCAGCCGGGGCCCCGGGCACCATCGCAGGCGTGAGCCCGTGGCGGGGCATCTCCCGGAGCCCGGCCCGCTTCAAGGCATCGAGGCTGAGGCTCCGCGGGGCGGGGCCGCTGCTGTTGAGGCCGTGGAGCTTCCCGCCGGTCCAGATGAGGGCGAAGGCGTCGGAACCGAGCCCATTGGAGGTGGGCTCCACCACCGTGAGCGCCGCGGCGGTGGCAATGGCGGCGTCGATGGCGTTTCCGCCCTGCTGGAGGATCGACAGCCCCGCCTGCGCGGCCAGGGGCTGCGAGGTCGCGACCATGCCGCGGGTGGCAAACACACAGTTTCGCCTGGAAGGATACGGGTAATCGAGCGGATCGAAGCGCATAGCCCCATCCCCTTCACGCGTGTGGTTATCAGGTATGAGCGTATCAACCGGCGCTCGCGCCTGTCAAAGGCAAGGCTGACCAGCGGATCTCACCCGGGGGAATCCCCGGTCAGTTTCGACACGACGTGCGCATAGGTGCGCAGCGCCTCCTCGCCTGCCGGCGAAAGCCGGTACACCCCGCGGGCGATCCGCTCAAACCAGCCGTAGTAGTTGCGCTGGAGCAGCGGCCCGGCTGAATGCACGCCGGTCGCCGCGCGGATCGCCTTCACCGCGGACGGGCCGTGCTCGGCCAGATGCGCGGCGACGCGCAGGGCGTCCTGGCGGTAGGCGGTGATGACGGGAGCGCGGGTGGTTCCGCCGACGTTGAAGTCCCCGGAGCGCCGCTGAAACTCGCGAAGGAGCGCCGCCCGCTCCCGGGCTTTCGGGCGGGGGCGCCAGGGTTCCGGATCGAACTGTACGGCCGCCACGGGCTCGGCGCCGGCGAAATGCACGGTGATCAGACCGAGGCCCAGCCGCCTGCAGAGGTGCTGCACCTGGGTCCAGCGGCGGTTGCCCCGGGCGCGCCGCGGGGCCTCCACCGCCAGGTACACGGCGTCGGTGAGCCGCAGGCGGTCGACCGCCTGGAGCAAGAGGGCCAGATTGACCGCGCGCTTCAGCTCGACGATGACGAGGTCCTCACCGCGCACGGCGACCACATCGCAGCCATTGACCTCACCCCGCACCGTGAAGCCCAGGTCTTCCAACAGGGCCTTCACGGGCGGGTACAGGTCGCGCTCGGTGCGGCTGGTCATCCTGGCGAGGCCTCCTCATGAGCCGTGATCCTCCTGCGGTAATTCCTGAAGCAGCACGGCAAATCCTGCCCGCCCGCGCAAGCGCGCTCCCGCGGGGCGGAACCACGCCGGGCGGGACCGCCCCGGATAACGAGGCATAGCATAAAGGGAGTTGCAATACCCAGCCGTCTCACCGTGCAGGAGGTATGCGCGTGTTTTTCGGAGGCTTTCCCATTCCCGGGCTCACCTGCCCCTCGCCGCCGTTGCTGACGAAGGCGTGGAGCCCGGTTGGCAAGGGCATTCCCCTTCCCGGGCCGACCACCTTCGGCAAGCCGCTGGGAACGCCGGTCGCGAAGCCGTTCACCGCGGGGGTCCCGGTGCCGCTTCCCACGCCGGTCGCGCCCACCGTCTTCCCCGCTACGTATCCCTTCGGCGTGCCGGCCTTCGGCAAGGTCTTCCCGTTCCCGGCCGCCCCGGTGGTGAGCCCGTTCGGCAAGCCCTTCGCCACGGGCGTTCCCGCGGTCTTCGGCGTTCCGTTCTGTTAGGGTTCGCGTGCGCGCTGCGGGGGCAGGTCGGCCAGACCGACCTGCCCCCGCGGGCCTTTCCGGCACGCTGTGCCGGGGGTGCGCCGCCGGTTCACTCTTGTCCCAGCAAACCGAACAGGTTGGCGAGCAGCTTGGCCGCTTCGGCCCGCGTCATGGGCGTGTCACCCGCGAAGGTCGAAGCGGCGAAGACGGGGTAGTGGGCCTGCTCGCCCATCAGCCGGAAGTCCAGCCCTGCGCGTACGTAGGGCTCATACCAGAGATCGGTCGTGACATCTGCGGGCATGCTGCCTTCCGGGGGCCGGGGGACGTCGATCAGGTTGGCGGTGACGATCTTCACGCCCTGGGCCCGGGTGACCAGCTCATCGGGCCGGAAGGTGCCGTCGGGGAAGCCGTCGAGGGCCCCGTCAGCCACCGCCGCCGCCAGGAAGCCCATGGTCGCCGCCCAGTGCCCGTCCGTGTCGCCGAAGGGCAGCGCCGCTCCGGGCTGGGGCGCCAGCCCCTTGGTCAGGATGAACATCTTGGCGAACTCGGCCCGGGTGACCGGCCGATCGGGGCGGAACGTGCCGTCTTCGTAGCCGTCGATGATCCCCGCGCCCACCAGGACGGAGACCGCCGCGCAGGCCGGGTGCGCCATGGGCAGATCGCTGAACCGCTGGATGGTGCAGATGGTGGGCAGCCCCGGCGGGAAATCGGCCGGCGGCTCTGCAGGGGGATCTGCGGGCGGATCGGCCGGCGGGTCTGCGGGAGGATCAGCAGGCGGGTCCGCCGGCGGATCGGAGGGAGGATCGGTGGGCGGGTCTGCAGGGGGATCTGCGGGCGGATCAGGCGGGGGAGCCGGCGGATCGGCGGGCGGGGGCTCGGCGCGGTCGGGGTCGGTCGTGATCACGACGGTGCGGCAGAACGTGTTGTTATTCTCGTCGGACTCGGGCACGCGCTTGGCCGGGTCAACGATGACGCCCAGGCAGTACGTGCCCGGCGGGGTGTCCCACGGGATCGTCCCCTGCGCCGGGAGGGAGATCGATTCCCCAGGACCCAGGTCCGGCGTGGTGGTAATCCGGCCGCCAGGGAGCACGGCGCCGTCCCTGTAGTCAGGCGATTCATCACCGTACTCCACGGTGAGGTCGTTGGCGGTGGAGAGCACGAATGCAATTTCCCAGCCATCCTGAGCGTCCGTGTTTCCGGGCGCGTTCAGGACCCCCTCATTGGTGACCGTGACCTGGGCCACGCTGCTCAGCGGGGTGCCCCGGGGAATCTCGCCGGGCGCCGTCAGGGTCACGGTGAGATCAGCCTGCAGGATGATGATGGGCGGATCGATGGGCAGCCACAGCCACCGCTTGACCTCGACTTCCACGCAGTGTGTGTTGTTGGTCTCGTCAACTTCCGCCACCGCGTCGGTGGGGTCGATGACCGCCGTCAGGCAGTACGTTCCGGCCGGCACAGTGAACGGGATCGTGCCCTCGGGCGTCAGCTGCGCGGTCTGCTGGGCGTCTATGCTGGGTGTGGCGGTGATGCGGGTGAGGTGGATCCGCGTATCTCCCTGTACCAGCTCGAGGTCGATCAGGTAGCCCTCGTTGTCGCCGTCGTCGTTGCCCCGAACGCTGCCCAGTCCGTTATTGGCGACGGTGAGGGTGACAAGCCCCGTGAAGGATTGGCCCTGCGTGAGTTCGTCGGGCCCTGAGACCGTGACGGACAGGTCGGGAAGGAACGCAGGCAGGATGGGCGGGTCGATCGGAAAGGGGGGCAGTTGCGGGAGGCCCCCGGGGGGCGAGGCGGCCCACACCTGAGCGGGCAGCAGCAGGATGAGGGTCAGGAACCACGCGAACCAGCGGAACCGACGCTTCATGGGTCAGACCAGCTCCTTTCGGAGTGAGCGGCAACTCCAATCTGCACCCTATGCGCACCGGGAGATTGCGTGACCGGGTTTGACCGGGCCCCGTCGCCGCTGTCGCAGGGCCTGTTCGCTTCCGGCTCATTCGGTTCTGACCGCAGTGGCGGTTGGCCCCGGGCAGTTCACTCACCCCTGGATGTCATTCCATACTAGTCGAGAGAAGATTCTGTGTCTATCGCCCTCGGGGCCACCCGCGGGGGTGATTTGCTGCCGGGGCGGCCGTGCGTGTCGTTGACCAAAGAGGGAGGGGGCCTCGCCCCCTCCCACTCACTCCCCCGGGCAGTCGATCGGCCCTGCCCCAGGTGCGGGCCGTGCATGCCGCCCCGCACCAATCTGGGTGGTAAGTCTTCACGTATTACTGAGACATGCTGTCAGTCTGCTACACACGCCCTACTTCTCGGCAGCCAGCCGCCGCAGGACCGTCTGGAGCACGCCGCCGTTCTTGTAGTACTCGATCTCGACGGCCGTGTCGAGGCGGGAGATGACGCTGAACCGAATCTCCCGGCCGTCGGCCTTGCGGGCGGTCACCTGGAAGGTCTGGCGCGGGGTGAGCTCGCCGCTGATGCCCGAGATGGCGATCTCCTCGGTGCCGTCGAGGCCCAGCGAGGCGGCGTTCTCGCCCTCCCGGAACTGGAGCGGCAGCACACCCATGCCGATGAGGTTGGAGCGGTGGATGCGCTCGAAGCTCTCGGCGATGACGGCCTTCACGCCCTGGAGCATGACGCCCTTCGCCGCCCAGTCGCGGGAGGAGCCCATGCCGTAATCCTTGCCGGCCAGCACGACCAGCGGGGTGCCCGCCTCCATGTACTTCACGGCGGCGTCCCAGATGGGCATGATCTCGCCGGTGGGCAGATACTTGGTGTAGCCCCCCTCCTTGCCGTCGGCCAGGGCGTTGCGCAGCCGGATGTTGGCGAAGGTGCCCCGCTGCATGACCTCGTGGTTGCCCCGGCGGGAGCCGTAGGAGTTGAAGTCCACCGGGTCGACGCCCCGCTCCATCAGGTACTTGGCCGCGGGGCTGTCGATGGCGATGGCGCCGGCCGGCGAGATGTGGTCGGTGGTGATCGAGTCGCCCAGCAGGGCCAGCACCCGGGCGCCCTCGATGTCCTTCACAGGCGGGGGAGTCAGCTCCATGCCGGCGAAGTAGGGCGGCTGCTGGATGTAGGTGGAGTCGGGATCCCAGGCGAAGAGCTCGCCGCTGGGGGCATCCAGCTGCTGCCAGTTCTCGTCGCCGTCGAAGACCTTGGCGTACTGCTGCTTGAACATCTCCGGCGTGATGGCCTTCGCAATGGCCGACTGAATCTCCTCGTTGGTGGGCCAGATGTCCCTCAGGTAGACCGGGTTGCCCTCCTGGTCATGCCCGATGGGATCGTTCTTCAGGTCGATGTCGACCGTGCCGGCCAGGGCGTAGGCCACCACCAGCATGGGCGATGCCAGGAAGTTGGCCTTGACCAGCGGGTTGACCCGGCCCTCGAAGTTGCGGTTGCCCGAGATGACGGCCGAGACCACCAGGTCATTGGCGGTGATGTCCTCCGCCACATCCTCGGGCAGGCTGCCGGAGTTGCCGATGCAGGTGGTGCAGCCGTAGCCCACCACGTGGAAGCCCAGGGCCTCCAGCGAATCCATGAGGCCCGCCGCCTTCAGGTAGTCGGTCACCACCCGGGAGCCCGGGGCCAGCGAGGTCTTCACCCAGGGCTTGCGCGCAAGCCCCCTGGCGACGGCCTTCTGGGCGACCAGGCCGGCGCCGATCATCACGGCGGGGTTGGAGGTGTTGGTGCAGGAGGTGATGGCGGCGATCGCGACCGAGCCGTGCTGGACGCCGGTCTTGGTGGCCACGGCGACCCCGCCGCCCTTGTTGATCTGCTCGGCGAAGCTCTCGCGGAAGGCGCGCTTCACGCCGCTGAGCAGCACCCGGTCCTGCGGGCGCCTGGGCCCGGCCAGCGAGGGCTCCACCGTGGAGAGGTCCAGCTCCAGCGTGTCGGTGAACTCGGGGTCCGGCGTGGCGTCGGTCCGGAAGAGCCCCTGCTCCTGCAGGTAGCGCCTGACCATCTCCACATGCGCCTCGTCGCGGCCGGTCTGGCGGAGATAGTCGAGCGTGATCTCGTCGACCGGGAAGAAGCCCATCGTGGCACCGTACTCCGGCGCCATGTTGGCGATGGTCGCCCGGTCCGCGAGGGACAGGTTGGAGAGGCCGGGGCCGTAGAACTCGACGAACTTCTCCACCACGCCTTTCTGGCGCAGCATCTGGGTGACGGTGAGCACCAGGTCGGTGGCCGTGGCGCCTTCGGGCAGGCGGCCGGTCAGCTTGAAGCCGATGACCTCGGGAACCAGCATGTAGGAGGGCTGGCCCAGCATGGCCGCCTCGGCCTCAATGCCGCCCACGCCCCAGCCAAGCACGCCCAGGCCGTTGATCATGGTGGTGTGGGAGTCGGTGCCGACCACCGTGTCGGGCAGGGCGACCAGCTCGCCCCCCTCCTCGCGCAGGGCGACGCACGGGGAGAGGTACTCCAGGTTCACCTGGTGGACGATGCCCATGCCGGGCGGCACGGCGCGGAAGTTGCGGAAGGCCTTCTGCGCCCACTTCAGGAAGACGTAGCGCTCCCGGTTCCGCTTGAACTCCATTTCCACGTTGAACTTATAGGCCCACTCCGCGGCGAAGGCGTCGACCTGAACGGAGTGGTCGATTACCAGATCCACGGGGACCAGCGGGTTGATCTGATCGGCGCGGCCGCCCAGCTTCACCATGGCGTCGCGCATCGCGGCGAGGTCCGCCACCACCGGCACGCCGGTGAAGTCCTGCAGCACGACCCGGGAGGGGATGAACGGGATCTCCTTGCGGGGAAGCTTGCGGGGGTTCCAGGCGGCGAGCGTCCGCACGTCCTCCTCGGTGACCAGGAACCCGTCGAGGTTGCGCAGCAGATTCTCCAGCAGGATGCGCACGGAGAAGGGCAGCCGGTCCAGCTTCACCAGGCCGGCCTGCTCCAGCGCCGACAGGCGGTAGATGACCGCCGTTCCCGAACCGGTATCGAACGTGGACTTGGCCTTGAACGTATCCGTGCGAGACATGTAGGCACCTCTCTTCCTCTATCGCAATAATGGCGTGCAGCTCGTGGCCTCCGGCGGGCACCGCCGTTGGTACCGGAGAAGGGTGGGTATTCGGGTGCATACCAGAGGGAAACGAATAGCCTTCGGTCCTATTCTAGAACAATCTTTCGGAGCAGTAAATCGATAGCCCTATGCCGCGTGGTTATGAGGTTATAAAACGGGCCGGCTGACGGCGGGCCGGGTGGTGTAAGAACCCGGGAGAGGTATACAATATGGGTATGGAAGCTGTTCAGGGGCGAATCGTAGGCTGGCTGGACCGACTGTTTCGCACCGGGTATCCCCATCCCGTGAACCTGTTTGCCGCCCTGATGCTGGCCTTCCTGCCGGCCCTCTCGTGGCTCTCCGGGGAGGCGGCGGAGAGGGCGGTGTGGGCGCGCCTCACCGGCATAGCTCTCGGCCTGGTGTATCTGGCGGTTTGGTCGCGCATCCGCCCCACCGCCACCGCCTGGCGCAGGGGAACGAGGCACGAGCTCTATCTGCTGGCGCAGGCCATGCTGGTGGCGGCCATCTACGCGCTGGACGGCGGCCTCACGCGGTTTCTCTTCGCCGTGGTCGCCGTGCAGGCCGTCTACCTGATTCCGGTCAGGCGCTGGGCCCCTTTCGTGGGCACCCTGGCCGCGCTCTGGCTGGCGCTTTACCTCGCCATCACGCCTCCCGGCGAGCCCGGAGCCAGCATGGTCGTCAGCATCGGCATGTATCTCCTCTACCTGGTGTTCGCCGCCCTGGTGACGCTGACGATGCTGCAGCAGGAGCGGGAGGGACGGCTGGCCCGGCAGCTCCTGGACGGCGTGAACCAGCGCCATCAGGTGCTGCGGGAGTACGACCAGACGGTGGAGCACCGGGCGGAGAGCGAGGAGCGGGAACGGCTGGCCCAGACGATTCATGCCCACCTGGTCACGCGCCTCTCCAGGCTGGAGGCCGACCTTCAGGCCATGGCGGAGGCCGGACCGCCCGCCCGTGACGCGGTGAGGGCGGCTCGGCTGGAGGCGAAAGCCGTGCTGGGAGAGGTGCGGTCGGCCGTTCGCACCCTGCGTCCCGGGCAGGCCGGAGCCGACCTGGACGACGCCGACGCCCCGGGCCGCTTCACCGGCCCGCCTGAGCCGAAGATGTCTCTGCAGCTCACGGATCCGATCCGGGTATACCACATCTGGAACGCCGGCGTGATCACCGTGACCGCCGGGGTCATGCTCGCCGCGCAGCTGGTCGACGGGGACCCGCACTGGTGGCGGGTGCTGCTGCTGACCCTCATGCTGCTGGGCGCGTACGCCGGCGCCTCCGTGAAACCCGTGCCGTACGCGTGGCGCGCCCTGTTTGTGGTGGTGCAGGCCGTGCTGATTCTGCTACTGGTCTGGACAACCCAGGAGCCCTTGATGAACCAGCTGTTCCTGGTCGTGTCGGCGCAGATGGTCTTTCTGAGCCCGGGCGGGTCGCGGGGGGTCGTGGCGGCGGTGGCCTTCCCCACCCTGCTGACCGGCGCCTCCCTGCTGCTTTCCGGCAGCGGAGGGGCCGTATCGCCGCTTTCGCTGACGGTGGCCTTCGGCGTGACGTACTTCTTCGCCGCGGTCATGGCTGAGATGACCCGGCTTCAGCTGGAGGCCCGCACCCGGGCGATTCACTACACGCAGCAGCTGCGCGAGGTCAACCGCCAGCTGGAGGCCCGGCTGGTGGAGGCCCGCCGGGTGGCCATCGCCCGGGAGCGTGTGCGGATGGCCCGTGAGATCCATGACGGGCTCGGTCACCACCTGACGACCGTGATCGTGGACCTGCAGAACGCGGAGGCGCTGGCGGATGAGGAGCCGGCGACCGCGCTGGCGCACGTGCGCAGCGCCCTGGAGGTGATCAGGGCCGCCATGCGCTCCAGCCAGGAGATGGTGGAGACCCTGGACCGCTTCGACCGCCCGCTGCCCAGGGCCATTCAGGAGCTGGTGACCCGCTGGATGCAGGCCACCGGCACCCCGGTAATCTTCCGGGTGGACGGCGGCGGGAGCGACCTCTCCACGGCCGCGCGCATGACGGTCTTCCGCACCGTGCAGGAGAGCCTGACCAACATCCAGAAGCACGCGCGGGCCACACGGGTGGAGATCACCCTGACCCAGCTGCCCGACCGGGTCACGCTGCGGGTGGTGAACGACGACCTCGGTCGGACCGAACACGAGGAGCCGGTCCGGTCAGGCTTCGGCCTGGTGGGCCTCAGGGAGCGCGCGCAGGCCCTGAGCGGCGAGTTCTGGGCCGGTCCGCGCAGCGAGGGCGGTTTTCAGGTATTATTGAGCTTGCCGATCGGTCTCTGACGGGGGGAGCCATATGGACCAGGGAAAGATCCGCATCATGATCGTGGACGACCAGTCCCTGCTCAGGCGGGGGCTTGCGGCGCTGCTCAACCGGAACCCCGACATGGAGGTGGTCGGCGAAGCCGGCGACGGCGAGGAGGCGCTGCGGGTGGCGGCTGAGGTCAATCCGGACGTGATTCTGATGGACGTGCGCATGCCCGTGATGGACGGGGTTGCGGCGACCCGGGAGCTCACGCGCAGGGGAAGCGCCGCCGGGGTGATCATCCTGACCACGTTCGACGATGACGAATACATTTTTGAAGGGATCGCCGCCGGCGCGCGGGGGTATCTCTTGAAGGACGCCGAGTACGAGGAGCTCTCGCAGGCGATTCGCATCGTGGCGCAGGGGGAGTCGCTGCTCCAGCCGCAGATCACCACGCGCGTGCTGAAGGAGTTCAGCCGGCTCTCCTCCATGAAGGTCAGCCGGCCGAAACCGCAGCCGCTGGCCGAGCCGCTGACGGAGCGGGAGACCGAGGTCCTGCGCCTGATGGCCTCGGGCGCTTCCAACCAGGACATCGCCGAGAAGCTCTTCATCGGGCAGGGCACCGTGAAGCACCACGTGCGCGCCATCTTCGCCAAGCTGGGGGCGCGCGATCGGGTGCAGGCCATTTTGCTGGCTCAGGAGCTCAATTTGGTCTAGTCGCCGCCTGGTCCCGACTATGCCTTAAGGCAGAGGCGCCGCGCTCCGCGGCGCCAAAATCTATGCCCTGGGATCGGACCTGCGGGCAGATGCGCCGCACTCCCCATAAGAGGTACGCTGGGTGCAGAGAGTGGGCGCACCGGCTCTTTCGCCGGCTGCCGCCCTGGTGAGGAGGAACCGCCATGACCCAGAATCGCTCCTGCACCCTCGTGGTGGATGGGGGAGTCGACCTGCCGGAAGACTTGATTGCGCAGCACGGCCTGCACGTTGTTCCGCTGACGGTCCACTTCGGGGACGAGAGTTACCAGAGCGGCGTCAGCATGACCCCCGCCGCCTTCTATCAGCGTCTGCGGGAGCGGGGCGAGTTCCCGACCACCTCACAGCCGGCTGTGGGCGACTATGTGGTCGCCTACCGGCGGGCGGCGGAGGCGGGGCTGCCCATCCTGTCGCTGCACCTTTCCAGCGGCCTCTCGGGCTCCTACAACGCCGCCAGCGCCGCCCGGGCGCTGGTGCCGGAGCTCGACATCACCCTGCTGGACACGGGAACCCTCTCGGGCGAGATGGCCCTGCAGGTGCTGGTCGCGGCCGGGATGGCCGGGCAGGGCCTGCCCGTCGCGGCGATCTGCGAGACCCTGCGCGCCGTGAACGAGCGCTCGCACCTCTACTTCACGATCGACAAGCTGGACTACCTGCGCAAGGGCGGGCGGCTCGGCCGGGTGGCCGGGGCCGTGGGCAGCCTGCTGGGCATTCGCCCCATCGTCACCGTGGACAAGTCCACGGGCACCTACATCGCCGCCGGCAAGGCCCGGTCGTTCCGGCGGGCGGTCGAGATGATCGCCCACCGCATCATCGACGACGTGGGCGAGGGGGGCGAGGTGAGCGTGATGGTGCTCGAAGGCCATTGCCCCGACCAGATCGCCCATCTGGTCTCGCTGCTCAGAAGCCGGCTCGAGGTGATCTGGTTCCAGCACCTGCACGTCAACCCCAGCCTCGGCGCCCACGTGGGCCCCGACGCCGTCGGCGTGGCCTACTTCCCCGGGGTGCTCCCCTTCGTGGGGCGGGACGTCGTTGCAGCCGACTGAAAGACGGCCTGACCGGCCGCATGAAAGTGAAAGGCCGCCCTGCGCCGGGGCGGCCGTTCCCATGTTTACAGAGTGTAGCTCTCGCCGGGCCGGAGCACAACGGGCTCGGCGAGGCGCGACTCGCGGACGCGGGCCGCAAAATCGGACGGATCCTGCACCAGCACGGGGAAGGTGCCCCAGTGCATCGGGATGACCGCCCTGGGCCGGATCCACTCCACCGCGACGGCCGCGTCTTCCGGGCCCATGGTGTAGTGGTCGCCGATGGGCAGCATGGCCACGTCGATGCCGGGGGCCTCGATGACGCCGTTCAGCAGCTTCATGTCGCTGAACAGCGCGGTGTCGCCCGCGTGGTAGATGCGCTTGCCGCCCAGGTGGATGACAAAACCGCAGGCGTGGCCGCCGGTCGGGCCGAAGCCGTGGTAGGCCAGGGTCATGCGGACCAGCCCGAAGTCAAACCGCCGCTTCCCGCCCAGGGCCATGTCGGCGACCTGCACGCCCTGGTCAGCCAGGGTGTACGCGGCGTCGGCGCTGGTGATGATCGTCGCGCCCGTGCGCTTGGCGATGGCCACCGCATCGCCCACGTGGTCGTCGTGCAGGTGCGTGACCAGGATGTAATTGGGGTTCAGCTCCTCCGCCTTTACGGGGCAGACCGGATTGCCCGTGATGAACGGATCGATCAGCAGGTTCCACCGACCGTCGGTGATCTCGAACGCCGCGTGTCCCAGGTACCGGATCCGCATACAATCGCCTCCCTGAAGAGCTTTGCCTGAATGGTGACCTGCCGGCGGCGCCGCCCGGGCGCCGCGAGCAGGGGATTAACCGGCGTATATGGAAGGAAGAATACGAATATACCCTAACACTTAAGGCACGGCAATACCGCGAGCTGGGGGAGCAGAGCATGATTCGCAGGGCGTGGTGGGTCGTACTGGCGCTCGCAGTGGTACTCGGAGCACAGTGGATGGTGGCGCGCAGCCAGGCCGATCTGGCTGTGGCGGAGGAGGTGCTGGCGGGCAGCCCCGCGCTGCACGT
Organism: Bacillota bacterium; assembly: GCA_023623185.1. GTDB lineage: Bacteria > Bacillota > Sulfobacillia > Symbiobacteriales > Symbiobacteriaceae > Symbiobacterium. Next base: position 17,809 of record JAMNXV010000054.1, read on the forward strand.
CGCGGCGGTGGGAGAGCCCCGGGGGGCCGTCATCGTGCTGCACGGCTTCGGGGGCAGCAAGGAGCTGATGCAGCACTGGGGTTACGCGCTGGCCCGCCGCGGGTTCGATGCCTACATTCCCGACCTGCCCGGCCACGGGGCCCACACCGGGCCTCTGGCAGACCCCGGTGCGGCCGCAGCCCGGCTGATCGATGAGCTGGTCGCCACCGGGCGGGCCGAACCCGGCCGGGTGGGGCTGCTCGGCCACTCCACCGCCGGCCTGTCCCCCACCTCTGTGGACCCCCTGCCAGCTGAGGCCCCTGCCAACCTGCTGGATTATCCGGCCGCGCGGAACCCCCTGGCCGCCATGTACGCCCGGGCCGCGGACGAGGCGGCAGACCGGCTGTCGCAGGCGTTCGGCGCGGCGCCGCCGGAAACGGGCCCTTCGCCCCGGCCGCTGGGCTGGCTGCTGCTGGCGCTGGCGGGCGGGCTCGGCGCGATGCCGGCCGTCGCTGCGCTGGTGCGGCCGAACCCCCGGCACGGCGGCCGGCGCCAGCGCGGCATCGGCCTGGCCACCGGCCTTGCCGCGGTGGCGGTTTCCCTGCTCAGCGCCGTGCTGGCCTCGGTCTACCTGCGGCTGCCCTGGCTGGGTATCGCTGTGCTGGACTACATGGTACCCTATTTCCTGGTTGCAGCCGCCGTTCTCCTGCTTTTCCGCGCGCTCTGGCCGCGCGAGTTCGGCGGGCTTTCGATCGGCGGGGCCGAGGCGGTGCTGGCTGCCTTGCTGCGCGGCCTGGCCGTGGCCCTCGCGTTTCTCGGCGCGCTGGTGCCGGTGATTCACCAGAATGTGACCTATTTTGTACCGACGATGCCCAGAATCCTGCCACTGATTGCCGTCGGTGTGGTTTACTGGCTGTATGCCGTGCAGGAGGAGCGGCTGAAGCGGGCCGTGGCCGGGGGGCCGTCGCCGGGAGGCTTCCTGCTGGGCCTCGTGGCGAAACTGCTGATGGCCGCCACCTGGGTGGGGGCGGGGGTGCTGCCCAACCCGCCCGCGTCTCTTCCTGCGGTCATTCCCGTGGCCCTGGCGGTGCTGGTGGTCATGGAGGCCCTGAACTGCGCCCTGGCCGTGCTGCGCTTTCCCGCCGTGAGCGTCGCGCTGGTGAATGCGGTGGTCATCGGGTGGACGGCTGCCGTCATGCTCCCCCTGGTCTGAGCAGGTGACATAGACCGATCGGCGTGCCGTGGGTATAATAAACCCCGCCACCGATGTTCTTCTTGGGGGTGAGAGGGTTGTCTGAGCCGCTGTTGAAGCCAATCCGACTGGGAGAGCTGACCATCGAGCGGCCGCTGGCCCTGGCGCCCATGGCCGGCGTCACCAACTGGCCCTTTCGCCGCCTCTGCAAGGAGCACGGCTGCGGCCTTGTCGTCACCGAGTTCGTCAGCGACAAGGCGCTCCTGTACGACAGCAGGCGCACCCGGGAGATGATTCAGCTGATGGACGATGAGCGTCCGGCCGGCGTGCAGATCTTCGGGGCGGACCCCGACACGATGGCGCGCGCCGCGGTGCGCGTGGTGGAGCTGGAGCAGCCGGACCTGATCGACATCAACATGGGCTGCCCGGCTCCGAAGGTGACGAAGGGCCGGGGCGGCTCCTCGCTCCTGAAGGAGCCCGAGGTGGCCCAGGAGATCGTGCGGCAGGTGGTGCGGGCCGTCGCGCCGCTGCCTGTGACCGTGAAGATGCGCATCGGCTGGGATGCCCGTTCGATCAATGCCGTGGAGGTCGCGCAGCGGGTGGAGGAGGCCGGTGCGCAGATGATCACGGTGCACGGCCGCACCCGGGAGCAGCACTACTCGGGCCGGGCCGACTGGGATGTGATCGCCGCCGTGGCCCGGGCCGTGTCGGTGCCGGTGCTGGGCAACGGCGACATCTCCGACCCCAGGGACGCCGCGGAGCGGATACGAACCAGCGGCGTGGCCGGTCTGGCGGTGGGCCGCGGCGCCCTCGGGAACCCCTGGGTCTTCAGCCGCACGCTGCACTATCTGCAGACGGGCGAGCTTCTGCCGGAACCCGACGTGCGCGAACGCGTGGAGACCGCGCTCCGCCATCTGGAACTGATGATCGCCTACAGGGGCGAATTCCTGGCGGTGCGGGAGATGCGAAAGCACGCTGCCTGGTACCTGAAGGGGCTCCATGGATCGGCGGAGGTCCGCGCGGCCATCAACCAGGCGGAGCGGCCGGAGGAGCTGCGCTCCCTGCTCCTGGGCTACCTGGAACGGGCAGAGGCCTACCGGGCCGGAAGCGTCAGATTGTTAAGTTGACATTGCATTGTGGGCTACGTATAATGAATTGGCCAGTGGAGTGGAGCACTGCGGAAGGCCGGGCAGAGTCCCGGCCCCGCGGTGCTTCGTCGCAGCAGGGGACGAGGTCCCCCGGGCATACTGCGGCCGCTCGGAGTCGTATACATCCGTACCACAACGAGCTTCCCACCACTACGGCGTCGTAGTGTAGTTGTCAGGTGTAAAGGGGAGAACCGCATGGCCGAGAAAGAGGTGCTCCTATCCCTGGACGGTCTGAAGCAGCTTGAGCAAGAGCTGCTCTACCTCCGCACCGTGAAGCGTCTGGAGGTCGCAGAGCGCATCAAGCAGGCCCGCGAGTACGGCGACATCTCCGAGAACTCCGAGTACGAGGACGCCAAGAATGAACAGGCCTTCATCGAAGGGCGCATTCTGGTGCTGGAAAAGATGCTGCGGAACGCGCGCGTGATCGATGAGCCTGTCGGTGAGCAGGAGGTTGTGGTGGTCGGCAGCACCGTGGTGCTGAAGGACCTGGAATACGGCGACGAGCTTACGTATACGATCGTGGGCACCACGGAGGCCGACCCTTCGAATAACCGGATTTCCAACGAGTCCCCGGTTGGCCGCGCGATCATCGGGCAGAGGGTGGGCACCGTGGTCGCGGTGGATGCGCCCGACGGGGTCATCCGGTACGAAATACGCGCGATCAAGTAAGTGGGGGGCACACGGCCCCCCGCTCAGTCTCTGACCTCGCTGCCCAGTGACAAGGTGGGTCCGCCCCTCCGCTTCTGCCCGGGCGGCGGATTCAGCGGTTCGGGCCTCTCCCACGGCCGAACCGTGGCCTCGTACTGCGGCCCTGCTTCCGGCCCCGCGCTATCCCGCAGGCTGGCCTCGTAGGCCGACTGGCCCAGGTCGCCGGCGCTGGGGCCGATCTGCGGCTGTTTCAGATCGTGAAGCGGTCGCGGCATGAACATCGCCTCCCGCGCTTAGTCTGCCCCGGCCCGGGTCCTCTGCGGGTGGTAAGATCAACGCCCCCTGGAAGCAGGTGTGCGTTGACAATCGGCGGCTCTCACGGGTACAATAGCTAAGCGGTTATCGGGGCTGTAGCTCAGCTGGGAGAGCAGCGCCTTTGCAAGGCGAAGGTCGAGGGTTCGAGTCCCTTCAGCTCCACCATAGTCACGGACCGGGCGTTTGCCCGGTCCTTTTTCACGCGCTCATGTCTGTTCGGAGGCGTGCCAGTGGGCGGCCGCCGCGCGCAGAAACTCCTGCGCGTCCCGCTCGCGAACGCCCGCTTGGGGATGACATGGGCCATGTTCGTGGTCAGGAAACGGCGCAGTCCCAACCAGATGAAAAACAGCAGGACAAGTGGAGCCCGGCGCAGCTAGCGCCGGGCTCCACGCTATTCAGGAATCAGCCTACTCCACGATCAGCTTGCCGACCATGCCGGCCTCCCGGTGACCGGGCACGTCGCAGATGATGTCGTGCTCGCCGGACTGGGTGATCTTGACCTCAATGGTCGACGTCTGGCCGGGCGGGATCTGGCCGGAGTTCACGTTCAGAGCGGGAATGAGGAAGTTGTGGTTAACGGCCGGGTCCTTGTTCACCAGGGTGATCTTGAGGGTGTCGCCCTTCTTGGCCTGGATCACGTCGGGCGTGAATTTCATTTCACCGTTGATGCCCATCTCGACCGTCATTTCGATCGCGTCGCCGCTGCCGCCGCCCCCGCAGCCGGCCAGAACGCCCAGGGACAGCAGCCCAACCACAAGAAGCGTCATGAGCTTCCGCATAGCTGAAGTTTCACTCCCTTTCCTGCGCAATATCATGCCAAACGTGTCAACAGCGGCCAATCGGACGCGCAATGTACTGGGGTTATTGGACGAAGTAAGTAGATAGGGTCTAGACCCTAAGGACTATCTCGCATACGACTTTAGTGCCAGTCATGGTAAAATAGCGGCCGAAAACCCTGTAGGCGCAGTGTTTTCGGACGAGTCAGACAACCAGAAGGAATGATAGCACGGTCCGGCTGCCGTGGCAAGTCCCGTCCGCGGCCATATTCAACACATTCAGGTTCAAATTATGTTTCTACATAAACATAACGAGGACCGAAGTAATGGGGGCGGTCTCGTGTGAGATGGGCACGTTCTCCGGGCACGGCCGTGCTGGCGGCGCTGCTCGGGCTGTTCCTCCTGCCGGGGCAGGCGGCGGCTTCGCACCTGAGCGGCGGGGAAAGCGACCTGATGGGGATCTACGGCGGCATCGCCCTGGTGCTGGGCTTCGCCGGGCTGCTGGGCGTGCTGGGCCTGGTACCGGCGCGCTGGCGCTGGCGGGGCTACCGCTGGGGGAGGTGGCTGCTCGCCGCCGGCCTGCTGATCCTGGTCGCCGGAGGGTTTCACGCGGCGGCCATCGGCACGGTGGAGCGCCAGGTGGGGGATGCGGCGTTCGGGCGGCTGGCCACCCAGCAGCTGCTGGGCACCCTGGTGGTCTTCGGCGCGTTCTGGGGCGGGGTGTACTTCCTGGCCCGGCGATCCGGGGTGCTGAACATGGGCGAGTCCGTCAAGTACGCGGTGCTCCGGAACGGCGACCCGCCCGAGTGGACGGCGTTCCGGGCTGAGCGGCCCGGTGAGCAGCGTCTGATGTGGGTTCCCTTCGCGGCCATGGGCATCCTGGCGTTCTTCTTCACGGCCGGGGTGCTGTTCGCCATCCTCCGGCTGCCGCCGAGCGCACGGCTTTAGGTTCCCATGTCCCACTTCTGAACAGGGGAGGAGATAGATGATGTTCAGCAACGTAGAAGGATCCGCCAGCCGGAACTTCTTCTACACCGCGGTCATCTGGATGGCCATCGGCATGAGTTTCGGACTCTTTGCCGCCGTGCTCCTGGTCGTCCCGGACCTGGTGAAGAACGTTCCCGTGCTCGAGTACTTCACCTTCGGCCGGGTGCGGCCCGTGCACACCAACCTGGTGCTCTTTGGCTGGCTCAGCGGTGCCTACTTTGCGACGCTCTTTTACATGGTTCCTCGTCTTGCCGGCACCCCGCTGTGGAGCGAGCGGCTGGGCAACTTCACCGTGCTCTTCTACAACCTGCTGATGACCGGCTACGCCGTGACCCTGCTCATGGGCATGAACATGGGCCGGGAGTACGCCGAGTCGACGTGGGTCCTGAAGATCCTGACGGTCGTGCTCTTTGCGCTGGTCTTCCTGAACGTGCTCATGACGTTTGCCAACCGCAAGGAGAAGGAGCTGTACGTCACCGCCTGGTACATGCTGGGCGCCGTGTTCACCACGCCGGTGATCTACATCGTCGGCAACCAGTTCCTCCTCCCCAACAACCCCATCACCGGTGTGAATGACGCGGTGGTCAACTGGTTCTACGGCCACAACATCCTGGGCTACTGGTTCACGCCCATCGGCGTCGGCGCCGTCTACTACCTGCTGCCGAAACTGACGGGCAACCCGGTCTGGAGCCATAAGCTCTCCATGATCGGCTTCTGGATGCTCATGTTCGTCTACGGTCCCACGGGGGCCCACCACCTGGTCAACGGCCCGGTGCCGTACTGGCTTCAGACCGTCGCCATTGCCTTCTCCGTCTGTCTGATCATCCCGGTCTGGACCGTTCTCACCAACTTCTACGGCACGATGAACGGCCGCTGGGGCGCCCTCAAGGAGTCCGTGCCGCTGAAGTTCACCGTGAGCGCCATGGTCTTCTACTTCATCACCTGCTTCCAGGGGCCGATGCAGTCCCTGCGTTCGGTGAGCTCCATCGTCCACTTCACCAACTGGGTCGTGGGCCACGCCCACCTGGCGCTGGTCGGCACCTTCTCGTTCATCATGTTTGCCACGATCTATTACGCCCTGCCCCGGCTGATCAACCGGGAGATCTGGTCGGCCAAGCTCATGGACTGGCACTTCTGGCTCTCCCTGATCGGCTTTACCCTGTTCTTCGTCTCCCTGACCATCGGCGGGCTGGTGCAGGGTTCTGACTGGGCGGCGAACCAGTCGGCCAATTTCATCGCCTCCGTGATCAACCAGCGGCCCTTCAACATCGCGCGGGCCGTGGGCGGGGCCATGATCCTCGGCGCTCAGCTCCTGTTCATCTTCAACATCTTCAAGACGGCGACCGCCGGCCGCCAGTTCAGCGCCGATTCTGCTGAGGCCGGGTCCATCGTCGCCGGTGTATAGGGAGGGGGTGCGCTTCCATGGGCAACAAGTTCGAGCGAAACGCTGCGCTGCTTGGTCTCGGTGCCTTCCTGCTCCTGAGCTTCGCGGTGGTGATTACCGTGGCGGTGCCGCTCATGCAGGAAGACCTTTACGCTGCGTCGCCTTCGTCGCCCCGCTACTCGGGCATGTACGCCGATGGGTCACAGATCAGCCCCCAGGTCGCACGCGGGCGCGAGATCTACATCCGCGAGGGCTGCTGGTACTGCCACACCCAGCAGGTCCGTACGCTTGACCACGACGCCGCGTTCCAGGCGCCGGCCGTCACGCTGGATGACGGCAGGGTCGTCGGGGGCCGGCCGACCCGTCCGGAAGACTACGGCAACGACAACCCGGCCCTGCTGGGTTCGCAGCGGACCGGTCCCGACCTGAAGTACGTCGGCCACCGGCTGCCTTCCAAGGAGTGGCACATCGCTCATCTGATCGACCCGCGCTCGACCGAGCCCAACTCAATCATGCCTTCCTACGCCCACCTGCCGCCGGATGAGCTGGACGCGCTGGCCGAGTACCTGCTTGTCCTGCGCGACTGGGCGGTGCCGATCGAGACCCTGGCGAAGTACCCCGGGCCTGACATCCTGGCAGCCACCGACGACATCCTGCCCGACGAGTACCGCGACGTCGTGAACCCGTACTCCATCGACGACGCGGCCGTGCTCGCCCGGGCTGAGGAGCTCATCGAGGCCAACGGCTGCCTGCAGTGCCACGGGGCAGACATGCGGGGCATGACCGCAGAAGACGGCTGGGGCAGCCCGCCCTACCCCACCAACTGGTACGAGGCAGGCAAGGTCCATTCCGAGCAGTTCATCTTCTGGGTGATCTCGGAAGGCACGCTGAAGGAGGACGGCTCCGGCTCCGGCATGCCCGCCTGGCGGGTGAACGGCCTCTCCGACGAGGACCGCTGGGCCCTGACCACCTACATCAAGTGGCTGGGAACTCAGGAGTAGACGCGGGGGAAGGGGGAACCCGCCATGGATATGGAGTGGACCCGGTTCGGCGATCTGAGTGTTTCCAGCGGATTCCTGCTGATCGCTGTGCTGGCGCTGTGGGCTCTGGTTGCAGTCGTGATGTACTGGGCCTTCCTGTCGGGCAGCACCAGCATGAACGAGGACGTGAAGTACAAGTACGTCGAGGATGACAAGCCCATCGCGCGCTGAGGGAGGTAGGAGCATGTCTGAGGAGACTCGGCCGCAGACCGAGGCGGAACACGGTCACGGGGCCCCGCCGGTGCCCAAGTTCCTGCTGCTCGTCTATGGCGTGATCGCTCTCTTCTTCGTGTATTACATCGCCGCCAACCTGCGCTTCGGGCCCAACAGTCCGACGGGCTTCTAGCGCGTGCACGCCAACCCCCTCGCCGCGGGGCGAGGGGGTCTGGCTCACCTTCGGAGGGGGATGGAGATGAAGAGCCGCCTCGGCAAGGTGAAGACGGTCATCCGCCGGTACCGGCGCGCGGCGCAGCTGGCCGTGCTCGCCTTGCTGATTCTCTCACCATTCGTGAACCTCTTCCGGTTTGATGTGCCGAGCATGTCGCTCTACCTGTTCGGCACCCGACTGTGGGTGAAACACACCTTCGTCTTCTTCATGCTGCTGGTGACGGTCATCTACGTCATCATCGCCGCGAGCCTGCTGTTCGGCCGGGTCTTCTGCGGGTGGGTGTGCCCGCAGAACCTGTTCAACGAGCTGACCCGCAGCTGGGACCGGCGCTTCGGGCGCATCGGCAGCACCCTGCTTTCCGCGGTCATCAGCCTTTTCGGGGCATTTGTCGTCTGGAGCTATTTCAGCGACGGGCGGGCGCTTCTGGCCCGGTACGCGGCCGGGCAGGCGCCCCTCGGCCCGAGCCTCTTCATCCTCGGCTTCGGGCTCTTCTTCACCATGGCAATGGCGTGGTGGCGCACGAACGTGTGCCGGATCGTCTGCCCGTACGGCCACCTGCAGTCCATCATCTCCAACGCGGAGACGATGCACCTGCAGGTGATCAACCTGCCCGGCCACCGCGACATCTGCGCCACCTGCGGCCTCTGCGCCGAGATCTGCCACATGGGGGTGGACCCGCGCACGGCGGAGCAGAAGCACTGCGTCGTCTGCGGCGACTGCCTCGACGCCTGCGCGCTGGTCTCCCAGGCCCGGAAGGTGCCCCGGGTCCTCAACTTCACCATCGGATCCGGCGAGCGGGCTGTGGCCCTCAGGGACCGGGGCCGTCTGTGGCAGAACGTGCGGCTGCTCGCCCCCCGTCTGGTGCTGCCGCTGACGCTGACCCTGATCCTGGGCGGGCTTTCGGCCTACATGCTGGCCACGCGGCCGCTGGTCGACCTGGTCGTGGCGAAGAACCACCGCCAGGTGCTGGCCGCCGGGGGCCCGGTCAGCAGCGGCAGCGTGATGGCCGTCTCGGTCATCAACCTCGGCGACAGGGGCGATACCTTCCGGCTGTACGTGGAGGGGCTGCCGGAAAACTGGGCGGCCCTGGAGCGGTCTGACATTCACCTGGCTCCCGGCGAGCGGGCATCGGTGACCCTCAGGGTGCACCCCACCGAAAGGGTCGTGGGCACGCACCGCTTTACCGTGCGCGTGGTCGGGGAGGGGAGCGGGGCGGAGGCCAGCTTCGACACTGTGCACGTGGTCTACTGATCCCAATGCGCTATGGCTTGCCCGTCCGACTAGATAAAAAGGACTATCATTTTCCCTGCATGGGTACCGGGGGGCGGCATGGGCGCATATTTTCTGACACGCAATAAAAGCTCTTGCGACGGTTTTATGTTGCCTGTCAAGCCGAATTGCGGCTATAATGTATGCTGTTGCGCAGTGTGGCTGGCTGGATTCCGGGTCGCTGGCTTCCGATAATGGGGAGGTGCTGGTTCGGTGAGTCTGTGGGCCAGATTCAAGAACACGACGCTCTACAAGTCCATCTACCGGAATGAGTACCCGGACACCCCGCGCAATCAGGTCCTGGTCATTCTCAACAGCGTCGTGCTGCATCTGCACCCGGTGAAGGTGCCGCGGCGCGCGGTGCGTGTGAGCTACACCTGGGGCCTGGGCGGGCTGTCCCTGCTCATGTTCCTGATGCTGACCGTGACGGGCGTCTGGCTGATGTTCTACTATGTGCCGGCCGTGCCCGGCGCCTACGAGTCGATGAAGGCGCTGGACACCGACGTCATCTTCGGTCCGTTTGCCCGCAATCTTCACCGGTGGGCGGCCCACGGCATGGTGATCGCCGTCTGGCTGCACATGACGCGGGTCTTCTACACGGGTTCGTACAAGCCGCCCCGGGAGTTCAACTGGGTGATCGGCGTCGTCCTCTTCCTGATCACCGTACTGCTTTCGTTCACGGGCTACCTGCTGCCCTGGGACCAGCTCGCCTACTGGGCCATTCAGGTCGGCTCCAACATGGCGAAAGTGACGCCCGTCATCGGCAGCTACGTGCAGATGGCGCTGCTGGACGGCTACGACATCGGTCCTTCCACGCTGGTGCGCTGGTACACCCTGCACGTGATTCTGCTTCCGCTCGCCTGCATCGCGCTGATGGCGGTGCACTTCTGGCGCATCCGCAAGGACGGCGGCATCTCCACCCCCATCCCGTACGACGAGGATGAGGAGGAGCAGGAGGAGCTGGCGCTGGCCGCCGGCGAGACGAATGAGTAGGGAGGGAGCTCGGATGGCTGAGGCGCCGGAGAAGTATCAGCAGACGGGCCCCAAGGTGAAACCCCGTCAGAAGGAAGAGATGGTCTACACCTGGCCCTTCCTCGTCTCGATCGAGGCGATCATGGCCATCACCATGATCCTGGCGTTCGCGCTCATGGCCACCTTCGTCGACGCGCCGCTCATGGACATGGCCAACCCCGACAAGACGCCCAACCCGGCCAAGGCGCCGTGGTACTTCCTGGGGCTGCAGGAGCTGCTCCTGCACATGGACCCCGCGCTGGCGGGCGTGATCGTGCCCGGAGCCGCGCTGGTGCTGCTGGCCATGATCCCGTACATCGACCGCGACCGGCGGGGCACGGGTATCTGGTTCTCGACGAAGAAGGGGCTGCCCATCACCATCTTCTCCGCCATCTATACGGCGGTCATCGAGATCGCGCTGGTGCTGGTGGACGAGGTGGTGCGCCTGCCGGGCATGCCCGAGGGATCCTACCGGATCTCCGCTACCGTCACCTATCTGCTGGAGCAGACCGGCCTGCCGACCGCGGCGGTCTCGTGGGTCGGGTCGATCTTCATCCCGCTGGTGCTGATGATCGGCATTCCCTGGGTGCTCGCGGTCATCGTGAAGCGGCGTTACCAGGCCAACACCCGCGAAGTGATGATCGCGCTCTACACCTTCTTCTTCACTTCGTTCATCGTGCTTTCCGCGATTGGCACGTTCTTCCGGGGCGAGTCGATGCACCTGGTCTGGCCGTGGGAACTGCAGCCCCCGCAGTAGGCCGGCCTCGCCGCCGATGACAAACCGCTGGGAAAGGGTGATCTTCCATGGCCGCTGAGAATCAGGTCCGCGCCGCGGCGGCGGCTCCGCCCGCCTCCGGCCCTTCGGCGGACGGCATGACCCGCCGCCAGCTTCTGCGCACTTCAATGTTTGCCACCATCGGGGCGATGTTCGGTCTGGCAGCTGCCGGCGCCGGCGGCATGTTCTGGCCGATCAAGCTGTCCGGCTTCGGCGGCATTGTGCCCGCCCCGGTGAAGGCCCATGAGATGGAGATCGGCGACGTGGTGATGGTGCGGGACGGCAAGTACTACCTGACCCGCACCGAGGACGGGCTGATGGCCCTCTACTGGAAGTGCGTCCACCTGGGCTGCACCGTTCCCTGGAACGCGGCGCAGAAGAAGTTCATGTGCCCGTGCCACGCCTCGGTCTACGAGATCACCGGTCAGAACATCGCCGGTCCCGCCCCCCGTCCGCTGGACATGATGGAGGTCATCGTTCAGCCCGACGGCACGGTGCTGGTTGACACCGGCAAGATCACCGAGCGGGTGCGGCACGAACCCGAGCACGCCGTGAAGATCTAGGGGGAGGAGGCCAGTCCCATGTTCAACAACACCCACCTGCTGGGCTACGCCTCGCCGATCCCGACCCCGTGGTACCACGGGGTGAAGGTCTCGGAAGCGACTGAACTCCTGATCGTCCTGACCCTGTTCCTCGGCGCGATTGCCGCCGTCTACTTCATCCAGCGCTGGATCGGCGACTACTAGAACGGTGCCCGGAAAGGAGTTCACCGCTTGTGCGTAACGAGAGAAAGTACAAGGTCATCACACTGCTCTCGCTGGCTCTGGCCCTCCTGCTGCTGGGCACCGGCGTGCGGGAGCCGTTCCGCATGGCGACCGCGGAGTACCGGCAGCACGAGGAGTACGTGCTGAAGGGCGCCCAGCTCTACGCGGAGAACTGCGTGCAGTGCCACGGGCCGTACGGCGAGGGCGTCGTGGGTATGCCGCTGAACCGGGCCGAGTTCCGGGTTGACCCTGAGTCCCCGGCCGGCAAGGAGATCTACAACTACATCTACGACACCATCGCCAGGGGCCGCCCCGGCAACGCCGACCACTACCAGTGGGTGCGGGTGAAGACGCCTGAGGGCAAGGACGCGTGGATGTCCTACACCGAGATGCCCGCCCAACTGAAGCAGCACGGCGGCCCGCTGGATGAGGAGGCCGTGAAGGCCCTCACCCTGTTCATCATGTACGATGATCCCACGGGGTCTCAGTGGTACATGGTCGGCGACTCCACCAAGGCGCCGATTCCGCCGGGCGACCTGGATCCCGATGAGACCGGCGTGATCCCGCTGCCGGACGCCGACGTCCCCGAGGAGGTCAACGTCGCCGCCAAGGCGCTGCTCCGGGATCTCGGCAAGACCCAGTGCCTGACCTGCCATGTCATCGGCAGCAAGGGCGCATACATCGGTCCTGACCTCAGCCAGCTTGGCTCCTGGGGCATCGACCAGGAGTTCCTGGAGGAGTGGATCAAGCGGGCCAGCGGGCCCAACGCAATGCCGCACGACGAGCGGATGCCCATCTACTGGAGCCAGAATCGGGCGATCACCCGCACGGAGATCGACCTGAGCGAGCGGGTCGTCTCTGAGGGGCCGTACTACATGCCCGCGTTCGAGGACCGGCTGACCGACGAGGAGATCTCGATCATCGCGGAATACCTGCTGGGGCTGAAGTAGCGCCGGGAGATGGGGGGTGAGCCCGTGCGGGGGTACCTGATCACGCTGCTCTTGATCGCCTTCATGGTCGGGAGCCTCTTCCGGGCCGCCGAGGTGACGGGCATGCGCATTTGGAACATGTTCGCCACCTTCGGGATCTTCCTCTTCGGCGTGGCGGGTTCACTGGCCATCGCCCGCCTGCAGCAGAGTTCGGGGCAGCGGGGCGTGGAGGAGTCCCTGAAGGGCCTGGAGCCCGAATGGATCATTACCGACTGGTCGGCTGCCCCCGGTGAGCGGCCGGATTACCTGCTGGTCGGCCCCGCGGGGCTGCTGGCCGTGTGCGTGGAGCACTCGCCCGGCCCGGCGCGTTCGGCCCGGGCCCGGCGCCGGCTGTCGGTTGCGGCGGACCGGGCGCGGCAGTGCGCCGGCTGGGTGCGGGCCGAGCTGAGCGGGTGGCCCGACGCGGCCGACCTGCCGGTGGTGCCGCTGGTGCTCCTCTCCCGTATGCGCGCCCCCGAGGACCAGCAGGAAGACGGGGTTCCGGTGCTCAACCCCGAAGCGCTGGCCGGGTTCGTTGAGACCCTGAGCCCCGGTCCGGCGGTGAGCAGGCCGCTGCGCTACCGGATCACGCGCCTTCTCCGAGAAGGGCGCCTGCCGGAGACCGGCTAGCGCCCCCCAAAGGAGGGAGAACCGTGCCGCACTATATCGACGAGAAGTGCATCGGCTGCACCGCCTGCGTGGCTGTCTGCCCGACCGAGGCGATCAGCGGTGAGCGGAAGCAGCTGCACTACATCGACCCGAAGCTCTGCATCGACTGCGACGCCTGTGTGCGCAGTTGCCCGGTGATGGCGATTGCGGACGAGTTCGGCGTTTACAAGCCCCGCATCGCGAAGCGGGCCGACTGGCCGAAGCCGGTCATCGACCCCGTCTCCTGCTCCGGCTGCGACTTCTGCGTGCAGATCTGCCCGTTTGACTGCCTGGAGCTGGCGGGGGACGGCCAGTTCTTCGGTACGGCTGTGCTGACCCGGCCGAACGCCTGCGTCGGCTGCAAGGAGTGCGAGGAGGTCTGCGCCAAGGGCGCGATCGTCGTCCTGGCGCCGGATGAGCTGCATCCCATCGCCGCCGCGGAGGGAAGAGCATAGGTCTGAAAGGGAAAGGGAGCCCTCGACGCCGAGGGCTCCTTCTTCCATATTCCGTCGTCGATCAGTCGAAGGGGTTGGCGCCATCAGAGTCGAATCCTGTTTCAGGGAGGGAGACCGATTTGTTGAATTTTGACGCCGTCCTGTTCGACCTGGACGGCACCCTGATCGACACGAACCACCTGATCGTGACTTCGTTTCAACACGTCCTGCGGACCTGGCTGGGACTTGAGGTCTCTCCCGAGGAGGTTTACCCGTACTTCGGCGAGCCCCTGCGCACGACCCTGGCCCGCTTCGACCCGGGGCGGGCCGATGCCCTCACCGAGGCCTACCGCAAGTTTAATCGGAGCCAGCACGACCGGCTGGTGCGCCGTTTCCCCGGCATGAACGAAGCCGTTGCGGCGCTGCAGGAAGCGGGGGTGCGCCTGGCCGTCGTGACGTCCAAGTACACGGACCTGGCCCGCCGGGGCCTCTCAGTGTGCGGCCTGGAGGAGCACTTCCCCGTGGTGGTGGGGGTGGACCAGACGGAGCGGCACAAGCCGGAGCCGGATCCCGCCCTGCGGGCCCTGGAACTTCTGGGGGTTGCCCCGGGGCCGCAGGTGCTGATGGTGGGCGATTCCCTCCTGGATCTCCGGTGCGGCCGGGCCGCCGGGTGCCGGACCGCAGCCGTGGGCTGGGCGGTGAACCGGGATGCTCTGGCGGCCGGGGAGCCGGACTACTGGCTGGAACGTCCGGCCGACCTGGTGTCCGTGGTGCTTTCTGGTGCGGCGCCCGCCTGACCGGTCCCATAGCCGAGGTCAAAGTTGGGGAGAATGTGTACTGTTGGAAGGGCGGTGGCAAAGTATCTACAGTAACCGGTAGCGCTTTCGGACAAGATTGGCCCTGGCAGAAGGAGACACCTTCGGACAGGTCGAAGTTGCAAGTCTATCGGACCCGTTTTCGTGTTCGCGAGGTTCACCTGGCGCCCAGCCCACTGGGAAGCGCACCGCACGGCGGTGCGCGTTTAGCCCCTGCGTCACCGCCTGCAAATCCGAACCGTTTCGCCTGGGGCCCCCCGGCTGAGCGCAGTTCCATCAACCGTTGAGGAGGAGATGGAGTTGAGACGATTTGCTGTTGAAAAGGTGCGGAACGTTGCCCTCATTGCCCATGGCGGGGCCGGGAAGACGTCCCTGGCTGAGGCCATGCTTTTCAACGCTGGGGCGACGGATCGGCTGGGGCGCGTAGATGATGGCAATACGGTGATGGATCATGATCCCGAGGAGATCCGGCGGAAGGTCTCCATCTCCATGGGCATTGCGCCGCTGGAGTGGAAGGACCACAAGTTCAACCTGCTGGACACTCCCGGGTATTTTGATTTTGTGGGCGAGGTCAAGGCCGCCCTGCGGGTGGTCGAGACGGCCCTCCTGCTGGTGGACGCCGTGGCGGGCATCGAGGTGGGCTCGGAGCTGACCTGGGAGCACGCCGTGAAGGCCGGGGTCTCCCGGATGATCGTGATCAACAAGATGGACCGGGAGAACGCCAACTTCCAGAAGACCCTCAGCGCCCTGGAAGAGGCCTGGGGCCGGGGCGTCGTGCCGTTCCAGCTGCCCATCGGCGCCGAGGCGAACTTCACCGGCGTCGTCGACGTCGTGCAGCAGAAGGCCTACGTCTTCTCCGGCAAGCAGGTGAAGGAGGAGGCCGTGCCCGCCGAGCTCGAGGGGCAGATCGCGGAGATCCGCGAGAAGCTGATGGAGCTGGCCGCCGAGGCTGACGACGACCTGACCATGAAGTTCCTGGAGGAGGGCGAACTCTCCCAGGAGGAGCTGCAGACGGGTCTCAGGCTCGGCGTGGGCAAGGGCGACATCATCCCGGTGTTCGTGGCCGCCGCCGCCAAGAACGTCGGCGTCAGCACCCTGATGGACGCCATCGTCGAGTACGCGCCGTCGCCGGCCGACCGCGGCGAACTGGTGGGCGAGACGCCCGACGGCGAGCCGGTGACCCGGCCGATCGGCGACGACCAGCCCTTCAGCGCCCTGGTCTTCAAGACCACCGCCGACCCGTTCGTCGGCCGCATGACGATCATGCGCATCTTCAACGGCAAGGTCGCCAATGACCAGACGGTCTACAACATCACGCAGGGCCGCAGCGAGAAGCTCAGCCACATGTTCATCCCCAAGGGCAAGGGGCAGGTGCAGGTGAACGAAGCCGGACCCGGCGACATCGTCGCCGTCGCGAAGCTGGCCGTCACGCAGACCAACGACTCGCTGGGCGACGAGGCCAACCCCATGATCCTGGAGCCCGTGGACTTCCCCAAGCCGGTCTACTCCGTCGCGGTGAGCCCGAAGGCCAAGGGCGACGAGGACAAGATCGGTTCGGGCCTGCAGCGGCTGGCCGAGGAGGACGCGACCTTCACCGTGCACCGCGACCCGGTGACGGCCGAGACCATCATCTCCGGCCTGGGCGAGACGCACGTCGACGTGATGATGGAGCGGCTGAAGCGGAAGTTCGGCGCGGACGCCGTCCTGAGCGAGCCGAAGGTCGCCTACAAGGAGACCATCCGCGGCAAGGCCGAGGGCGAGTACAAGCACAAGAAGCAGACTGGCGGCCGGGGCCAGTACGGCCACTGCAAGATCGAGATCGAGCCGCTTTACGAGGGCGAATACGAGTTCGTCGACAAGATCTTCGCCGGCGCCATTCCGCTCAACTACCGCCCGGCCGTGGACAAGGGCGTCCAGGAGACCATGGCCGAGGGCGTGCTGGCTGGCTACCCCGTGACGGGCATCCGTTGCACGCTGCTGGACGGCTCGTATCATGAAGTGGACTCCTCCGAAATGGCCTTCAAGATCGCTGCCCGCAACGCGTTCCGCCAGGCGTTTATGAACGCCAGGCCGGTGCTCCTGGAGCCGATCATGCGGCTCGAGGTCATCGTGCCGGAATCCTACATGGGCGACATCATGGGCGACCTCAACAAGAAGCGGGGCCGGATCGCGGGCATGGAGCCGACCCCCGACGGCAAGCAGATCATCAAGGCGATGGCGCCGCTGGCCGAGCTGCACCGCTACGCCATCGACCTGCGGTCCATGACCCAGGGCCGCGGCCAGTTCACGATGGAGTTCGACCATTACGAGGAGGCCCCGGCCCAGGTGGCCAAGGCCGTCATCGAGGCCGCGGAGGCGGCCCGCAAGGAGGAGGCGGAGTAGACAGGGGCCGCGCGTCCTACTCCAGGGCCTCCTGCTGGACCAGGCGCAGCACCTCGCCGGTGCGGGCGTCCAGGACCAGCCGGATGCGCTGGCCGGCGGGGAGTTCCGCCTCCAGGAGCCACGCCGGCCGCACCTCGGTCTCCCCGAGCCGTTCAACCGGATACGCATCGACAAAGCTCGCCTGCCACATGGGCAGGCGGCTTTGTTCTCTGGCCAGGGCGATGGCCGCCGCGCGGTCAAGCAGCCGGGGCTCGCCGACGGGGACGTGCGCGCGCCAGCCCGCCTGGAGCCAGGCGGCCATCCAGGGGTTGTGCAGCCGCACCGCCCGGCCGTCCCCCAGGCGGAGGATCACGTCCGTCTCCGACGGCGGGCAGACGAACCCGTGGCCCGTTCCGCCGGGAGGCTCCGGGCAGTTGCCTGCGGGGTGCACCGCCAGCGGGGCGCCGCTGCGGAGGGCGATGTGGAGCACGCCGCCCCCGGGAGACGGCGTGGCCGCCCCGGCCGCCAGCCGGGAAGCGGCCAGCCGGTCGAGCAGCAGGGCGATGACCGGGCGGTGATCCAGATGCGTGGCGTGAAGCGGCAGCGGCGCACCCTCGGGCCCGGCGGGCACGCTGAGGCCGAGCCTGAGGCCGGCCACGGCCTGGAGCGGGGGAATCCAGTCCGCCGGAATCGGGAGGCCGGCCGCGGGCATCGTGCCCGCAACCGCCGGGGTGGCTGCCGGGAACGCCGCCAGGGCTGATGGGGCGACGCCCCCGAACGCCGCCAAGGCCGCGACCGCCGCGGCGACGAAGGCGGAGGCCTGCACCCGGGGCCTCCGCCTTCCGCCAGTCCTATTGCCGGCCACCGAATCCCGGCCTCCCCGGGGGATGCGGGCGGTCCGGCGCAGCCGTCGCCTTCCGCATGTCCCCTTTCCGGGTCATGTTCTGCTTTCGCTGATCCTCCTGCTCAATCCAGACCAGGCCCTCCATCGGGACGTCGGTCGCGACCTCACCGCGCTCGGCCGCCTCGTTCAGGTGGTGGCCTGTCGCGTGGGTGCCGGTCACCGAGGCGCTGACGGCGCCGGGTTCATCTCTGCGCCCCATCTTGATCGCCCCCTCGCCGGCTAGTCTGCCCGTCCGCGCCCCCTTCCATGTCGCGCTGGCGCGCCGGGCAGGCTAACGCTACGATAGTGCTGAACCAGTTTGAAGAGGGGAGTCGTACAATGGCGGTTGTGCAGCTCGCCAGGACGCGCCACCGGCGCGTGTGGGCGGGGCACCCCTGGATTTTTCAGAGCGATGTGGAGGAGATACGGGGCGAGTTCGCACCCGGAGACGTGGTGACCGTGGTGGATTTCCGGGGCCGGTTTCTGGGCAGGGGCTACATCAACCCCGCGTCGCAGATCATCGTGCGGATGCTGACCACCCGGGACGAGCCCGTCGACCGGGAGTTCTTCCGGCGGAGGATCGAGCGGGCCTGGGCCTACAGGCAGCGGCTCCTGCCGGACACGGGAGCCTGCAGGGTCGTCTTCGGCGAGGCCGACTTCCTGCCGGGGCTCATCGTGGACAAGTTTGGCGACATCCTGGTGGTGCAGACGCTCGCTCTCGGCATCGACAGGTGGCTGCCGGAAATAGTCGGTATTCTTGACGAACTGCTGCGCCCCCGCGGGATCTACGAGCGCAACGATGTGCCGGTGCGCCGCCTGGAAGGGCTGGAGGAGCGAAAGGGCTTCCTGCGGGGCGAGTTCGACCCGAACATCACGATTGTCGAAAACGGGCTCGAGATCGCGGTGGACGTGGCGGAGGGGCAGAAGACCGGCTACTTCCTGGACCAGCGGGAGAACCGCCGCGCCGTGCGTCTCTATGCGGAGGGCGGGCGCGTGCTCGACTGCTTCTGCAACGTCGGGGGCTTCGCCCTGAACGCCGCGGCCGCCGGCGCGCGGGAGGTCATCGCCGTGGACGCCTCGGCCGAGGCCATCGCCGCCGCAGAGCAGAACGCCGCGCGCAACGGCCTGAGCGACAGGATTCGGTTCCAGGTCGGCAACGCTTTCGACATACTTCGGCAGATGGAGTCGCGCAAGGAGCGGTTCGACGTCATCGTGCTGGACCCGCCCGCGTTCGCCAAGAACAAGGCTGCGCTGGAGGGCGCGGTGCGGGGCTACAAGGAGATCAACCTGCGGGCCATGCGCATGCTGGAGGAGGGCGGTTTCCTCGTCACCTGCTCCTGCTCGTACCACATGACCCCGGACCTGTTCAAGGCCGTGGTGGCCGATGCGGCGTTTGATGCCCGCCGCCGCCTCCGGCTGGTGGAGGAGCGGGCCCAGGCCGTCGACCACCCCATCGTCGTGGGATACGACGAGAGCCACTATCTGAAGTGCCACATTTACGAAGTCATCTGATTCGGGCCGCGGCCGTTCCCTCGCGGCCAGCACAAACGTCAAATAACGTCAGAGGAGGTCTCTGGAAGACCGCACCTGGGAAAACTGCCGTAGAGGCCCCCAATTCGTTTCAGGTTGCACTTGCCCGTCTGCCCGCCACCGGGTAAAGTGGAAGGTAGAAAGGTCAAACAAGGTCAGGGGGTGAGCGGCTGATGGCCAACCTGGCCGACAAGATCGAACGCTACCTGAAGGAGCACCTGCGCAGGACGGAGATCCTGGAGGTGCAGCGGGCCATGCTGGCCGCCCTGTTTGACTGCGCACCGTCGCAGATCAACTACGTGCTGACCACCCGATTCACCCCCGAACGGGGCTACCTGGTGGAGAGCCGGCGCGGGGGCGGGGGTTACATCCGCATCATCCGCCTGAACATTGAGAGCCCCGAAGACCTGCGGGATCTGATACAGCGGCAGATCGGGGATTCGCTCAGTCAGAACGAGGCCCTCGACATCGTCGAGCGGCTGCGGGAGGAAGGGATTATCGACGAGCGCGAGGCGGCGATGATGGAGGTCGCCATGCGGCGTGAGGTCCTGGGGCTGGAGCTGCCCGTCCGGGACACCGTGCGGGCTAATCTGTTGAAGGCAATGCTCACGGCCATTCTGCGCTTCTGAGGAGGTGGGTCCCATGCTGTGCGAGCGATGCGGCCAGCGTGAGGCCACAGTGCACCAGACGCTGGTCACCAACGGGAAGAAACAGGAGTCCCACCTGTGTGTCGAGTGCGCCCGCGAGGCGGGCACCCTGCCCGGTTTTTCTTTCCCCAACCTCTCCATGCAGCAACTGCTCAGCTCTTTCCTGGGGCAGACGCTGCCCGGGGCGGGCAGCGGGAAGCCCCAGCTGAAGGCTGAGCCGACGTGCCGGCACTGCGGCATGACGTACAGCCAGTTCGCCCAGAGCGGCCTTCTGGGCTGCCCCCGGTGCTACCAGGAGATGGAGCAGCAGCTGATGCCGCTGATCAAGCGCATACAGGGCAACGTGTCACACGGCGGAAAGGTGCCGAAGCGCACCGGAGGCCTGGCCCGGAAGCGGCGCGACCTGAAGATGCTGCGCGCGCAGCTCCAGAGCGCCGTGCAGAGCGAGCGGTACGAGGACGCCGCCCGGATTCGGGACCAGATTCGGGCCCTGGAAGCGGAGATCGCAGCAGGGGGTGATGATGGTGGGGTGGAATGAACTGGTATCGCGCGCGGCAAGCCGTTGGATGGAGGGGACCGGTCCGCACGCCGACGTGGTGCTCTCCTCCCGGATCCGGCTGGCCCGCAACCTGGACGACCTGCCCTTCCCCCAGCGGATGACGGAGAAGGACACAGAGCGGCTGCTGCAGGCGGCGGAGGCCGGCGTCCGCGAGATCAACCTCGTGGGCTTCCCCTCCAAGGTGGAGCTGCACCGGCTGGCCGACACCACGCCCCTGGACCGGCAGATCCTCGTCGACAAGCACCTGATCAGCCCGCAGCAGTCCAAGGAGGTCATGGCCAAGGCCGTGGCCATCTCCGAGGACGAGTCCATCTCGATCATGGTGAACGAGGAGGACCACCTGCGCATCCAGGTGCTGGCCCCCGGGCTGCAGCTTCAGGAGGCCTGGCGGATGGCCTCGCAGGTGGACGACGCCCTGGAGCAGCGCCTTCAGTACGCCTTCGACGAGCAGCTTGGGTACCTCACGGCCTGCCCGACCAACGTGGGCACGGGCCTCAGGGCATCTGTGATGATGCACCTGCCCGCGCTGGTGCTCACGCAGCAGGCCGGGCGGCTCTTCCACAACCTCTCGCAGCTCGGGCTGGTGGTGCGCGGCCTCTACGGCGAGGGCACCGAGGCAGCCGGCCAGATCTTCCAGATCTCCAACCAGACCTCCCTCGGGAAGGCCGAGGAGGAGATTGTCGCCAACCTCGAAGCCATCGCGCGGACGGTGATTGATACTGAGCAGCAGGCCCGCCGCCACCTGTACGGCGAGATGCGGCTGCAGATTGAGGACCGGGTCTCCCGCGCCTACGGCATCCTCACCAACGCGCGGATGATCACGTCGGAGGAGGCGATGCGGCTGCTCTCGGACGTGCGGTTGGGCATCGCGCTGGGGGTCGTTCCGCCGATCGACTACCGCATCCTCAACGAGCTGCTGGTGGCGATGCAGCCGGCCTTCCTGCAGCGCCAGGCGGGGCGTGAGCTGAACCCGCTGGAGCGCGACGTGAAGCGGGCTGCGCTCATCCGGGCGCGGCTGGCGGGCTGACCGGAGATGGAATAGACAGATGGATAGGGGGTAAGTGACGCATGTTCAGCCGTTATACGGAACGGGCGCAGCGGGTGATCGTGCTGGCCCAGGACGAGGCCCGGCGTTTGAATTACGATTACGTCGGTACAGAGCACCTGCTCCTCGGGCTGATCCGGGAGGGCGAGGGCATCGCCGCCAAGGCGCTCCAGGCCCTGGGGATTCAGCTCGAGCAGGTGCGGGCCGAGGTCGAGAAGATGATCGGCAAGGGCTCCGCTTCGTCTCGCGGCGAGATCGGCTTCACGCCGCGCGCCAAGAAGGTGATGGTGGAGCTGGCCATCGAGGAGGCGCGGCTCCTGGGCCACAATTACGTGGGCACGGAGCACATTCTCCTGGGCCTGATCCGGGAGGGCGAGGGCGTCGCCGCGCAGGTGCTGCAGAATCTGGGCGCCGACCTGGAGCGGGTGCGCAACCAGGTGATCCACCTGCTCGGCGGGGTGCCCCATCCGCCCGCGGGTTCGTCCGCGCCCGGTTCTGCGAAGGTGAAGGGGGCGAAGACCTCCACTTCCACCCTGGACCAGTTCGGCCGCGACCTGAACCAGATGGCGCGCGACGGCAAGCTGGATCCGGTGATCGGCCGGGAGAAGGAGATCGAGCGGGTGATCCAGATTCTCTCCCGCCGCACGAAGAACAACCCGGTCCTGATCGGCGAGCCCGGCGTGGGCAAGACCGCCATCGCCGAAGGGCTGGCCCAGCGCATCGCGGACGGGCGGGTGCCGGAGATCCTGAAGGATAAGCGGGTCGTGGCGCTGGACCTTGCCTCGCTGGTGGCCGGTTCCAAGTACCGGGGCGAGTTCGAGGAGCGGCTGAAGAAGGTCATGGAGGAGATCCGCAACGCCGGCAACGTCATCCTCTTCATCGACGAGCTGCATACCATCATCGGCGCCGGCGCCGCGGAGGGCGCGATCGACGCCTCCAACATCCTGAAGCCGGCCCTGGCCCGCGGCGAGCTCCAGGCCATCGGCGCGACCACCATCGACGAGTACCGCAAGCACGTGGAGAAGGACGCCGCCCTGGAGCGCCGCTTCCAGCCGGTGATGGTCGAGGAGCCGTCCCCCGAGGACGCGATCCAGATCCTGAAGGGGCTGCGGGACCGGTACGAGGCCCATCACCGGGTCGAGATCACCGATGCGGCCATCGAGGCCGCGGTGCGGCTCTCCGACCGCTTCGTCACCGACCGGTTCCTGCCGGACAAGGCCGTCGACCTGATCGACGAGGCCGCCTCCCGGGTGCGGCTCTCCACCTTCGTGGCGCCTCCCGACCTGAAGGAGCTGGAGGATAAGCTGGAGGAGGTGCGCAAGGAGAAGGAGGCCGCCGTTCAGGGGCAGGAGTTCGAGAAGGCCGCCCGCCTGCGCGACAAGGAGACCAAGTTGAAGGAAGAGCTGGAGCGGCAGAAGAACGAGTGGCAGCAGAAGAAGGTAACCTCCAAGTCGACGGTGACGGAGGAGGACATTGCCCACATCGTCTCGCAGTGGACGGGCATTCCGGCCACGAAGCTGACCATCGACGAGTCGCAGCGCCTCCTGAACCTCGAGAAGATCCTGCACGAGAAGGTGGTGGGCCAGGAGGAGGCCGTGGCCGCGGTGGCCCGGGCCATCCGCCGTGCCCGCTCCGGGCTGAAGGATCCCAAGCGGCCCATCGGCTCCTTCATCTTCCTGGGCCCCACGGGCACGGGCAAGACCCACCTGGCCCGGGCGCTGGCGGAGGCGCTCTTCGGCGACGAGGATGCGATGATCCGCATCGACATGTCGGAGTATATGGAGCGGCACACCACCTCCCGCCTGGTGGGCGCCCCTCCCGGGTACGTGGGCTACGACGAGGGCGGCCAGCTGACCGAGGCCGTCCGGCGGCGGCCGTACTCCGTGGTGCTGCTGGATGAGATCGAGAAGGCGCACCCCGAGGTCTTCAACATTCTGCTCCAGGTGCTGGAGGACGGCCGGCTGACCGAGGCCAAGGGGCGCACCGTGGACTTCCGGAACACGGTGATCATCATGACCTCCAACGCCGGCGCGCAGGCCATCGCCGGCGAACGGCAGCTGGGCTTCACCGTTCATGAGGACGAAAGGGAGCAGCACGAGCGGATGAAGAGCCGGGTGATGGACGAGGTGAAGCGGCTCTTCCGGCCCGAGTTCATCAACCGGCTGGACGAGATCATTATCTTCCACAGCCTGAACAAGGATCACCTGAAGCAGATCGTCAACCTGGAAGTGAAGAAGGTCGCCGACCGGCTCAAGGAGCACGGCGTGGACCTGACGATCTCCAATGCCGCCCTGGAGGTGCTGGTTGCCGAGGGTTACGACCAGAAGTACGGCGCCCGTCCGCTGCGCCGGGCCATCCAGCGGCTGCTGGAGGACCCGCTCTCGGAGGAGCTGCTCCGGAAGCCGTTCAAGTACGGCGAGCAGGTGCACGTGGACGCGGGCGAGGACGGCAAGCTCACGTTCAAGCGCACCGAGCCCTCGGCCGAGTCGGTGGGCGTGGCCAGCGGCAAGACGACGGAGGAATAGGGCAGGCACAGATCGGTCTTTCCCGGCAGGCGCCGGTCACCCCGCAGGGGGTGACCGGCGCTGCCATGTCCCTGGAAGGAATTCGATGTCCAACGTCCAAGACAACTACCAATTATCACGTTAGGGAGGCGGAATAGTTGTGGCGTTGAATCGGTTCCTGGCAGGGAGGTGGGGCGTGACCCTCACCGGAATTGTGGTTGGTATCCTCGCGCCCGTATTGGTGAAGCTGGGCAACCCCGGGAACATGGGCGTGTGCGTCGCCTGTTTCACCCGCGACATCGCAGGCGCCCTGGGGCTGCACCGGGCGGCGGCCGTGCAGTACATCCGGCCCGAGATCATCGGCATGGTGCTGGGTGCGACCATCGCCGCGGTGAGCGCGGGCGAGTGGCGCGCCCGGGGCGGTGCCTCGCCGCTGGTGCGGTACATCATGGGCATCATCGCCGCCATCGGCGCACTGGTCTTCCTGGGCTGCCCGTGGCGGGCCTTCCTTCGCATCGGCGGCGGCGACTGGAACGCCATCGTGGGTATTCTCGGCTTCGCCGCGGGCATCTGGGCAGCGACCTTCTTCCTGCGCCGGGGTTACAGCCTCGGCAAGAGCCGGCCGATGGCGCCGGTCACCGGCTGGATCATGCCGGCGGCGATGGTCGGCCTCCTGGTGCTCCTGCTGGCGGCGCCGCTCTTCGGGCGCGACGCCGACGGGAACCCGGTCGGCCCGATCTTCTTCAGCGCCAGCGGCCCCGGCTCGCAGCACGCCGTCTGGTGGATCTCGCTCCTGGCTGCCCTGGTCATCGGTTTCCTGGGGCAGCGGAGCCGCTTCTGCTCGGTGGGGGCATTTCGAAATCTCTTCATGATCCGTGACAGCAAGCTGTTCGTGGGCGTCATTGCCCTGATCATATCCGCCGGCGTGACCAACCTGGCCCTGGGGCAGTTCAACCCCGGCTTCGCGGGCCAGCCCATCGCCCACACGGACGGGCTCTGGAACTTCATGGGCATGCTGCTGTCGGGCCTGGCCTTTGCGCTGGGCGGCGGCTGCCCCGGCCGTCAGCTCTTCCTGTCTGGCGAGGGCGACACCGACGCGGCCGTTTTCACCTTCGGCCTGCTGACCGGCGCTGCCATGGCGCACAACTTCAACCTGGCCAGCTCGGCCGCGGGCCCCTCGCCCTACGGTCCTGCGGCGGTGATCATCGGCCTGGTGATCGTGGTCATTCTGGGCTTTACCATGCGGGATGTGTCCGCGAGTGAAGACCAGTCCCGGTCTGCGGCATGAACAGAGACCTGATCTACCTGGACAACGCCGCCACCTCGTGGCCCAAGCCGGAGGCGGTAGGGCGGGCGATGGTCGCGTGCCTGGAGGACGAGGCCGGAAACCCCGGCCGCTCCGGGCACCGGCTTTCGCTGGCGGCCAGCCGGCGGGTCTACGCGGTGCGCGAGGCGGTGGCACAGCTCTTCGGGGCGCCTGATCCGTTGCGGGTGATCTTCACCCACAACGCCACCTTTGCCGTCAACCTGGCCCTGGGCGGCCTGCTCTCGCCCGGCGACCGGGTGGTCTGCACGGGCATGGAGCACAACGCGGTGATGCGGCCGCTCAGGGACCTGGAGGAGCTGGGCGTCGAGGTGGTGGTCGCCCCCTGCGACGCGACGGGCCGGCTGGACCTGGAGGCCTTCGCCCGGGTGGTGGCGGCGGGCCCGACTCGGATGGTGGCCCTGAACCATGCCAGCAACGTGACCGGCACGCTCTGCCCGGTGGCCGAGGCCGCCGAGCTGGCGCACCGGGCCGGCGCCCTGGTGCTGGTGGACGCGGCCCAGAGCGCGGGATCCGTCCCGATCGACATGGCGGCCATGGGGATCGACCTCCTGGCCTTCACGGGGCACAAGGGACTGCTGGGCCCCACCGGCACCGGCGGCCTGATCCTCGGCGAGCGGGTGAACGCGGCCGAGATGCGCCCCCTGGTGCAGGGGGGCACGGGTTCGCGGTCGGCCATGGAGCGGCAGCCGCCGGACCTGCCGGACCGGTTCGAGGCCGGCACGATCAACTTCGTGGGCATCGCCGGGCTCGGGGCGGGGCTGGAGGCCCTGGCCGACCTGGGCGGCCCAGAGGCGGTGGGCCGGTGGGAGCGGGAGCTGGCCCGGCAGCTGTGGGAGGGGCTCTCGGCCATCCCCGGAGTGCGGCTCTTCGGCACGGCCGACTTCAGCCAGCGGGTTGCGGTGGTCTCCTTCACCGTAGAGGGACGCACGGTATCGGAGGTCGGCGGCCGGCTGGACGACGAGTTCGGGATCCTCACGCGCGTGGGGCTTCACTGCGCGCCGGCGGCCCACAGGACCATCGGCACGTTCCCGACGGGAACGGTGCGGCTCTCGCCGGGTCCGTTCAACACCCCGGAGCAGATTGAACGGACGATCGCCGCCGTCCGGCGGATTGCCGAAGGGGCGTGACGGGCGTGGACTACGGCGTGGTGCTCTTCCACACGACCTCGATGGCCCTGAAGGCGGAGAAGGTGCTGAAGGCCGGGGGGCTGGCGGTCCGGCTCATCCCCACGCCGCGGCAGTTCTCCAGCGACTGCGGCTTCGCCCTGCGCCTTGCATGGGCGGACCGCGAGCGGGCGGAGGAGCTGCTGGCTGAGGGCGGGGTGGAGACAGCGGGGCTGCACCAGCTTTGAGCGCGCCCGGTCAGCGGATGCCGATTGCCGGACAAGCTTGAAGTTCCCTCTTGACGAGTCTGCCGAGAGCGGCTAGAATGAGCTTCAATATGAAACAGCGATGAAAGAGTAAAGTAGGCGGAAGGAAGGCCATTCAGGGAGGCGGCGCCGCAGACTGGAAGCGCCGCTATGGAGGTCCCCGCCGAAGTTCACTCCGGAGCTGCCAGCTGAACGGCCGCAGCGCTCCGCGGCCCAGTAGGCCCGGCCGGTTCTCCCACCGTTACGAGGGGGCGGTGTCGAAGAGGCTCACTCTTCCGCACCTGCAATCAGAGTGGGTCGCCGCATTCGGCGGCTCAGAAGGGTGGTACCACGGGAGTCGTGCTCTCGTCCCTTACCGGGGCGGGAGCATTTTTTATTCCAGTGAAGGAGGCGGATGAGCATGGTCGAAGGTCTGACTGCGAGGGCGAAGCGCGAGGTGACCGGACGGTTTGCAGGCCTTGGGCTGGGCTCAGGCCGCCCGGTGATCATCGCGGGGCCGTGCAGTGTGGAGAGCGAGGAGCAGATTGTCGCCGCCGCCAGGGCGGTGAAGGCCGCGGGCGCCACCGCCCTCAGGGGCGGCGCGTTCAAGCCCCGCACGTCGCCGCGTTCGTTCCAGGGACTGGGAGAGGAGGGGCTGCGGCTACTGGCCGTCGCCCGTGCAGAGACGGGGCTGCCGGTGGTGACCGAGGTCATGGACACCGCGCAGATCGATCTGGTGGCCGAGTATGCCGACGTGCTCCAGGTGGGCTCGCGCAACATGCAGAACTTCGCCCTGCTGAAGCAGGTGGGGCGGGCCGGCAAGCCGGTGATGCTGAAGCGGGGGCTGAGCGCCACCGTGGAGGAGTGGCTCTCCGCGGCCGAGTACATTCTCGACTCCGGCAACGACCAGGTGATCCTCTGTGAGCGGGGTATCCGGACGTTTGAGACGGCAACCCGCAACACCCTGGACCTGAGCTCTGCGATTGTCGCCCGGCAGCGCTCGGGGCTGCCGGTGATCATCGACCCCAGCCATGCTGCGGGCCGGCGGGACCTGATCCCGGCGCTTTCCCGCGCCGCCCTCGCAGCTGGGATGGACGGGCTGATGATCGAGGTGCACCCCGACCCCGACCATGCGCTCTCGGACGCGCAGCAGCAGCTGACCTTCGCCGAGTTCCGCCGGGTCATGGCCGATCTGGAACTGCTCCCGGCCACCGCCCTGGAGAGCATGGAGGCGTGCCGCGCAGAGATCGACCGGCTTGACCGGCGCATCCTGCAGCTGCTCCTGCGCCGCATGGAGGCGGTGCGTCAGGTGGGGAGAATCAAGGCCGCCGCCGGGCTGCCGGTCCTGCAGGAGGACCGGGAGCACGCCCTGCTCGACCGGCTGGTCGGCCTGGCCGGAGGCGAACTGGCCAGAGGGGACGTAGAGGCCATCTGGGGTGCGATCCTCGCCGCCTCCCGCCGGGAGCAGGAGTCTTTCCAGGGTTGACCCGATCCATACGTGGCTTTCGGGGCTGTTCTCCGGTCCGCTGTCGGACCGGCGGACAGCCCCTGTTCTTGGGGTCAGGATCCCGGATGCATCCCCGGCTGCAGGAGGGACCCGCTTCGGTTTCGAAACAAGACCCGGACTGAGGATGACGAGGAGGCCATGAGTGTGGCAAAGTCCAGGAGCGCCTTCTTCTGCCAGGAGTGCGGCTATGAATCGCCGCGGTGGATGGGGCGGTGTCCCGGCTGTGGCACCTGGAACAGCATGGTGGAGGAGCCCGCCGCCGGATCCGGCGGGCGCGGCTCGCTCTCGCCGGGCCTGGGCCAGGGTGAGCCGCCGGTGGCGATCGGTGAGGTGGAGACAGAGGACGCGCAGCGGCTGGTGACGGGCGTGGACGAACTGGACCGCGTGCTCGGGGGCGGCATCGTGCCGGGCTCCTTCGTGCTCGTGGGCGGAGACCCGGGCATCGGCAAGTCGACGATCCTGCTGCAGCTGGCCGCCCGGGTGGCCGAGCAGCACGGCTCCGTCCTCTACGTCTCGGGCGAGGAGTCCGCCCGGCAGATCCGGCTGCGGGCTGACCGCCTGGGCACCCTGCACCCGCGCCTTCTGGTACTGGCCGAAACCAACCTGGAGGCCATCGCGCACCACGCGGCGCAGGTAGCGCCCAGCCTGCTCATCGTCGACTCCATCCAGACGGTGTTCCGGCCCGACCTGCCTTCGGCCCCGGGCTCCGTCAGCCAGGTGCGGGAGTGCGCCGCCCAGCTGCTCAGGGTGGCGAAGGGGCAGAACATCGCCGTTTTCATCGTGGGACACGTCACGAAGGAGGGCTCTCTGGCCGGCCCGCGGGTGCTGGAGCACATCGTGGATACGGTGCTCTACTTCGAAGGGGACAGGCACGCCAGCTTCCGGATTCTGCGGGCGGTGAAGAACCGGTTCGGCTCGACCAATGAGATCGGCATCTTCGAGATGCGCGACACGGGGCTGGTGCCGGTGGGCAACGCCTCTCAGCTCTTCCTCTCGGAGCGGCCGCTGGAGGTGGCGGGCTCGGTGGTGCTCCCGGCGATGGAGGGAACCCGGCCGCTCCTGGTGGAGGTACAGGCCCTGGTGAGCGCGTCCACGTTCGTGACGCCGCGCCGGACCGCAGAGGGCATCGACCTCAACCGGCTGCAGCTGATCATCGCGGTCCTGGAGAAGCGGGTGGGCCTCCTGCTGGGAAACCACGACGCCTACGTGAAGGTGGCCGGCGGGGTGCGCCTGGCCGAACCGGCCATCGATCTGGCCCTCGCGGTGGCGCTGGCCTCCAGCTTCCGCGACCAGCCGCCCGACGCGCGCACGGTGGTCGTGGGGGAGGTGGGGCTGGCCGGCGAGGTGCGTGCGGTGTCCCGGATCGACCAGCGCATCCGGGAGGCCGAGAAGATGGGTTTTGACCGCATGGTATTACCGCAGGCCAACCTTCGTAGCCTATCCATTAGGACCGATCTGGAATTGGTTGGGGTGGAGACGGTGATGGAAGGGCTTGAGGCGGCCCTGAGCCGCTGACCCCGGCGCAGGGGAGGTGCGGGGATGGAGGACAGGGGCGGCTTCTGGCACGTTCTGCAGCAGCTCGCACCCGGCACCGCCCTGCGGGAGGGGCTGGAGTCCATCCTGCTGGCCAAGACCGGGTCGCTGATTGTGGTCGGCGATTCGCCGGAGGTCATGGCCTTGGTGGACGGCGGCTTCCGGCTGGACTGCGAGTTCACCCCCACGCGGCTGTACGAGCTGGCGAAGATGGACGGGGCGATCATCCTCACCCGCGATGCTCGGCGCATCCTCTACGCCAATGCCATGCTGGTACCCGACCCGTCCATCGTCAGCAACGAGACCGGCACCCGGCACCGCACGGCGGAGCGGGTGGCCAGGCAGACCGGAGAACTGGTGATCTCGATCTCGCAGCGCCGGGACCTGATCACCCTTTACAAGGGGCCGGTGAAGTACATCCTGCGGGACTTCCCGGTGATCCTGGCCAAGGCGAACCAGGCCCTGCAGACCCTGGAGAAGTACAAGCTGGTCCGGGAGCAGGCGGTCGCCCGTCTCTCCGCCCTGGAGCTGGACGATATGGTGAGCGTGCTCGACGTGGCCCTGGTGGTGCAGCGCACGGAGATGGTGCTGCGCATCGGGGCCGAGATCGAGCGATACATCGCCGAGCTGGGCACCGAGGGGCGTCTGGTGGCGATGCAGCTGGAGGAGCTGATCGCGGGCGTGGCGGCGGAGGGGCTGCTGATCATCCGCGACTACGCGAGCTCCGACGACGCCGGCCACGCGGCGGCCCTGCGGGACCAGATGGCTGAGTGGCCGTTCGAGGAGCTGCAAGACCTCGGGGCGATCGCGCGCCTCCTGGGAGCAGGCGCCCTGGAGAGCCCCATCGGGCCCCGGGGCTACCGGCTGCTCCGGCGCATCCCCCGCCTGCCGGCCGCCGTCATCGAGAACCTGGTCGGCCGCTTCGGCAGGCTGCAGCGGGTGCTGAGCGCGACGCTGGAGGAGCTGGACGACGTGGAGGGCATCGGCGAGGTGCGGGCCCGCGCGATCCAGGAGGGGCTGCGCCGGCTGCGGGCGCAGTTCACCCTCGAGCGGCAGTTGTAAAGGCGACGAAAAAAGCCCGAGCATCCACGCTCGGGCCTCTTCTCATTATCACGCGGAGAATCAGTCGGCGAAGTTGTAGATTCCCAGGGCGGTCAGCTTCTTGTGCTCCTTCAGGAGCACGTCATACAGGTTGAGGTCGAACACATTGCAGAGCGCGGCGAGGTAGAACAGGTTGTTGCCCAACTCGGCTTCGAGCACCTCGCGGCAGTGGTCGCAGAGCTTGCCGTCCACATGATCCATGGAATGATCGCGAAGCTGCTCCAGCGTTGCGTCAGCGGGGTACCGCTGTCGGGTCGCGTGGATCTCCACACAGCCGCAGGAAGTCACCGATTTCGTGAGCGCCCGGTTCACGCGGGCGTTGGACTCCTGGTACTTCGCCATGATATCCAGCACGCTGCGGTGGCGGATGAGGTACTCGCTCACCGTATTCTGAAACTGGTCACACAGCAGGTCCTTCATCCACAGACTCACCTCTCAGTCCCGTCGCGGGTCAGGGGTGCGCAAGGCCGAAGCCGGTTGACGGATCCTGGCTTGGTTCTATTGTAGCAAAGGGGCACGACAGGGACAAACGACACCATCTGGCAAACCCTGGCAGGCGCTCTGGCCGGCAATGCTTAAGGGCGGAGGGGCTTGCCTCCGCCCTCGGTTTGGTGGAGCTAAGGGGATTCGAACCCCTGACCTCGTGAGTGCGATTCACGCGCTCTCCCAACTGAGCTATAGCCCCGTTACGCATCCCATTGTACGGTGCGCCGCTGCAGGGCGTCAAGTCAAATCAGCGCTTATTTGTTCAGGCAACGGTTGTCAGACATTTCACGCGAACATCGGCATATGCAAACAGAGTATCATATAATTAAACTTTTCTTGACAAAGGTTGTGCGCGTCTGGTAAGCTCAGCACAGGTGGAGGTTTCCTCGTGAGTGGGGTGCGGGAGCAGGTGGGGGTGATGCGTTGTTCCAGGTGGGCGATAAGGTAGTCTACCCCATGCACGGCGCCGGCATCATTGAGGCGATTGAGGACCGAGAGGTGCTGGGGGAGCGGAAGCGCTATTACGTGCTGCGCCTGCCGGTTTCCGACATGCAGGTGCTGGTGCCCTGCGACAGCCCGCAGAGTACGGGGCTGCGCGAGGTCATGTCTGAGCAGGTCTTCCAGCAGGTGCTGGAGGTGCTGAGGTCCCGCACGGACCAGCCGGTGAAGAACTGGAACCACCGCTACCGCATGAACATGGAGAAAATCCGCAGCGGCGATATTTTCGCCCTGGCAGAGGTCGTCCGCACGCTTTCACAGAGAGACCGGGAGAAGGGGCTCTCTACCGGGGAACGCAAGATGCTGGACAACGCCCGGCAAATCCTCCTGTCCGAGATCGTGCTGATCAGAGACCTCGAGCTGGAGCAGGCCAGCTCACTCCTGGATCGCGTTCTCGCCCAGTGAGGCGGCGCCGGGTGTCCGGCGCCCCTTTTGTCATCGGACCAGGTCAGGGTGCGAACCTGCACCCTTTCTCATTCGTCCCATAAACAGGGGGGTGCTGTTCTGCAGCTGGCGCCTCCCAATTTGCAGAAGGGGGTGAATGGTGTTGAGAAAGAACCTGCGGATCGTGCTGACCGTCGCGGGCATCCTGAGCGGTTTCGGCTCGACATTTCTCTGGAGAGAAAGCGTCGCCTTGCTGCTCTCGGTTCCCGAGCACTGGGGGTTCACCCTGCTCTTCTTTGCTGTCGGCAGTCTTGTAGGCGGTCTGGTGGGGTTCGTGCTCTATCCATTCGTAACCTGGTTGGAAGGTCGGCTGGCTCGCACTTCATTCATAGACATCATACTCGGATTTGTTGGACTCATAAGCGGGCTGTTGATTGCGGCCCTCCTGGGTGTCTTCACGGGGAAGATTCCGCTGTTCGGCGGCGTGATTTCGGTTCTCAGCGCGGTGATCTTCGGCTACCTGGGCATGACGGTGACCACCCGCAAGCGGGAGGAGGTGGGCGAGGCCCTGGCCGCCATGTTCAGCCGGTCAGCGAGGAAGGAGCACGCGGCGGCCGCCCAGGCGAACAAGACCCAGGAATACCGGGGGATCAGCCGCCCCAAGATCCTCGACACCTCGGTCATCATCGACGGCCGCATTGCGGACATCGTCGAGGCCGGCTTCCTGGAGGGGCCGCTGGTCGTGCCGTCCGTCGTCCTCGAGGAACTGCGCCACATCGCGGACTCGCCGGATGTGCTGAAGCGCAACCGGGGCCGCCGCGGCCTCGACATCCTGAATCAGATTCAGAAGCAGTCGGATGCGGATGTGCGCATCTACGAAGGTGAGATCGACGCCGCCGAGGTGGACATCAAGCTGATCAAGCTGGCGCAGATGCTGGGCGGCGTGGTGGTCACCAACGACTTCAACCTGAACAAGGTCGCGGGGCTGCAGGGCGTGCAGGTGCTGAACATCAACGAGCTGGCCAATGCCCTGAAGCCGATCGTCCTGCCCGGGGAGGACATGACCGTCTCCGTGGTGAAAGACGGGAAGGAACCGGGCCAGGGCGTGGGCTACCTGGATGACGGCACCATGATCGTGGTGGACGGCGGCAAGCGCTACATCGGGGAGACGATCGAGGTGCTGGTCACGTCGGTCATCCAGACCGCGGCCGGCCGCATGATCTTTGCCAAGCCGAAGATGACGGTGGAGAAGGTGGCGCCGTGAGTATTGAGGCAGGCGGGCTGCAGGTGCCCGTCAGTGTGATCATCCCCGCGGCGGGATCGGGAAGGCGCATGGGGGGAGGAACTGCCAAGCAGTTCCTCCCCCTCCGCGGCGAGCCGGTGCTGGTGCGCACCGTCCGGCTGTTCATCCGGTGCCCGCTGGTCGATGAGATCGTCATCGCCGCCGGCGACGTGGAGGCCACCCGGGCGCTGGTGGGCGACATGCCGAAGGTGGCGCGCATCGTGAAGGGGGGCGCCGAGCGGCAGGATTCGGTGTGGGCAGCCCTGCAGGCGGTCCACTCCCGGCCCCGCATCGTGGCGGTGCACGACGCCGCCCGGCCGCTGCTGACCCCCGACGTGCTGGAGGGGGTGCTGCGGGCCGCGGCCACCTGCCCGGCGCAGGTGGTCGCCGTGCCGGTGCAGGACACCATCAAGCAGGTGGGGCCGGACGGTGTGGTGGTGGCCACCCCCGACCGGGCGACGCTCTGGGCGGTGCAGACGCCTCAGGTCTTCTGGGCCGACGTTCTGGTGCGGGCCTTCCACCGGGCGATGGCCGACGGCTTCGTGGGCACCGATGACGCGTCGCTGGTGGAGCGCATCGGCGTTCCCGTCCGGGTCTACCGGGGCCGCCCGACCAACCTGAAGCTGACCACGCCCGGCGACTTCCGGGTGGCGGAGGCGCTGCTGGAGGGAGATGCGTGAACATGTTGATCGGTTTCGGCTACGACGTGCACCGGCTGGTCCCCGGGAGGCCGCTGGTGCTGGGCGGCGTGACGATTCCCGGCGAGCGGGGGCTGGAGGGCCACTCCGATGCGGATGTGGTGCTGCACGCCCTGATGGACGCCCTGTTGGGCGCCGCCGGCCTGGGCGACATCGGCCGGCACTTCCCCCCGACCGACCCGGCTTACGAGGGGGCCGACTCCCTGGAGCTGCTCCGCCGGGTGGTTGCCCTGCTGGCCGCGGAGGGGTACCGGCCCGTGAACTGCGACATCACCGTCGTGGCCGAGCGGCCGAAGATCGGCCCCCACGTGGAGGCGATGCGGGAGCGGATCAGCGCCGTGCTGGACGTGGAGCCGCGCCGGGTCAGCATAAAGGCCACGACCAACGAGCGCATGGGCTTTGTCGGCCGCGAGGAGGGGGTGGCGGCCTACGCGGTGGCCCTCATCGCCGAGCGCTGATCCATCCACCGGCTTGACATATGGATGCGCCGGCTTGAC
Organism: Bacillota bacterium; assembly: GCA_023623185.1. Classification (GTDB taxonomy): domain Bacteria; phylum Bacillota; class Sulfobacillia; order Symbiobacteriales; family Symbiobacteriaceae; genus Symbiobacterium. Next base: position 52,540 of record JAMNXV010000054.1, read on the forward strand.
ATCTGGAAGGCTGCCCCGTAAAATCAGAGCAAACGTAAAGGCAGTGAACGGGAGAAGTACCTGCAGGAGCCTGCACAGAGAGCCACCGCCCAGGCTGGAAGCGGAGGACGGGCGAGCGCAGGGAAAATGCGCCCGGGAGCCGGGGTCCGAACGGGCGCGGCCGGTGCGCCGCGGCCGCTAGGCGCCCACGGAAGGCCACCGTTATCAGGCACAGGGTGTGCTGGCACCCGAAATGAGCGGGGCGTCTGTGTGCGCCCAATCAGAGTGGAACCGCGGGTAGTGCCCGCCTCTGGCCGAACAGAGGCGGGCATTCAGTTGTTCCGGGGGAGGGAGCGAGGTGCTGAAGCAGATTCGTCGGGACATTCAGGCTGTCATGGAGCGGGACCCGGCGGCGCGGTCCGTGCTGGAGGTGCTCCTCTGCTATCCGGGCCTCAAGGCGATCTGGGCCCACCGCGTGGCACACTGGCTCTGGCGGCGCAACTTCAAGCTGATGGCCCGTGTGATCTCGCAGATCTCCCGGTTCTTCACCCTGATTGAGATCCACCCCGGCGCGAAGATCGGGGAGGGCGTATTCATCGACCACGGCGCCGGCGTCGTCATCGGCGAGACGGCGGAGGTCGGCAACAACGTGACGATCTACCAGGGCGTGACCCTGGGCGGTACCGGGAAGGAGAAGGGCAAGCGGCACCCGACGATTCAGGACGGCGTGGTGATCGGCACCGGCGCCCGCATTCTGGGCTCGTTCACGGTGGGCGCCAACAGCCGGATCGGCGCCGGCGCGGTGGTGCTGCGGGAGGTTCCGCCCAACTCCACCGTGGTGGGCAACCCGGGGCGGGTCGTCGTGCAGAACGGCGTGCGCACGGACCAACTGGACATGATCCACATGCCCGACCCGGTGGCGAACATGTTCGACCAGATGCAGCGGCAGATCGACAAGCTGACCCAGCGCATCGAGCGGCTGGAGGAAGAGAACCGCGCGCTGCGCAGAGCACAGGAGGGTTTGGCTCATGGGCATCCGCATCTACAATGACCTGACCAGGAAGAAGGAGGACTTCGTCCCCATCGAGCCGGGCAAGGTCCGCTTCTACAACTGCGGGCCGACCGTCTACGACTTCTTTCACATCGGCAACGCCCGCAACTTCGTCGTATTCGACACCGTTCGCCGGTACCTGGAGTACCGGGGCTTCGAGGTGACCTTCGTCCAGAACTTCACCGACATCGACGACCGCATGATCAAGCGCGCCCGGGAGCGGGGAATCAGCGTCGCAGAACTGGCCGAGGAGATGATTGAGGCCTACTTTGCGGATGCCGGCGCCCTGGGAGTGCGCCGCGCCGACGTCCATCCCCGGGCCACCGAGCTCATCGACGAGCAAATCGCCATGATTCAGCAACTGATCGACAAGGGCCATGCCTACGTTGTCGAAGGCGGCGACGTGTATTTCCGGGTGACGACAAGTCCCGACTACGGCAAGCTGTCGCACAAGAATTTGGAGGAACTTGTCGCCGGGGCGTCGGAGCGGGTCGATCCGGACGACCGCAAGGAGCACCCGTTCGACTTCGCCCTGTGGAAGGGCCAGAAGCCCGGAGAGCCGGCCTGGCCGGCGCCGTGGGGAGCGGGCCGCCCCGGCTGGCACATCGAGTGCTCGGCCATGGCCCGGAAGTACCTGGGCGACACGATCGACATCCACGCCGGCGGGGAGGACCTCACCTTCCCGCACCACGAGAACGAGATCGCGCAGTCGGAGGCGGTGACGGGCAAGCCCTTCGCCCGGTACTGGATGCACAACGCCCACCTGATGATCGACGGCGCCAAGATGTCCAAGTCGCTGGGCAACTTCTTCACCGTGCGGGACATCCTGAAGCGCTACGACGGCGAAGTGATCCGCATGTTTTTGCTGTCGGCGCACTACCGGACCCAGCTCTCCTTCAGCGACCAGCTGGTAGATGACACCCGCCGGGCCCTGGAGCGGCTCTACAACACCGTCGCGAACCTGGAGCACCTGGCCCGCACGGCGCCCCGCGCCGAAATGAACGCGGAGGAGCAGGCGGAGCTCGCTGACCTCGCCACCGCGCGCGACCGGTTCATCGCCGCCATGGACGACGACTTCAACACGGCGGAGGGCCTGGCCGTCATCTTCGACCTGAGCCGGGAACTCAACAGCCGGGTGAAGCCCGGCGCCGCGAAGGAGTTGGCCGAGGGCGGCCTCGCCCTGCTCCGGGAGCTGGCCGGAGTGCTGGGCCTCCTGGAGCGGGAACAGGCGCAGGATGAGCTGGACGCCGAGATCGAGGCCTTGATCGCCGCCCGGCAGGAGGCCCGGAAGGCCCGCAACTTCGCGGAGGCCGACCGGATCCGCGACCAGCTGAAGGCCATGGGCATCATTCTTGAGGACACCCCGCAGGGCGTCAGGTGGAGGCGCGCATGAGGCTGGCGAACCCTCTCACCCTCCCGCCCCTGACCCTGGCCTACCTGGGCGACGCCCTGTACGAGGCCTTCGTGCGGGAACGGCTGCTGGAGCTGGGCCACGTGCGGGTGAACGACCTGCACCGGCACGCCCTGCGCTACGTGCGGGCAACGGCCCAGGCGGCCATCCTGGCCCACCTCATGCCCCAACTCAGCCAGCAGGAGCAGGACGTGGTGCGCCGGGGCCGCAATGCGAAGGGGCATGCGGCCCCGAAGTCCGCCGATCCGGCGGAGTACGCCGCCTCCACCGGCTTTGAGGCCCTGCTGGGTTACCTGCACCTGGCCGGCCAGCAGGAGCGGCTGGCCGAAATCCTGCAGGCTGCCGCCGCCTTTGTGGAGCGTGAGCCGTAGTCTGCCCTGATTCTGCACAGGCCCCCGGAGGAACCGGGGGCCTCTTCACGGAACTAGTAGGGGAAAGTTTACTGAGCGGGGGGTTGGGGGCTTGAACATCGAGATCCAATACCTGAATCTCTGCCGGGAGATCCTGGAGGAGAACGAGCAGGAGATTCGCGAGGGCCGCTGGACGCCCAACCGGACTGGCATGGGCACGGTGGGCGTTTTCGGGCGCATGCTGAAACACGATCTGGCGGAGGGGTTTCCCGCCCTGACCACCAAGAAGCTGTATTTCAACTCCGTGAAGGCGGAGCTGCTCTGGTTCCTGGCGGGCCGCACCGACCTGGAGTTTCTGCACGAGCGGGGCTGCCACATCTGGGACAAGGACGCCGCGCGCAACGGCGGCGTGCTCGGGCCCATCTACGGCAAGCAGTGGCGGGCCTGGGAGGGGGCCAACGGGAAGACGTACGACCAGATCGCCTGGGTTATCGACCAGATTCGACAGATCGCCGTCGATCCCGAGCGGCCCAATCCCAACTCCCGCCGCCTGATCGTGAACCCCTGGAACGTGGCCGACCTGGACGACATGGCTCTGCCGCCCTGCCACGGGCCCTTCCAGTTCCAAGTAAAGGACGGCAAGCTGCACCTGGCCCTGTGGCAGCGCAGCGCCGACCTGTTCCTGGGGGTGCCGTTCAACATCGCGAGCTACGCGCTGCTGATGCACATGGTGGCGCAGGTGACCGGGCTGCAGGTGGGCACGTTCACCCATTATCTGAACGACGTGCACATCTACCGCAACCTGGTGGATCAGGTGCGGCTGCAGCTCACCCGCGAGCCGTACCCGCTGCCGAAGCTCTGGCTGAACCCGGAAGTGAGGGAGATCGACCAGTTCACCATGGACGACATCAAGCTGGTGGACTACAAGCACCACCCGCCGATCCGCGGGGAGCTGTCGACATGATCATCCTCGTGGCGGCGATGGACCGCAACCGGGTGATCGGCCGCGATGGCCGCCTGCCCTGGCGCCTGCCGGCCGACATGCGCCACTTCCGCCGCACCACCATGGGCAAGGTGGTGGTGATGGGGCGGAAGACCTACGAGTCGATCGGCGGCCCGCTGAAGGGCCGGACCAACATCGTGCTGACCCGGGACCCGGACTTCCGGGCCCCCGGCTGCGAGGTGCGCCACAGCCTGGCCGAGGTGCTGCAGGATTCCCGGCCGCTGTATGTGATCGGCGGCGCCGATCTGTACCGGCAGCTTCTGCCGCACGCGGACGAGATGATCCTCACCCGCATCGACCACGACTTCGGGGGCGACGCCTTCTTTCCCGAGTGGGCGGAGGCGGAATGGGAGCTCATCGGGCGGACGGCGTACCCGCGGGATACGGCGAATCCGTACGACTTCGTGGTCGAACACTACCGCCGGGCGGCACATCCGCGCGGATCGGGGCGGGCAGACTGAACCCGAAGGAGACTGAGCCCGTGTCTGGACAGATCGAAGGACGGAACCCCGTGCTGGAGGCGCTGCGGTCCGGACGCACGATCAACCGGATCCTGGTGGCCAAAGGGGCCCGCGAGGGCTCGATCCGGGAGGTCGTGGCGCTGGCGCGGCGCCAGGGGATCATCGTGCAGGAGGTGGCCCGGGAGCGGCTGGACGCCATGGCCCGGGGCCGGAATCACCAGGGGGTTATCGCGCTCGCCGCTGCGCAACGCTACTACGACCTGGACGAGGTGCTGGAGCGGGCGGCCGCCTCGGGCGAGGATGGCCTGCTCCTCGTCCTGGACGGCATCGAGGATCCGCAGAACCTGGGCTCGCTCCTGCGCACCGCCGACGCCGCAGGCGTGCACGGTGTGATCATTCCGGAGCGCCGGGCCGTGGGGCTGACCGAGACGGTGGCCAAGGTGTCTGCCGGCGCCGTGGAGTACGTGCCGGTGGCCCGGGTGACCAACATCGCCCGGACCCTGGATGCGCTAAAGGAGCGGGGCTACTGGGTGGTGGGCACCCACCAGGACGCCGATGACCTCTACTACGAAGCCCGGCTCACCGGGCCGCTGGCGGTGGTCATCGGCAGCGAAGGCAGGGGCATGAGCCGGCTGGTCGGCGAGAAGTGCGATTTCACGGTGCGCCTGCCCATGCTGGGCCAGGTGACGTCGCTGAACGCCGCGGTGGCCGGGGCCATTCTGCTCTACGAGATCCGCCGCCAGCGCAGCGCCCAGGTCTGAGAAGAGGGGGAACAGCCATCCGCCGCCGCACGATCGCGGGCCGCCGGATCCGGGCGGCCCTGCTTCTGTTCGTGGCGCTGTGGGCTGCCTGCCCGGGGGCAGCCAGGCCCGCTGCTGCCCGGGAGCGGGCACCGGCCGCTCATGAGCACGTGCAAGCTCCTGCCCGGGAGCAGGGCTTTGTTCTCGCGCGGTTCCAGACGCCCATCGTGAACCTGGAGCCGGGGCGGGTGCGGAACGTCGCCCTGGCGGCCGCCCGCATCGACGGGACTGTGCTGCAGCCCGGCGAGGTCTTCTCGTTCAACCAGGTGGTCGGCCCGCGGGACCCCGCGCACGGCTGGGCGCTGGCGAATGAGATCTACCAGGGTGAGTACGTGCTGGGCTACGGCGGGGGCATCTGCCAGGTCACGTCGACGCTCTACAACGCCGTGCTGCTGGCCGGCCTCAAGGTGGAGGAGCGCTACCACCACGACCGCCCGCTGCAGTACGTGGGCCCCGGGCGCGACGCCACCGTGGTCTGGGGGCAGCTGGATTTCCGCTTCCGCAACAGCCTGGAGGGCCCGGTGCGGATCGTCGCCCGGGTGACGCCCGGGGACGTGCCGCGGGTGGAGGTGATCCTGCACAGCACCCGCCCTCCCGCCGGGGGGCCCATCCGGTTGGAGGAGGAGTACCTGCGCTTCCTGCCGCCGGATCTGGTGGAGGTGGCAGACCCGGGGCTCCCCCGGGGCCGGCGGGTGGTGGAGGATGAGGGGTATTTCGGCGTCGAGGTGCGCATATACCGGGTGACGGGCGACGGCCCGGATGCCCGGCGGGAGCTGGTCTCCCACGACGTCTACCTGCCCAAGCCCGGGCGGGTGCGCGTGGGCACCGGCGAATAAAAGGCGGGTGGCCGCGCGGCGGCCACCCGTTTGTGATAAGACAATATTTTAGCCAGCAAAAAGATAAAGGCGTTATCCACACCTATTCGACATCGCGAGAGAAAACCCTGCTGCGGTTCGCCGAAAAGTCAGGCTGACGGGGCAGTTTACCGGGCGTGTTGCCTTGACGTTATCTCGCGCCAACGAGTATAATCCGGGATAGGAGTGTCACAGACGGACAAGGGGTGAAAAGGGCCGCTCTTCCAATCCGGAACATAGGTGCAGCGACAGCCGTTGGGTAGTCGCCGTAATCAAACGTAGTCTTCAGTTGTGTTAGGATTGAATTGAGAGGGGGACGGCTCATGACGGCGACACCGCAGCGCGTGTATCACGACTACGACTCCATGATGGACGAAGAAATTGTGGAGTTCGCCCGTGAGGGGTCGACGGAGGCGCTGGAGTATCTTATTAATAAGTACAAGAACTTCGTGCGGGCCAAGGCTCGCTCCTACTTTCTGATCGGTGCCGACCGTGATGATATCACGCAGGAAGGCATGATCGGCCTTTACAAGGCCATCCGGGACTTTCGGGCGGACAAGCTCTCCTCGTTCCGTGCGTTTGCAGAACTCTGCATTACCCGGCAGATTATTACCGCCATTAAGACGGCCACGCGCCAGAAGCACATCCCCCTTAACTCCTACGTGTCGTTGAACAAGCCGATCTACGACGACGACTCCGACCGAACCCTGCTGGATGTGATCTCGGGCTCCAAGGTGACGGACCCCGAGGAGCTGATCATCAGCCGTGAGGAGTTCGGGGACATCGAGGGGAAGATGGAGGAGATCCTCAGCGACCTGGAATGGAAGGTGCTGATGAGCTACCTCGATGGCAAGTCGTACCACGAGATTGCCGTAGAACTGAATCGGCATGTGAAGTCGATCGACAACGCTCTGCAGCGGGTCAAGCGGAAGCTGGAGCGGTACCTGGAGAACCGCAATCAGGGATTGGAGAGAGGGCGCGATTAGGCCGCAGCGGCGGCCTTTTTCTTTTATGTCAAGGCCGGGGCGTCTGTCATACGCTGGAAGGAGGGAAGGAGGGGAGAGGATGACATGGCATGACGACGGCGACCGGTTCTCCGACCTGTGCGCTGACCTGGAGGATGACCGGGACTGCGGCTGCAGCGGCCGGGACCGGAGCGGCCACGGGCACGACCGGCACGATCGGCACGATCGGCACGATCGGCACGACTGGGACGACTGGGATGGGGACTGGGGCCGGGGCCGCCGGCGGCGTCGGCGCAGGCGGCGTCTCATCCCGATCGGCAGCGTGACCGTTGACTGCACCCCTGTCAGCTTCCGCACGCCCGGCCAGGCCATCAACGTGGTCAGCTGTCCGGTGAAGAAGATCCTGCCGGGGCACCCGCCCTGCATCGCCACGATCAACACACCGCCGATACAAACGCCGGCACTACCCATCTTCGGGCGCCGCAAGGCTTGCGGCTGCTAGCCCGACCAGGAGGGCACCAGCCCTCCGTACATCGCAGTCGGATTGCAACTGGGCGCGAAATGTGCTATGATAAGCGCTGCGTTACGCTGGCGTAGCTCAACTGGCAGAGCACCTGATTTGTAATCAGGCGGTTGCAGGTTCGATTCCTGTCGCCAGCTCCA
>JAMNXV010000154.1 GCA_023623185.1 Bacillota bacterium
AAGCGGACGGCCTCGGCGCAGAGCGCCTCGACCCGCTCGGCCTCCTCCCTGGCGAGCGCGGCCTCCTGCGCGATCGCCCGGCAGGACTGGTAGATGGAGGACGCCAGCCAGTACCCGCCATGGAGGCTGCGGCCACGGCGGCGCCGGAGGCGAGAAGCGCCTCGGCGAGGTAGGCGCTGTACATGCCGCCCACCGTGGAAACGCCGGTGCCGATCATGCGGTCGCGGGCTTCGTCACCGGAGATCTCGCCCTTCACGTACGCCAGGGTCGTGGCGCCGATGTCGATGACGCCGGCGGCGAACGTCGATCTCGCCCCGGCGGTAGGCGATCCAGTGACTCACGCTCGAGATGGCTCCGCCCACCAGGGCCGCGCTGGCCGCACGCTCACGCGCGCATCGGCCCCCGGATCCGCACGGCGGAGTCGGGGCCGACGGTGGAGTTGCGGCGATGGGTTAGCGCCCTTCGTCGGCGGCCTTCTCGGCGTCCAGCATCCGCTGGAAGATGGTGTCGACGGTGTCTCCTTCCCGCACCTCCACTTCCCAGAAGGCGCAGGTCGGAGGCCGGTCCATCCGCTCCCGGATGTAGTCGGCCACTTCGGGGTTGTCCCAGTTCACGCCGTCGAGGATCGTGAGCACTTCGCCCTGGTCCTCAACGGTCTTGAACTTGCAGTCGTAGTTGCCGTCGTCGTAGACCAACAGGACACCCACGGCTTCGTTGCGGACGTGGAAGGGATCCCAGGAGCGGTTCGGGGCGCAGATGAAGGCGCGGAAAGCCATGTGTGCGGCCACCTTTCTGTAGTTGCGTGAGGGGACGTGCGACGAGTGCTGGATCACCTGCGGGCGCACGGGTGACGGACCACGATCTCCGTCCACCGTCCGGTCGCTCCTCGACCAAGGAGTCGTTGCAATTCGGTGATCAGGCTGAATGATCAGGCTAAAAACGTTGTAGATCCTGGCTCAGTCGGCCGCAGCCAGAATTTCCGATTCCACATAACGGCGGAAGTCTCCGGGTGTCGTGAAGCACCGGAAGCCGGCCTGGCTGGCAATGGCAAGCACCTCGCTGCTTTCGTTCAGGAGCACCGCCACCGGCTGACTGAGCCCCTCCTGGATGCCGTTGGGCCAGGCGAGGTCGAAGACCGCCTTCTGCTGCCCGGTCCCAGGATCGGCGAAGTCATAGCCCACGATCCCCGTCGGCAGCCCCTGCGCCTTCATCCAGGCGTTCAGTTCCGCCAGGACCTGCTCCTCATCCTCCGCCACCTGGCCCAGAACCACGGGCGCAGGCGCCGCCAGAGCCACAGGCGCCGCTGGCGCCGGGACGCCCTCCAGCCACCGCGTCTCGCCGTGGAGCAGCTCGGCCATCCGCCGGTTCAGCTCCTCGGCCAGGAGCGCCCGGCGGACCTCCAGGAAGGCGGGGTAGTTCTCGATCTTCCACAGGTGGCGGTCCATGGGGATCCACTGGGACGCAAGCGCACCCGGGTGCCGCGCCTCGACCTCCTCGAAGTACGCCTCCGGCAGCCGATCCGAGATGTTCAGGTTGGTGTCCTTGGTGAGGAAGCAGAAGTTGGCCAGCGCGTTGACCTCCGGCCGCTGGTATCCGCGCTTGTACAGCTGCGCCTTGGGAAAGATGTGGTGGACCTCCAGCCGGCTCATATTGCCCAGCAGGTTTGCCCTAAGCGGCAGGCCCGTGCCCCAGTCCCGCGCCTCCCCCATGCGGGCGAGCATGTACAGGACCGGGTAGAACCGGGCGCCCAGGCTCCAGCCGGTGAAGTGGTCCGGCTCCACGCGCAAGCTGCCGTGCCAGAGCCGCAGCTGCTCCAGCAGCCTGTCGAGGCCGCCGCCCGGCCCCTCCAGTGCAGCCAGGTCCTGGTCGATGGTCGTCTCGGTGGATACCGAGAAGCGGCCCCACATACCGGCCTGCAGGAACCAGAAGAGCAGCTTGTCCCGCTCCCGCTCGTTCAGGGGCAGTGGGTGCGTGTCCAGGTAGCGGACCATCACCGGGATGCCGAACCGGCCGAAGAGCACCCGGTCGTGGTCCAGCCCCAGTCGGCCGCTGATCATGTTCAGGCAGGTGTCGATGTGCCGGCACGCCCGCTCCAGCGCATCCTGCACCTCCGTAGCGCTCTTGTCGTGGAGGAACTGGAACTTCGCCTCCCCGGTGAGCACCGTGTTGACGCAGCGCAGCAGCCAGTCCAGGTCGAAGTGGTAGCCCGCGGCCTCCCACTTCGCAAGCCTGGCCTTCATCTCTTCCCGGGCCTCGGGCCACTCGGCGCAGATCTTGGCCAGGGCCAGGTCGCCCTTGGAGAGTTTCGTGCCCCCGCTGTTGACCCGATTGAAAATGTCGACCACCACGTCGATGGTCTTGTCCTCACCGGCGACCTCCTCGACGTGCAGGTCCACGTCGAGGATGCCCAGCAGCCGGCTGAGGCGGCCGAAGTAGGTCGAGAGTTTCGGCATCAGATCCGGCCGGGCGCTCAGCCGCTGGATGAACTCGCCGATCCCGTCGTTCCCCTTCTGCATCAGCTCGGTCACGTCGATCCAGAGGGGATCGTCCTTCATCTTCACGGGCTGGTAGAACTCGAACGTCTCGGTCTCCAGGTGAAACTGGAGGCCGGTGAACGCCTGCGGGTTGCCCTCGAAGAACCGCGGCGGCCTGCCCCGAACGACTCCATAGAGCGAGGTGATGCGCTGCTGGCCGTCCAGCAGGAGCTTCACCACGCCGGGGGCCAGAGGACCCTCGCCTCGGTGCACCGCCGACTTGGACTCGGTTACCCAGACGAGCAGCCCGCCGATGGGGTGGCGGCGGTACAGCGAATCGAAGAGGCCGCGCACCTGATCGCGGTTCCAGACGTAGCCGCGCTGAAACTCGGGCAAGGCGATGTGGCCCGTGTCGATGTGGGAAAGGATGATCGAGATCTTCACGCCGTGCTCCACCTCCCTGGAGCGGCGGGGCCAGCCGCTCCTGACGTTGGCATGTGTATTGGTTAGGCACCTCGGTCGGTGGTTCCTCTCCCCGGCTAGGAAAAGCGGCCGAAGGGCCTTCCGCCGACCAGGCAACCTTCGCGATCAGTCTTGGTCCTCCTCCGGCAGCGGCAGCACGTATTCCTCGAGACATGTCGCCAAGTGGAGAGGCAGCGGCAGCATGAGCGCCTCCCGGTGGTGAGAGGCCATAATCCGCAGGTGATGCGCAACCGCCGCCCACTGTGCAGGGTCCTCACCCGGCGCGTTGAGAAGAACCACCGCCTCCATCAACCGCGGGAGCCACCCCTGCTTTCCTGGCTTGTCCAGCTTACTGTCACTCGGTCGCAAGAACTTCTTGGTCGCCCCCGGTATCTCCTGTGCACTGAGGAACGTTCGCTCCGACAGCCGGAACAGTCCGTGCGGCACTCCGACCCTCTCCTCGTCGTCCGTGCCAAACCACTGGGCCGTCTCTTCGCTGTCGCCCGACAAGATACGCACGATGCGCAGGTTCTCCCAGAGCGGGTCGTTCACCGGCGCCCACAGCTCTTTCCGGTCGCCGAACTTCAAGTCATCCACGGTCACGGCGGTGTTGGTCATCCAACCCCACCAGTTCCGGGTCCGGTACCCGTCCACCAACAGAAGCGTCCGCCCCTCGGGCAGGATGTCCTGCAAGAGGCGCTCTTGGAGCCAGTGGTGCACAGCGGCTTGATTGTCATACCAATCGGTCTCCGCCGCAACGGCCAGTTGAGTGGCCGCCTCCCGATAGGTCGCCCATCCGGAAGCACCGGGGTAGTGCACCCGAATCCGCGAGTCTGTGGTGCTCATCCAGACCATGACCGGCAGATACGCGGTGTCATACCGCCGCCTCCCCCTTCGACCGGTGCTCTTCCGAATTGTCATCAGGCCGACCAGCGAGGTTCCCGCCACTGCCTCACCGCGAAGCACCGGCCTGGGCCAGTCTAGCAGAATCCCAAGCTGCCGCATCAGGTCACGTACCGCTCCGGTCACCCGGTGGTTCTCAGCGGTGACCAGTTCCTTCTGCTCCTCGTCAGGCGGCTGCAGGAACTGACTGACCATGCCAACTCTGGCCGGTGTGCCCGCCCTGACGGTCCCACTGAAGCTCCACCACTGCTCCGTGTGCTTCGCCCGTTACTGCAGCGGCAACCTCTTCGGCCCGCCGCTTCACCGCAGCCCACTGGGCACTCCGCGAGCCGTCCTGGAGTTCCAGACGGCGGCCCAACTCCCCGAACTGCACCGGGGTGACGACTATGGCTCCGCCGAACTCCCGGTTGAGGGCTTCGGTAACGGCGTCCCGCATGGCCTCGGTCTGCCAGAAGAGCCGGATGGTCGGCGGCTCCGCGCAGGTTGCCAGCACAGCTTTATGGCGCTCGTCGACGCCGATGTCCGTCCACTTGCGGAGCCGGTTCTTCCGGGTTGCGTTTCCCAGCTTGTTCCTCGGGCTGGGTTCGACAGGGACGAGAAACGGCACCGCCTTGCTTATCGAGTCAAACAGCTGGGCGAGATCCGCCACACCGAGGCCTGGGCGAACCCTGTGACCGTTCTCCTGTGGCGGGTGGACCAGAGCCGCAACAAAACCGTCGATGCCCTCCTGGCGGGCGCGCTCCAAGTTCCCCAGGATGTCACCAACGTCAGGTAAGGGGCTCAGGCTCAAATCCGAAAGTACCGCCGCCATCAGCGCGTCACCCCAGCCTGTCTCGGCCTGCCATCCGGCAGGACCGGGGGTCCAACGGTGCTGGATCGTGATCGGAACGAACACGGGAAGGCGAGCCTCGCCGTCCAGCCAGGTGGCGTTTCGAGACAGGTAGAGGGACCGCCCTCCCTGCTCAAGGTTAAACGCTGTTGTTGCCCGGATTATTTGTCAACATGTGCTGAGCATCGTGCGCTTGTGTAGGACAGAGAATATTGAAGATAGAATTATCAGGAGAGGGGCTGTCCTCTCCGTTTTCGT
>JAMNXV010000050.1 GCA_023623185.1 Bacillota bacterium
GGCGACGACGGAGGCTCCGGCGACGATTCCGACGTGGCCGGCGATGACGGCGACATGGACGGTGACGACGACGTGACCGAAGGCGATGCCGACGGCGGTGATGATACGACCGGCGGCGATGCCTAATCCTGTGAAATATTAAGGGGGCTGTCCTGCAGGTCATCTGCGATGACCTCAGGACGGCCCCATTCTCGTGGCTTCGTTGCCAGCGCCGGGCCTGCGCGGGCCCGTGCGGGCCCCGCGGGGATCTCAGCGCCCGCGGCCCCGCCCCACGCCGATGTGGCGCAGCCCTGCGGCCGCCATGGCATCGGGGTCGAACAGGTTCCGGGCATCGACGACCAGGTCGCCGGCCAGGGCGGTCCGAATCTCGGCCGGTGAGGCGGCCGCGTAGGCCGGCCACTCGGTCAGCACCAGCAGCGCGTCTGCCCCGTGGGCCGCGGACCAGGGGTCGTCGGCCAGCTCCAGCCCGGCGGGCAGGCCGTCAGGCCCGGCTGCCGCCAGGGCCGCCGCGAAAGTGTGGCGGGCCTCGGGGTCGTGGGCCGCCACCCGGGCCCCCTCTGCCAGCAGGGCGGGGATGATGGCCAGGGCAGGCGACTCCCGCACGTCGTCGGTGCCGGCCTTGAAGGCCAGGCCCCAGACGGCGATGCGGCGGCCCGCCACGGGCCCCAGCTTCGCCAGCACCCGCCGCCGCTGCCGCTCGTTGGCGCGGCGGGCCGCGGGGAGCAGGTCCAGCCGGACCCGCCTCCGCCGGGCGGTCCAGAGCAGGCCGGCCAGGTCTTTGGGCAGGCAGGAGCCCCCGTACCCGGGGCCGGGGTTCAGGAAGTGGCCGCCGATGCGGCGGTCCAGCCCCACGCCCTTCAGCACGGCCAGCACGTCGGCGCCCAGCCCGTCGGCCAGGGCGGCCACCTCGTTGGCGAAGGAGAGCTTCACCGCCAGGAAGGCGTTGCTGGCGTACTTGATGAGCTCGGCCTCCTCCCAGCCGGTGCTGATCACCGGCGCGTCGATGCCGCGGTAGAGGTCGGCGACCTGCCGGGCGGCGGCCGGCGACGCGGCGCCGACCACGATGCGGTCGGGGTGGAAGAAGTCGTGGATGGCGGTACCCTCCCGCAGGAACTCGGGGTTGGAGACCACAGTAAAGCCCGGGCCCAACCGGCTCTGCGCCCGGCGGTTGGTGCCCGGCGGAACGGTCGACTTGAGCACGACGGTCAGGGGGCCGGCCGGGCGGCGCTTGCGCAGGTCGCCGAGCAGCTTCCAGAGCGCACGCAGGTCCGGTGCGCCCGAGGCGGACTGCGGGGTGCCGACGCAGACGATCAGCACCTCCGCACGGCGGAGGGCCTGGTCCATGTCCGTCGTTACCCTCAGGGAGCGGTCCAGGTGGCGCCGCAGCAGGTCGTCGATTCCGGGTTCGTAGAAGGGGCATTCGCCCCGCTGCAGTCGGGCCACGCGTTCACCGTCAATCTCCAGGAGCGCGACTTCGTGTCCCAGCTCGCAGAGGCAGGCCGCTGTGGTGAGCCCCACATAGCCTGCTCCGGCTACGGCGATGGGCAAGGAGCTTCCCCCCGGTGCAGGTGATGTTTCATCTTATGGCGCAGGACTTCAACCGGCCTTAGCGAACCTGTGCTCTTGTTGAGCCTGCAGCACACAGGGGGTTAGATTCGTTGAAACAGTTCAAGGGATACATCTTTGACCTGGACGGCACCCTCTACCTGGGCGACCACGCGATCCCCGGGGCTCCCGAGACCCTGGCCGAACTGCGCCGGCGGGGCGCGAAGATCGCCTTCCTCTCCAACAAGCCCATCGAGCCCGCCGCGAGCTACGCGGCAAAGCTGAACCGCCTGGGCATTCAGGCGGCGGTGGAGGAAGTGCTCAACTCGTCGATCATCATGGCCCGCTACCTGAGCCGGACGGCGCCCGGGGCACGGGTCTACCTGATCGGCGAGGAGCCGCTGGCGGAGGAGCTCAGAAAGCGGGGGATCCAGCTGGTCACCGACCCACTGGCCTGCGAGTACGTGGTGGTGTCGTGGGACCGGCAGTTCACCTACCGGAAGCTGAACGACGCCCTCCAGGCCATCCGCAACGGCGCGCGCTTCATCGCCACGCACCCCGACCGCACCTGCCCGGTGCCCGGCGGCGAGGTGGCCGACGTGGGCGGGATGATCGGCGCGGTGGAGGGGGTCACGGGGAAGAAAGTGGAGCTGATCACCGGCAAGCCCTCGCCCATCACGGTGCAGGAGGCGATGGAGCTGCTGGGGCTGACCCCGGATCAGTGCATCATGGTCGGCGACCGGCTGGAGACGGACATGCGCATGGGCCGGGAGGCCGGCATGACCACGGCCCTGGTGCTGACGGGCGTCACCCGCCGTGAGCAGGTGGAGAGCTCGCCCTGGAAGCCGGACTACGTGCTGGAGAGCGTGGCCGGGTTGCTGGGATGACGGCGACGAAGGGAACAGGACAGGAAACCCCGCGGGGGCCGGTACGGCCGCACGCGGGGCTTTTTTCTCCGGTTACGGCGCCGCGTCCTCGACCACTTCCACCGTCCACAGCTCGGCGGGGAAGGTGAACAGCACGTCGCCGCCGTCCCACACGATCCGCACCCGGGTGTCGCCGTTGAACGCGGCGATGATCTCGTCCCGCTGGCTGAAGTCCGCGAAGTCGAACTCGGTGAGCAGCCCCATCGCGGGTTGCTCGGGCGTCAGGTCGACGTCCCACATCCCGGGGTCCAGGTTGGTGCCCAGCAGGGCCCTGGGGGTGATGCGGAAGACCTCCTCCGGCAGCCACACCGCGGCGTGCACGTTCTCCAGCGTCTCGTCGGCGAGGGAGGTGACCATGATCTTCACGGCGGCGATCCCTGCCGTCGGCGTCCCGGGGTTGCGCAGGATCCGGAGGGCCGGCTCCACCGCGAAGGGCACCTCGTCCAGCGTCTGCGGCTCCATTCCCGGGGGGATGTCCGCGGGGATCAGCTGCGTCACTTCCACGGGCTCCGCGGCCGGCGCGCCGGCGCACCCGGCCAGCAGGGCGGCCGCCAGGAGGATGGCGGGCAGAGCCGCCCCTGGCCACCGTCGGTTCATCGGGGACCCTCCTCGTTCCGGAGTGCTGAGAACAGTCTGACGGAAGGCGATCCCTGTGTCAACCAGGCGATCCCTCCTGGCGTTCCCGGGTCCCTGTGCCCGCCGCAGCCCACCGCACCCCGCAGAAGCTTGACCCATCGCTTTTTCGTGGCACGGGAGCAGACCTCCCTCATATACTTTATCCCAACCGTTGACAGGAGGCGGGCGTGAGGAGAGAGGAGGGTACCCGTGGATCTGAAGGAGCGGCTGGAGCAGCACAGGGCGGAGGAGCAGCGCCTGGCCTGGGAAGGCACCTTCCTGGAGTACTTCGAGATCGTCAAGCGCAACCCCGCAGTGGCCGACCTGGCGCACGCGCGGGTTTACAACATGATCATGTCGGCTGGCGTCGAGAAGAACGCGGACGGCCAGAAAACCTACAAGTTCTTCAGCGACGAGATCTTCGGGCTGGAGAAGCCGCTGGAGCAGCTGGTGGAGTATTTCCGCTCGGCGGCCAAGCGGCTGGAGGTGCGCAAGCGCATCCTGCTGCTGATGGGGCCGGTGGGCGGCGGCAAGTCGACCATCGTCTCGCTGCTGAAGCGGGGCCTGGAGCGCTGGTCCCGCACCGAGGAGGGCGCCATCTACGCGATCAAGGGCTGCCCGATGCACGAGGAGCCGCTGCACCTGATCCCGCACGAGCTCCGGGACGAGATCCGCAAGGAGTATGGCATCTACATCGAGGGCGACCTCTGCCCGGCGTGCCGGCAGATGGTGCAGGACAAGTACGACGGACGGGTAGAGGACGTGATCGTGCAGCGCATCGCCTTTTCCGAGAAGAACCGGGTGGGCATCGGCACGTTCACGCCGTCCGATCCGAAGAGCCAGGACATATCTGAGCTGACCGGTTCCGTCGACCTCTCGACCATCGGGCAGTACGGCACCGAGTCCGACCCCCGGGCCTACCGGTTCGACGGCGAGCTGAACGTGGCCAACCGGGG
>JAMNXV010000173.1 GCA_023623185.1 Bacillota bacterium
TCTCGGCTTCGTGTCAACCGGCCAGTTCGTTCCAGCCGTTCGTTTCCACCGGAAGCTTCCGGCCCGGCCGCTCCGGCCGAGCCCGCCGCCAACCGGCGGCAAGAAGTCATTCTATCAGGCAGACCGATCGGCGTCAACCGACCAATTGCTGGTTGGCCCGCGCCGCCCGGCATGACGCCGGCAAGATGTTAGTATACCGACTGCCGGGCGGGGAGTCAACACACACCGATCTTTCGGTTGTCTATCCATCCAGCCCGAGTGCGCGCCGCGCGTTGGCCGTGGTGGCCGCCGCGATGTCCTCCAACGTCGTGCCACGCAGCTCGGCCAGGAACTCCGCCACGATCCGCACGTAGCCCGGCTCGTTCCGCTTGCCCCGGTGCGGCACGGGTGCGAGGTAGGGATCGTCGGTCTCCAGCACGATGCGATCCAGCGGCAGCCGCTGCGCCACTTCGCGGCCGACCGGATTGTTCTTATAGGTGACGGTGCCGCCGATTCCAATGTAGAAGTTCAGCGCGAGGCACCGCTCCGCCATCTTCCAGTCGCCGGAGAAGCAGTGCATGATGCCGCCGACCTCGTCCGCCCGCTCCTCCTCCAGGATGCGCACCACATCCTCGTGCGCATCACGGTTGTGAATGACCAGCGGCAGCCCCAACTCGCGCGCCAGGCGAATCTGCTTTCGGAACACATCCCGCTGCACGTCGAAGGGCGCCCGATCCTTCCAGTAGTAATCGAGGCCCACCTCACCCAGCGCCTTCACCCGCGAATGGAGCGCCGCCTGCCGCAGCTCGGCCTCCGCCTCAGGCCCCCATTCCAGTGCGCTGGTCGGGTGAATGCCCACCGCGGCCCACACCCAGTCCCGCTGCTCGGCAAAGGCCAGCGTGACCGGAAGCAGCGCCCGCTCGAAACCGATCACCATCAGCTGGCTCACGCCCATCTCCCGCGCCCGCGCCAGCACCTCGTCCCGGTCGTCTGCGAACTGGTGGGCCGTATCCACGTGCGAGTGCGTGTTGAACAGCATGTTGCGTCCCTCTTTCAGTCGATCTCCCCGGGCGCCGGCCGCGGCGCCCGGGGAGAGGTGGTCTGGCTCACTCTCGGACTCACTTCACGCGCATCCCGGTGGGGAAGTCCGGCTTATCCAGGGTGACCAGGCTCAGGCTGCCGTCCTCCGCGGTGGCGGCCAGCAGCATGCCGTGCGACTCCACGCCCCGCAGCTTCTTCGGCTTCAGGTTGGCCACCAGGATGATCCGCTTGCCGATCAGCTCCTCCGGCGTGTAGTGCTGCGCGATGCCCGAGACGATCTGACGGCGCTCTTCGCCCACCGCCAGCACCAGCCGCAGCAGCCGGTCCGCCTTGGGCACCCGCTCCGCCTCCACGATCTCCGCGACCTTCAGCTCGACCTTGGCGAAGTCATCGTACTCGATCTGCGCCACGCCTTCCACCGGTTCAGACTGCTTGGCTGCTGGAGCGGCCGCAGGCTTCTTCCCGCCCTCGCTTACGGAGGCCTGGTCGTCATCCTTCGGTACCTCGATCCTCGGGAAGAGCGGGCTGCCCCTGCGGATCGCGGTGCCCGGCTTCAGGCCGCCCCAGGCGACCGCCTGCTCCCAGGGGATCGTCCGGACCTGCTCGGGCTCCAGGCCAAGCTGCTCCCAGATGCGCTCGGGCGTGTGCACCAGGAACGGAGTGAGCGCCACGGCGACCAGGCGCAGCGACTCCGCGAGACTGTACAGCACGCTGCGGAGCTGGCCGGCCTTGCCGGGATCCCGCGCCAGGGCCCACGGGGCCTGTTCGTCGATATACTTGTTCGCCCGGTCCACCAGCCTCCACAGCGCCGCCAGCGCGGTGGAAAGCTCCAGCCGGTCCATGGCCTCCTGGAACTCCCGGAGCACCTGCCCGGCCAGGTCGGCCAGCACCCGGTCGTCATGGTCCGGATCGGGCTCCGGCACACTGCCGCCGCTGAACTTGTTGATCATCTGCGTGGTGCGGGAGAGCAGGTTGCCCAGGTCGTTGGCCAGGTCGTTGTTCGTGCGCAGGATGAACGCCTCTTCGGTGTACGTGCCGTCAGAGCCGAAGGGCACCTCCCGCAGCAGGTAGTAGCGGACGGCGTCCACCCCGTACCGCTCGATGAGGACAAACGGGTCGACCACGTTGCCCTTGGACTTGGACATCTTCTCGGCCTGGGTGCCGAACAGCAGCCAGCCGTGGCCGAAGACTTTCTTGGGCAGGGGCAGGTCGAGGGCCATCAGGATGCACGGCCAGATGATGGTGTGGAAGCGCACGATCTCCTTGCCCACCAGGTGCACGTCGGCCGGCCAGAACTTCTGGTACAGCTCGTCGTTCTCCGTGCCCCAGCCCAGGGCGGAGATATAGTTGGAGAGCGCGTCAATCCACACGTAGATGGTCTGCTTCTCATCGATGGGCACCGGAATCCCCCAGCGCACGGTGCTGCGCGAGACACAGAGATCTTCCAGCCCCTGGTTGATGAACGAGACCATCTCGTTCTTGCGCGTCGCCGGCTGGATGAAGTCGGTTTCCTCGATATACTGCAGCAGCCGGTCAGCGTACTTGGAGAGGCGGAAGAAGTAGCTCTCCTCCTTGGTCCACTCCACGGGGCGGCCGCAGTCCGGGCAGAGGTTGCCCTCCTTCAGCTTGCCCTCGATCCAGAAGGTCTCGCACGGCGTGCAGTACCAGCCCTCGTACGAGGCCTTGTAGATGTCTCCCTGGTCATACAGCTGCTTGAAGATCTTCTGCACGACCCTCTTGTGCCGCTCCTCCGTCGTGCGGATGAAGTCATCGTACGAGATGTGCAGGGCCGCCCACAGCTCCTTGATGCCGGCGACGATCTCGTCGACGAACTCGATCGGCGTCTTCCCCTCCGCGAGGGCCGCCCGCTCGATCTTCTGACCGTGCTCGTCGGTGCCGGTCAGAAAGTACGTCTCGTGCCCCAGCCGGCGGTGATAGCGCGCCAGGGCGTCAGCGGCGACAGTCGTGTACGAGTGGCCGATATGCAGCTTGCTGCTGGGGTAGTAGATGGGCGTTGTGATATAAAACTTGGTCATGCGGAACACCCCTCCTCACCAAAAGCTTGCCCCGTCAAACACAAGAAGCCTCGTCCCCCGCGAAAGGGACGAGGCTTGCACCCCGTGGTACCACCCTTTTTCGTTCGACGCACGTCGAACCTCATCCGGATACAGGCATCGCGCCGATATCCTGGCCCGCTAACGGGAGCCCCCCGTCCCAGCCTACGCAGTTCGGACGAACCTTCAGCCGGCCGCTCCAGAGCCATGTTCGGGTCATCTCGGTCGCCGCCGGCTTGCACCACACCCGGCTCGCTGTGGGGACCTCAGACCTTACTCATCTCTTTCATCGCGTTTGAATGGCCTTAGTATAGGCGACTCCGAAAACGCTGTCAAGAGATCGCAACGCCGTCTCCTGCTAAGGCTTGCCGCACTTGGGTAAAATGCCCAATTGACCCTTGACTTAGGACGCCCATCCAGTTATGGTTGTCATAAGCGGGCAGACTGCCCTTAATCTTGCAGCCGTTCGAATGTGCCCCAGGTAACGTTAAAGCATTGCCTTGACTTTTTCTGCCATAACTGTTATCATCGGTGATAGAGCTTTCGCAGCCCCTGGATGCAAGGAGGGAATGTGCCATATGATGAAGTCCACGGGAATTGTCCGGAAGGTAGACGAGCTCGGCCGGGTCGTCATTCCAATCGAACTCCGTCGGACGTTGAACATTGAAGAGAAGGACTCCCTGGAGATCTACGTCGACGGGGACAAGATCATCCTGCGCAAGTATGAGCCGGCGTGCGTCTTCTGCGGCAACGCGGCCAATGTGGAAAACTTCAAGGGTAAGAACGTTTGCCAGTCCTGCCTTGCCTCCATGGCTGATCGTGCTCATCAAGTGGGGTAAACCAAATACCGGGGATCGAGTAGGAGGGGGCGGCTAGCCCCCGTCCTCTCACACCACCGGACATGCGGGTCCGCATCCGGCGGTTCGCCAAGATTGACGAGTAGCTTCATAGCATTCGGTCAGGCTT
>JAMNXV010000136.1 GCA_023623185.1 Bacillota bacterium
ACCCGGCAGCGGGTGTAGAACTGGTGGAAGAGGGTGGCCAGTTCGTTCAGGTACCGGGTGATGCGGTGCACCTCGCGGGCGTCCGCCGCGCCGATGATCTCCTCGGGAAACTCGGCCAGCTTGCGCATGAGCTCGACCTCGGACTCGTCGGCCAGCAGCGCCATATCGACGTCGGCCGCAGCCGGCACCTCCAGCCCCTGCTCCTGCGCCTGGCGCAGGATGGAGCAGATGCGGGCATGGGCGTACTGAATGTAAAACACCGGGTTGTCGCTGGACTTCAGGTTGGCCAGGTCGAGGTCGAAGTCCATGTGCGTATCCAGGCTGCGCATCAGGAAGAAGTAGCGGGCGGCGTCCACCGAGACCTGCTCCAGCAGGTCCTCCATGGTGACGTAGTTGCCCTTGCGCTTCGACATGCGGAACTCCTGGCCGTCCTTGAAGAGCCGGACGATCTGGGTGAACAGGATCTCCAGCGAATCCCGGGGATGGCCCAGACACTCCACCATCGCCTTCATGCGGCCCTGATAGCCGTGGTGGTCCTGGCCGAGGATGTCGATGAGGGTGGTGTAGCCCCGGTCGTACTTATCCTTGTGGTAGCAGGCGTCGGCGGCGAAGTAGGTGTATTCGCCGTCGGACTTGACCAGCACCCGGTCCTTGTCGTCGCCGTACTTGGTGGTGCGCATCCAGACGGCGCCGTCCTTCTCGTAGGCCTCGCCCTTCTCCAGCAGCCACTGCACCAGCCTGGCCGGGGCGCCGGCCTCCCGGAGGGAGCGCTCGCTGAACCAGCGGTCGAACTCAACGCCGTAGCTGCGCAGCACCTCCTCCTGGCCCTTGCGGAAGTACTCAGGCGCCCAGACCTCCAGGAAGGCGAGCCGCTCCTCCTCAGGCTTCTCCAGGAAGTCGGGGTGCTCTTCCAGCAGGGCGCGGGCGCACTCGATCACGTCCTCGCCGGGGTAGTAGCCCTCGGGAATCTCGATGGTCGCGCCGCGCAACTCCTGCGCCCGCAGGTCGACGGTGCGGGCCAGGATCTTCACCTGGTTGCCGGCGTCGTTCACGTAGAACTCGGTGTGGCACTCGTAGCCGGCCCAGTTGAGCAGCCGGCCGAGGGCCGAGCCGAAAGCGCCGGCCCGGGCCTGCACCAGCACCATGGGGCCGGTGGGGTTGGCGCTGACGTACTCCAGCAGGATCCGCTGCTTCTGGCCGTGGTCGCTCTTGCCGTAGTCGGCCCCCTCGGCCTGAATCGCCGGCAGCACCTGGTGCACCCAGCCGTGGCGCAGGCGCAGGTTGATGAAGCCGGGGCCGGCGATCTCCACCGCTTCGATCCACGTGCCGTCCGTCTGCAGGTGATCCACGATCGCCTGGGCGATGACCCGCGGGGCCTTCTTCTCCTGCCGGGCCATCACCATGGCGAGGTTGGTGGCAAAGTCACCGTGAGCCTTGTCCTTCGGGCTCTCCAGCATGATGTCTGGGGCCGGACCGACCAGCACGCCCGCCGCCACCGCCCGTGCGACCGCATCCGCCAGGGCCTGGCGGATCTCGCTCTTGATCTGCTCTACAATACGCATGTCCGTCCGCCCTCCTATGAGTTGAACGAAGAAGTGCGCTATGGCCTTGAGCCTGGCGCCGCCGCCGCCTCAGATGACGCGCCTGCGCTATCCGAAGGCCAGAATCGCCTCGCGAATCAGCTTGGCCGCCAGCACCGGCGTCCGGTCGGTCTGGTCCAGCCCGGGCGCCACCTCCACCACGTCGAGCCCCACCACGTTGAGGCCGCGCATGGCGAGCACGGCGTCGATCATCTCGCGGCTGGTGATGCCGCCGGGCTCGGGCGTGCCGGTGCCGGGCGCGAAGGCCGGGTCCATCACGTCGATGTCGATGGTGACGTAGACCGGCCGGTCTCCCAGCGTCGGGATGACCTGCCGCAGCGGCTCCAGCACCTCGTGGGGAAACAGGTGGCACCGGCTCATGCCGAACTCGTACTCCTCCTGCGTGCCGCTGCGGATGCCGAACTGGTAGAGGTTGCGCGCCGGCAAGAAGTCGAGGCAGCGCCGCATGACCGTCGCGTGGCTGAGGGGGTTGCCCAGGTAATCCTCGCGCAGGTCGGCGTGGGCATCGAACTGCAGCAGCACCAGGTCATCGCCGTACTTCTCGTGGGCGGCCCTCACCACCGGCAGCGTGACCAGGTGCTCGCCGCCCATCATCAGGGAGAGTTTGTCGTCGGCGAAGAGCCGGCGGGCCACCTCCTCGGCGCGGCGCAGCGTCTCCTGCACATCGCCGAAGACCACGGCCACATCGCCCAGGTCGAAGAAACTCTTCTCGGTGAGGCTCATGCGGGAGTGATAGCTGAACTCCTCCAGCCCGTATGACGCCTCCCGGATGCGCCCCGGGCCGAACCGGGTCCCGGGGCGGTACGACGTGGTGAAGTCCTGACCGATGCCCCAGAGCACCGTCCGGGCCGATGCGTAGTCGTCTGACGAGGCCATGAAGTCGGCAAGCCGCTCGATGTGCGGAAAGCCGGGCAAGTTGCGCCCGCTCACGGCTGCGCCTCCCCTTCCTGCCTGGCCTCCTGTTCGGCCTCCTGCTCCTCGGCCTCCTCCAGCAGCCTGGCCACGAAGGCCGGAAGCTGGAACGCGGCGTGGTGCACCTCAGGGGTGTAGTACTTCAGGTCGCCCAGCTCGGCGATGCGCTCCTCGGGCTCGGCCAGCAGCGGATCGTACTTCTTCGACCCCACCGTGAACGACCAGAGCCCGGTCGGGTACGTGGGCACCGCGCAGAGGTACAGCCGTGTGATGGGGAAGGACTTCCGGATGCCCCGGTAGGCCCGCTGGATCACCGATGCGTTCACCCAGGGCGACTCAGTCTGGGCGACCAAGATGCCGTCGCCGGTGAGGCAGCGGTAGACGCTGGCGTAGAAGTTGGCCGTGAATAGGCCCTCGCCGGGCCCGATCGGCTCGGAAGAGTCGATGATGACCACGTCGTACTCCGCCTCGTGCTGCTGCACCCACTGAATGCCGTCGGCCACGTGTACGTGCACCTTCGGGTTCCCCGAGAGCGCCACCGAGATCTGCGGGAAGTACTCCTTGCAGCACTCGATGACGCGCCCGTCGATCTCGACCAGGTCGACGTGTTCGACCCCCGGGTGGCGCACCACCTCGCGGGCCATGCCGCCGTCGCCGCCGCCGATGATGAGCACCCGCTTCGGATCGGGATGGGTGAGCATCGGCACGTGCGCGCCCATCTCGTGGTAGACGAACTCGTCACGATCGCAGGTCTGAAAGAAACCGTCCAGGGCCATGAGGCGCCCCCACTGCGGGGTCTCCACGATGATCAGTTCCTGGTACGGGGTCTTCTCGTGGTGCAGGACCCTGGTGGCGCGGACGGAGAGCCGCATATCCTCCGTCTGATTCTCAGTCAGGAAGAGTTCCACGGGACCATGGCTCCTTTCCAGCGCACAGAACGAGGTAAAGTACCGTCAAATTATAGCACAAGCCCCTGTGGGCAGCAAAAGCAAAACAAGACCCAGCCGCAGAGGCTGGGTCCTGATGATGCTGGCGGAGAGGGTGGGATTCGAACCCACGGTAGACACAAGGCCTACTACGGTTTTCGAGACCGTCGCCTTCAACCGCTCGGCCACCTCTCCGTATGGCGCAGGGGTTGTGAGCTGTGTGTCGTGGGCTGTGGGAAATGGTGAATCGGAAAACAGTTTCGCCCACCGGCGACGCGCGGCGCACGAAGGCCGGCAGGCAAGAGGTTGGAGCTGGTGGCCGGACTCGAACCGGCGACCTGCTGATTACGAATCAGCTGCTCTACCGGCTGAGCTACACCAGCGAGCAAAAAGTGGTGCGAGGGCCGGGATTCGAACCCGGGACCTCACGGTTATCAGCCGTGTGCTCTGGCCAACTGAGCTACCCTCGCATTTGGTGCAGATGGGGAGACTCGAACTCCCACCGGGAGTGGTTACCCGACACGGTCCTGAGCCGTGCGCGTCTGCCAATTCCGCCACATCTGCGGGTCTGGCGGAGGCGACGGGAT
>JAMNXV010000106.1 GCA_023623185.1 Bacillota bacterium
GTATCCACGGCTGAAATGCCGTGGCTCTATTGAAGCACCTCCTCCGGCACGAGGCGGTAGCCGGGAGGGATGGTATCCACGGCCGGCACGCCGTGGCTCCACCGCGAGACTATCCGCAAACCCACACAAACAAAACAAGTTCGTTTGTTCTCCCTTGCCACCCACCAAAAGCCCCTGTTATCATGATCATAAACAGCCCTTCTTGGGGGGATGGGGCGTGGACCGGCGGCTGTGGTGGAGGGCGCGGATGTACCGGTGGGGGCAGGCGCACGACCGGTGGCTGCGGGCGGGGATGGCGGCAGGATTCGCAGGACTGGCGATCACACTGGCTCTGCGCAGCTTCGCGCCGCAGCTGTGGCCCGGGTGGCAGCTGCTCGCGATGGGCGGTTCGCTGGTGCTGGCCGGCGCAGGCCACGCGCTGCTGGGGGAGCAGACGACGGTGGCCGCCTACGCGCGGGGCGAGACCGACCAGCTCCCCGCCGTCTCCCGGCTGGCCAGCGGTCTGCTGGCCTCCCTGGGCGGGGCGCTGCTGGCCATGACGGGCCTGATGAAGATGTTGGGCTAGCTACTCGTGCTCATGGGAAAATAGGGTGTGGGCCGGAGGTCGCACGGGACCTCTGGCCATTTTTCTTACCGGTCACGCAGCAACAGGGCGAGCAACCGATATACGGCCGCAACATTTCGGGTAGTAGTCGGAACGAACATGAGCATAAAGTGTTATTGTGGTCGAAGGTCGGTGTGTGGCAACCTTCCGTTAACAAGTTGACGTTATAATGGATGAACGAATGCGCAGTTCCACCCACCCCCGTTCCGCCTAAGGAGGGACGACGATGAAACGGAACATCCCCGTTACACAGATCGAACACGACTACCCTGCAGAAGAACGCCTCATCTCCGAAACCGACCTGAGAGGCATCATTACCACCGCAAACGCTTCTTTCTGCGCCGTTTCCGGCTACACCGCCGAGGAACTGATCGGCAAGCCCCACAACATCGTGCGCCACCCGGACATGCCGCGCGCGGCATTCAAGGACATGTGGCAGACGATTCAGGCCGGAGAACGCTGGGTTGGGCTGGTCAAGAACCGGTGTAAGAACGGCGACCACTACTGGGTGAAGGCGTTCGTCTCGCCGGTGGTGGTCGACGGGAAGATCGTCGGCTACCGCTCCGTGCGGCGGAAGCCGACCCGTGAGGAGATCAAGGAAGCCGAGGAGCTCTACCGGCGGATGAACGCCGGCGAGGAGGGGCTGCTGAACACGCTGGCCCGCCTGCGCCGGCGGGAGAGCCGGGGCGAGCGTCTGGGCGCCTTCGGCCACGTATCGCTCATGCTGGCCTGGCCGGCGGCTGTCGCCATCGCCATGGCCGTGGTGGGCACGTTGGGCCTGCCGCCTTTCCTGCTGTGGATCATCGCCGGCGTGGGCGGGCTGGTGGGCGCGTTCCTGGGCGTCTTGATCTACCGCTGGCAGACCGAGCCGCTGGAGGCCGTCGAGAAGGTGGCGAAGGCCTTCGAGCGGGGCGACCTGACCGCCCGCATCGATCTGCCGGGAAGCTCCCGCTATGCGCAGATTGCCCGCTCCATTAACCTGGCGCTGGACGGGGTGGAGGTCGCCCTGGCCGACACCAGCCAGATGCTGGACGGCCTGAAGCGGGGCGACCTGGGCCGCCGGATCACCGTGACGCTGCCGGGCGAGCTGGGGCGCATCAAGGAGTCGGCCAACCGCATGGCCGAATCGATCGAGTCCACCATCGCTGCGCTGAACTGCCAGCTGACCGCCCTGGCCGATGGCCAGCTGGATGCGTGCCGGCAGACCATCACGGGGGAGGGCCAGTTCCGTGAGGCCCAGGAGAAGGCAATCGTCGCCGCATCCCGGCTGGCGGACCTGCTGAAGGAGATGGTGGAGTCCGTGAAGGCCCTGGCCGACGGCGACCTGACCCGACAGATCCGGCAGCAGGCCAGGGGCGAGCTGGCGGTCCTGGCCGGCCAGTACAACGAGGCGCTTGCCGCGCTGTCGGAGACGCTCACCAACCTGCAGCACCATGCGACGCAGGTGGCCTATGCGGCCGAGGAGAACAGCAAGGCGGCGGCGCAGATCGCCTCGGGCGCGGAGGATCAGATGATCACCGTGGAGGAAGTGACCCGCGCCGTTCAGGAGTCGGGCTCCACGGTCGCCAGCCTGGCGGCGGATGCCGAGACGGCCAGCGGCAAGTCCAGTGAGACGGTGACCATCGTCCGGGCCAGCCGTGAGGCGATGGAGAAGATGGTCTCAATCGTGCAGGCCATTGCCGCCAGCAGCCAGCAGATCAGCAAGTTCACCAATGTGATTGAGGAGATCGCGTCGCAGACCAACCTGCTCTCGCTCAACGCGGCCATTGAGGCCGCCCGGGCGGGCGAGCACGGCAAGGGCTTCGCGGTGGTCGCCCAGGAGGTCGGCCACCTGGCCGCCAACTCCAGCAAGTCTGCCCAGGAGATCAACGTCCTGGTGCAGCAGGCGGTGGAGGAGGCCCAGCGTGCCGCGGAGAGCGTCGCCGCGGTCAGCGGCGAGATGGACCGCATCGAGCAGGCGGCCCGGGAGAGCCACGAGCTGCTGGCGCGCATCGCCGCGGCCATCGAGGAGCAGGGAGCGACCATGCAGCAGATCGGCGAGCACGCCCGGCACCTGTCCAGCATCGCCGAGAACAACGCCGCGGCCACGGAGGAGCTGGCCGCCTCCGCCTCGGAGCTGGCCGGGATCGCCGAGGCCGCCTCGGCCGAGGTCGCCCGCTTCCGGCTGCAGGCGGCGCGGCCCGAGCAATTCGGCGAGGCCGCAGAGGACCAGCTCAGCGAAGCCTCGGTCGACCAGCCCGGGGAGGCGCAGGAGGCGCAGCCGGCGCAGGAGGAACTTGTGTAGGTGGAGTGTGCATGAACCCCTCACGAAGCATGGGGCCGTCCCGCGAGTCATTGAGGATGACTCACGGGACGGCCCCGTTTCGCACGGCGCCGCCGGGCCCACACGGCGCGGCACGCAGCCAGCGCTGCCGCGGCCTCGTTCACCAGCTGCTCGAGCTGACTGTACGGCACACCGTTGAGCCAGAGCCCTTCGAATCCCCCGGTCAGCGTCACCAGGAAGACGGCCTCCTGGCCTGACAGCGCCTGCAGCGCCTTCACCTCGGGCCTCTCCTCGCCCAGCCAGAGCAGCAGCCCTTCCCCCGGGCTCTCGTCCAGGACGCTGGGTTTGAGTACGGCGGTGACCGTGAGCGGAAAGCCCACCACCCGGCTTCTCCAACCGTGTGGCTGCTTGTGCTCACGGACGTCACCGGGTTCACCGACTCTGGCACGTACGACGCGTGGGTTTCGTGCCGCACGACATCCCAGGAAGTGCAGCAGATGACCGAGGTGGCAGCGGCCGGCCTGCCCGGGCCTGCGATCACGCTGCCAAGGGCCAGGACGACCCCGATCACCAGCAGTCGGGCCCTGTGATTGTACGCACCGCCCATGACGCCCCGCCTTTGTGTGTCGATTTCGACGAGGAGGGGCGTCGGCGGGTTTCAGGCGTCTACACCAGCTTCCGGATCCACGCCTCCCGGTCGCCCGGCAGGAAGTCGACGACCGGGATCTCGATCATCGTATAGCACCCGGGCTGCTGCCGGGCGGCGGCCCGCAGCGCGGCCACCATCACCTGCGCCGTGAGGGCCGGGTTGTTGATGCGCATCTCGAACCGGAACTGCTGGTTGTGGGTGGCGCCGGAGACGCCCCTGCGCTCCATGACCACGCCGTGGCCCACGTCCACCAGCTGGCTGACCGACTCCACCTGCGTCACCCGGGTCTCGTCCTTGACGAAGTACGGATCGGTCTTGATGGCCTGCTCCACCGCCGCGAAGTCTGCCCCGGGCTCCAGCTCCACGTAGACGGCCCGCTTATGTACGCCCATGCCCGCGGGGATCGTCACCGACAGCGCGTCCTTCACGCCCGGAATCGCCTTCACCGCCACCGAGTGGCCCATCGACATGCCGGGGCCGAAGTTGGTGTAGGTGATGCCC
>JAMNXV010000103.1 GCA_023623185.1 Bacillota bacterium
GCGCCGCCGCCCCGGGACCGGGCTGCGGAAAGGGCCCCGCCTCTGGGGACCCGACTGCCGACTGTTGACGTGGCCCCGTCCGTCAGGGGCCGCCTGTGATCGTGGACCCGAGTTCATCAACGACGGCCCCTGTGCGGGCGGCTTTGTGAAAAAGATAACGTTCACATGAAGCGGCCACAGCCGAACCCACCCATCGAGGAGGACACGCGCATGTTCAGACTGACCGAGGAACAGAAGCTGGTTCGCCAGGCCGCCCAGGAATTCGCCGAGCGGTACTGCGCGCCCATCGCGGCGGAGATCGACGAAGCGGCCCGGTGGCCGGCGGAGTCGGTGGCCGCGATGGCGCAGCTGGACCTGATGGGCATCCCGTTTCCCGAGGAGTACGGCGGCGCGGGGGCCGACACCCTCAGCTACATCCTCGCCGTGGAGGAGATCTCCCGGGTCTGCGCCTCCACCGGCGTGATCCTGTCGGCCCACACCTCGCTGGCGACGTGGCCGATCTACCAGTTCGGCTCCGAGGACGTGAAGCGGCGCTACCTGCCGAAGCTCTGCTCCGGCGAGTGGCTGGGGGCCTTCTGCCTGACCGAGGCCGGGGCCGGCACCGACGCCGCCGCGCAGACGACCACCGCCGTCCGGGACGGCGACCACTACGTGCTGAACGGCACCAAGGTCTTCATCACCAACGGCGGGAAGGCCCACGTGCTGATCGTCTTCGCCATGACCGACAAGTCGCAGGGCACAAGGGGCATCTCCGCCTTCGTGGTCGAGAAGAGCTACCCCGGCGTCTCCGTCGGCAACGAGGAGTCCAAGATGGGCATCCGGGGCTCCAACACCACCGAGATCCTGCTGAAGGACGTGCGGGTGCCGGCAGGCAACCTGCTGGGCAAGGAGGGCCAGGGCTTCAAGATCGCGATGATGACGCTGGACGGCGGGCGGATCGGCATCGCCGCGCAGGCCCTGGGCATAGCCCAGGCGGCGCTGGAGGAGTCGGTGAAGTGGGCCAGGGAGCGCAAGCAGTTCGGCAGGCCCATCGCCGCCAACCAGGCGATCCAGTGGATGATCGCCGACATGGCCACGCAGGTGCAGGCGGCGCGTCACCTGGTCTACCACGCCGCCTGGCTGAAGGACCAGGGCCAGCCCCACTCCAGAGAGGCCGCCATGGCCAAGCTCTTCGCCTCCGAGACCGCCATGCAGCAGACGGTGAAGGCGGTGCAGATCCACGGCGGCATCGGCTACATCAAGGGCACCACCGTCGAGCGGCTGATGCGCGACGCCAAGATCACCGAGATCTATGAAGGCACTTCCGAAGTGATGCGCATGGTGATCGCCGGCCACCAGCTGCGGTAGCGGGAGCGGTCACGCAAGGAGGAGGGATCGCAGTGCGGTATCAGATCGGCGACAAGGCTTCTGTGACCAAGACCATCACGGAGACCGACGTCTACCTCTTCGCCGGCATCACCGGCGACCTGAACCCGGCCCACGTCAACGAGGAGTGGGCCCGGGAGACCCGGTTCGGCGGGCGCATCGCTCACGGCATCCTCACCGCCGGGCTCATCTCGGCCGCGATCGGGATGAAGTTGCCCGGCCCCGGCACCATCTACGTGAGCCAGACCCTGAACTTCACGGCGCCGGTGAAGATCGGCGACACCATCACGGCGACGGTGGAGGTCGCCGAGATCGTGAACGGCAAGCGGCTGCGGCTGCGCACCACCTGCGCCAACCAGCGGGGCGAGACCGTGCTGGAGGGCGAGGCCATGGTGCTGCCGCCGAAGGAGGGAAGCGAGCGGTGAAGATCCTGGTCTGTGTGAAGCAGGTGCCGGATACGGCGGAGATCAAGATCGATCCGGTCACTCACACGTTGATCCGCTCGGGCGTGCCGAGCATCGTCAACCCCTACGACCGGTGCGCGCTGGAGGCCGCCGCCCGCATCAAGGACCGGCACCCGGAGACGGAGATCGTGGTGATCTCGATGGGCCCCGAGCAGGCGAAGGCCGCGCTGCAGGATTGCCTGGCCATGGCGGCGGACAGAGCCTACCTGGTCTCTGGCCGGCGCTTCGGCGGTTCCGACACCATGGCCACCAGCTACATCCTCAGCACCGCCATCCGGAAGGTGGCGGAGCGGGAGGGGCCGTTCGACGCCATCTTCTGCGGCAAGCAGGCGATCGACGGCGACACGGCCCAGGTGGGCCCGCAAATCGCCGAGCACCTGGGCCTGCCCCAGGTGACGTACGCCCTGCAGGCGGAGGTGGAGGGGGAGAGTCTGAAGGTGGTGCGGGAGGCGGACGAGGGCAAGATGGTGGTCCGGGTGGCGCTGCCGTGCCTCGTCACCTTCTCCAGGCCCCCGTGGGACCCGCGGCTTGCGCCGCTGAAGCGGCGTCTGGCGGCGCTGCGGGCGGAGATCCCCGTCATCGGGCTGGAGGATCTCCCGGATATCGACGAGACCCGCATCGGCCTCAAGGGGTCGCCGACCAAGGTGAAGCGCTCCTTCGTCCCGCCCCGGAAGCAGGGGACCGTGATCGTCCGTGAGGACTGCTGCCAGGCGTCGGCCATGCGGCTGATCGAACTGCTGAGCGAAGCCAACTACATCTGACGGGAGGTGAGCGGATGGAGACCAGGAGCAAGGATGTATGGGTACTGATTGAGACCTATGCCGACGGCTCGGCCCGGAACGTGGGGCTGGAGCTCCTGAATCCCGGCCGGACCCTGGCGGACAAGCAGGGCGGGGCGCTGGTGGCGGTGGTGATCGGCCACAACGTGCAGGGAGCCGTGCAGGCCGCCTCGGCCCACGGGGCGGACACGGTGATCGTGGTGGAGGGCGAGGAGTACCGGGAGTACTCCACGGACGCCTATACCGAGGCGCTTGACCGCCTGGTGCGGAAGTACGGCCCCACCACCATGCTGATCGGGGCCACGCAGAACGGCCGCGACCTGGCGCCGCGGCTCGCCTGCCGCCTGGGCACCGGGCTGACCGCGGACTGCACGTCGCTGGACATCGACGAGAAGACCGGCCTGGTCGCCTGGACCCGCCCCGCGTTCGGCGGGAACCTGATGGCCACCATCATGTGCCCGGACCACCGGCCGCAGATGGGCACGGTGCGCCCAGGCGTCTTCCCGAAGCCGCAGCCCGGGGTGGGCCACGCGGAGATCATCCGGGAGGAGATCCGTGTGCCCGGGGAGCGGATCCGGGTGCAGGTGCTGCAGGTGATCAAGGAGGCCGTCAACGGCGGCGTCGACCTGGAGTCGGCGGAGATCATCGTCGCCGGCGGCCGGGGCGTTGGCGGCAAGGAGGGCTTCAGGCTGCTGCAGGAGCTCGCCGATGCGCTGGGCGGCGCGGTGGGCGCATCGCGGGCCGCTGTGGACGAGGGCTGGATCTCCGCCGACCACCAGGTGGGCCAGACGGGCAAGTCGGTGCGGCCGAAGCTCTATATTGCGTGCGGCATCTCGGGCGCCATCCAGCACGTCGCCGGCATCACGTCCGCGGGCTGCATCGTGGCCATCAACTCGGACCCCGAGGCGCCGATCTTCGGCGTGGCCGACTACGGCGTGGTGGGCGACCTGCACGAGGTGCTGCCGGCGCTGACCGAGGAGATCAGGCATTTGCGGGGGTAAGGGTGCCTGGGGGCTGCGCGTTCCTGGCTTTGGGGGAGTGCGTGAGTGGTGGGGGCGTGGTTGCGATTGAGAAATGCACCCGGGCGGGGGAGCCGGGTGCATTTCTTGCCTTCTCGGTGTGCTGTTGGCGGCTTCGGGGCGGGTTGGCGGGGGACCTTCGCCGGTGGGGTTGCGGGGGATACCCCCTGCGTGAGCCTGTACGTGTGGGCTCTGTGGGTCTGCGGCGGTCGCAGCTGGCTTCAGTTCGTGCGCGCTGCCGGGGCCGGTTGCCGGGTGGTGGAGGGTTGAAGGAGTGGGCTGCGGGGCGGGGAGTGCGGCGGATTTCGACTTTGCCTGGGAGGGAAGTGGAGATCGGCCGGGGTTGAGGGG